>JBAQXX010000086.1:0-25499 GCA_049299735.1 Methanothrix sp. | reverse complement strand
CGTGCAGATCATTTTGAGCACGCTTGGCATCCAGACTCAAGTTATAGCATAAAATAGCCTTGCGGATGTCTCCCCGATCCGAGTGAAGATTTCCCAGATTGTTTTGCGCCAGAGAAAAACCATGAAGATCTCCCAGATCTTCAAAAGCCTGGGCTGCCTCCTCAAAATAGTCCAGAGCATTATCCCAGTCGCCCTTACACTGAGCGGTCAGACCCAGGGAGAGCTTGATGCCTGCCCCTCCAGCCACATCTGCCCCATCTCTGGCCGCCAGGCTTTTTTGCAGATAATCCTCGGCAAGAGAGAACTCTCCTTTGCTCTGGTAGATAAGACCCAGATTAGCCCGGGTCTGGGACTGACCCTGCTCATTGCCCAGTTCCCGGAAGACATCTAAAGCGCGGATATAGCAGTCTAAGGCATCCTCCAGATCCCCATTCAGATGGCATAAGCTTCCCAAATTGGAGAGCGCCTCAGCCGCGGGCATGCATTTTCCGCTCGGCATTAACAGATCTACAGCCTTCTGAAAGCAGACTTTTCCCGAGCTGTATTCGCGCCGGTCGGCATAAATCTGTCCCATGCAACTGTATGCATCGGCAATTGCGTGCGGGTCATTTTGCTGCTCTCTGATCTCCAGGCATTGCCGGGAGCATTGCAAAGCCTCATCAAGCCGATTCTGCCTGCAATAATTGCCAGCAAGCAATATGAGAAGATCAGCAACGCTGCATAGGTCGCCCTGACCCTGCATGATCTCTCTGGCCTTCTCTAAATTGTCCTCTGCAAGGGCATAGTCGCCCAAATCCAGGAAGCATTGCCCCATGCGACTCTGAGCGCGAGCGGCCAGGAGTATGTCACCTTCTTCTAAAGTCGGCAGGCTCTTTTCATAATGGTCTACAGCTTCTTTGAGCCTGCCTTCCATGAAAAAGAAATCCGCCAATTGAAAGCGCATCCTTGCTGCACCGATCTCGTCGCCGATGTCTTGCAGATGGTACCGGGCTTTTTCCAGGCAGCTTTCCACATTATTTGTCGCCCCGGTGAACTGATAGACTGATGCCAGTGCTGCAAGCGATGCCGCCATTGCCCGCCGGTCACCGGCCTTCTCCCCATCGGAGAAGCTCTTCTGATAGCAGTCCTCCGCCCCGGCATAGTTGGCCCTTATCTGGCAAAGCTCTCCCAGGCTGTAGAGCACATCGGCCCGACCGGGATGATCATCGCCATCGAGCAAACGAAGCGCCCTGGAATAGCACTGCTCCGCTTTCGAGAGATCTCCTTGCCGACAACCGGCCCTGCCTAAATTTATCAGGATGGAGCACATTAGAGGCGAGCTCTTGCCATCATCAAGGGCCTGCAAGGCTTTTTCATAGAACAGACGGGCTTGATCCCAGTTTTCATCATCACGGTAGAGGATGCCCAAAGATAACCAGGCCTGCGCCTCCCCCTCACCGTCTCCCTGCGCCTGAGCCAGACGGGCGCTCTTCTCAAAATACTCCTCCGCTGCGCGGCGAAAAAATAGACTGGCAGCCAGACGACCCAGGTTAAACCAGGCTGATGAGTTGCTATTGCCGCAGAGATAATCAGCCAGCCCGGCAAGCCTCTTTTGCATCTGATCCTCATCGGAGGAGAGTATGGCCTCAATGAAGGGAGAAACGAGATCATACCCCTGGCTAGATATGCTACGCAGCCGCTTTGGCTCGTAGCCTCCCGGCTGGCAAAGGGTATCGGCCAAGATGCCCAGAGAGAAAACGTTGCCGTCATCAGTCATCTTGTCCACCTTTAGTAACAGAGTCAACTAATATAATATGTAAAAATGAGTGAATTGATAATTTCACGCATGCTGATATGGAATATTTTGATAAAATATTATCATAATATAGGGACAATTGCCTTTCCATATCACATAGCGGATAAGTATTAAATATCATATCTTCCCCCTACAACCGCTAAAATATACACCACTAACCTATATTCTGTGTATTAACTGTCCACACATATATAAGTTGCCATTTCTTTCGATTGTTATGTTAATAACTAGATGAGATTAATGTATATTTTAATAAATCGGCAACAAATTGAGTATTACAATTTACGTTAAATGATAAAATAAGATCAAGTGTATTGGCATTATTAATAACAACCATCGTCGTTTGTCGAGTATAGAGACGATCAAAAACGAATTTAGTTATATAATTAGAATGTTAATTGAGTTTAGGCAAATTACTTAATTTAAAATTTTTTACTAAAAGTTGCGGCCAATCAAAAACCATCATCTGCACAGATTCGTTAGTCTATTAAATATCTGCTATAAGTACTTAATCATGGCAAACAAAAAAATTAAGTGACAAAAATTGGACGGGCCCCCACAAAGAGCTACTTCAAGACCAGCTTCAAAGCACGCTGAGGACAGCCCACGATGCAGGCTCCACACTGAATGCACTTGCCTGAATCGGCCACGACCCTCCAATCCTCGAAACGAAATGTGCTCGTCGGACATATGGAAACACACGCTCCGCAATGCACGCACTCATTCTCATCTCTGATGACGGGAATCTCCAGGGGCATGACCTTTACCCCGCGCCTCTCGAATGCCTCCTTTACCATCAAACACTTGTCCTGGGGCACTTCCAGGACGATCTCTCCGCTCACAGCATCGATGCTGGCTCTCTCGATATTCACCAGAACACCGGTCTCCAGGATGACTGAGGCTATGACAGGATAACGCACAATGCCAGGAGCTACATGCAGCATGAGTTTCATGCTCTATCGCCTCCGCGCAAAGAGCCGGGAAAGGTGATTGCTGGTGATCATTCCAATTACCTTATTGTCTCTGTCCACAACCGGCATTGCCGAGATGCTGTGCGTATCAAAGGTGCGAGCCGCGAGTTCAATGGGCTCATCTGCGTTAACGGAATAAACCCTTCGAGTCATGATATCTCCAATGCGAGAGGGTTTACCACCCGCCACTGCCTTGGATATATCCCAGGCGGTGATTATACCCATCAGCCGTCCGTCTCTGGAGATCACCGGCAGGTGATCGAAGCTGCCGCTCACAATCAGCCTGGCCGCTTCCTCTACCCCGATGTCCTCTCGAACCGTGACCACGTCGCGACTCATTACGTCGCCCACGTTTGGCGATTCCTTGGTCTGCTTCATGGGCCGGGAGCTGCCCACACGGGACAAGGGCTCCACGGCACAGCTTAGCAGAAACTCGCCATTCTCCACCTGCTGCTTTAAAGTGAGAGCCACTTCCCTGGCTACATGGAAACTGGAGAGTGAGGAGGTAGAGACCTCTTTCCCATTAATCTCGATGATTCCTGACTTCAGATCTTCGTAGCTTACCATCTTCAAAGACGGCCGATCCCGGCGAGCGATGCCGTAGTCCATCACAGGAACGGTGATGTCCCTATCCCGCACGGCTGTACTCTTGGCCAGCTTCTCATTAAGGATGGGTATGGGAATACCAATCCCGAGGTATAGACTGGGGCCGTATTTATGAAATGTCGCCGCTCTGAGAAAGCGATTATTCATCTTTTTCATGTCGCCCGTGACCATGAGTGTGGAGAAATTATTCTGAGGATTATGCTGCGTGCCCGATCCCATAACGTAGCCCTGCGCTCCTGCCAGAAAGATGCGCGTACCGACTCCAATGTAATCGAAGCTCGGATCATTGGATAGCGGGGAGAGAACACCCGAGCCGCTGTAGTGAATATTACCAAAGCGAGGAAGCAGTGTACCCATGTAAGTATGCATGGTACGGTCGGAGGAATTGGTGGCCGCATTGTAGCGCTGGTAAGCATTGCGGGGATTGACCATGATGGCCTGATTGAAATCCTCCAGACGCAGGCTGGTCTCCAGCTCCATCTGTGGATAGCAGTCCGTGCCCGCACCATATGCGTCTACCTCTATCTGCTTTCCCGAAATAAGATCTTCCATGACGTGCGCTCCGCCGTACTCTATTCCTCGATCCTCGGAGGGCTGCGTCGCGCCTAAGAATAGATCGACAGCAGCAACTCCACCGTAGGCTTCTACTTTGTTTAGCAGAGCTTTGGAAATTTTTATGGGCGGGTCGCTATGGCCCAGATTGAGAAATACACCCGAGGAGCACATGGCTCCAAAGGTTCCAGTGGTTACTACATCCACCTCGCGCACGGCTCCGGCAAGGCCCAGCTCGTCCACGATGTCAGGCATCTCCTCTGCCGTTACGACGCGGGCGCTCCCGTCGCGAATGCGTTCGTTGATATCCGCTAACGACTTCTCTTGCACGAATGTCCCGAAAGTCGGCAATCCGATAAAAACTTGTTGGGCTTTTCCTGTCCAACAACGTTATCTGCCTTAACTGAAATGGACAAGAGCCTATGTCACAGATGCCTGGCAAGAGAATCGTTCTCACCAGCGACACCACCATGATGAGCAGCTATCACGGCGGAGTGATGCTCGGATTTGCCGCCATAATGCCCAGGGCGGCTTTGCCTGACTGGATATTTCATAAATTCTTCTGCCCGCCCGTGCCTGCCGCTAAGGACGGCTCGGCAGAGATCGCCCCTTGCGGCATGCGAAAAGTAGAAGCGGCATTGCTGGAAGCAGGCTTCTCCCGAGAGGATGTAATGGTGGCCCATCCCGATCATCTGAACCAGGCCATCGGACCGCAGACGAAGGTCATAGGCATAACTCATGATGATCCCATGGGGAAGATTGCCGTGCGGGAGATCGAAGATATCATCGGCCGGGGACCGCCCTTCAACCGCTCCAAGTTTCTGGAACTGGTGCGCCATCCGCTCATTAGAGAGCACAGGCCAAAGGTAGTAGTAGGTGGCAACGGCGCCTGGGAGGTGATGGGCGAAGATGTGGGCGTGGACCACATTTACCTGGGCGAAGGAGAAAGCGATTTTCCAGAGATATGCAGAAAGATCATTGGCAAAGAGAGCGTCCCGCCCGTTATCCGGGGAAGAGCAGTCCAGGGAGAGGCAATTCCCGTCAATCGCGGGGCGACCATCGGCGGCATTGTGGAGATAGGTAGGGGCTGCTGGCGAGGCTGCGCCTTCTGCTCGCCTGCCATGCGCACCTTGCGCCACCGGCCTGTCGAAAATATCCTGGAAGACGTACGGATGAACCTGGCAGGCGGCCAGAAGGACATCATCCTGCACAGCGAGGATGTCTTCTCCTACGGTTACCGCGACGGCATACCTGACGAAAAGAAGATACTGGAACTGGTATCCGCAGTAAAGCAGCTCGGGCCGAAGACCATTGATGTCTCACATCTGAGCCTGGCTTCAGTTCATCAAAACCAGGGACTCTTGCGCAGGGTATCACAGATAGTAGGCGTGGGCTCGGATCAGAATCACATGTCGGCCTGGATCGGCATCGAGACAGGAAGCTGCCGCATCCTGAAGATGCATATGCCGAATAAAGCGCGGCCCGCGAAGATCGACAATTGGCCTGAAATTGTAAGGGATTGTTACCGTCTCTTCGCAGAAGAGTCCTGGCTGCCTGTGGCCAGCCTGGTCCTGGGTCTGCCGGGAGAGACGGCAGAGGATGTCATAAAGACCACTGAGCTGGTGGAGTCTCTTATGGATTACACCGGGCTCATGCTGCCCCTCTTTTTCACCACAATCGCCGATACGAAGCTGGGAGGAAGAAAAGGCTTTGCCAAAGAGGATGCCCTGCCCGAGCACTGGCAGCTGGTCGGATTATGCCTGGAGTATAACCTGCGGCATCTAAAGAAACTGCACCGCCTCTATAGAGAGAGGATGACAGCGGGACCGGCGGTTCACGCCGCCCTGACGGGCATAAACATGATGGCGGACCTTGTGCTAAGCAAGTACATGAAAAGAATGAAAAGAGGCGAGCCGCCCAACTGATATTTCAATAATTTTCCAGAACCGACCTCACAACACCCTTGTGATCTCCCTTAAGGGAATAGACGTTATGGTCCCCGGAAACGTCAATGCTCAGAATGCCCAGGCGAGTGTTCATGAGCCCCACCATGGCCGAAACTCCCCGATAGCTGACGTCAAAACCCTCCTTCGCGAGGTAGGTGAAGACGTCCTCAGTGGTGTAAGCTCCATCGCTCAAAAACAGCTTTAAGACAGCCTTCCGAATTCCTATTCCGTCCCGTTTAAGATAATTTCTGAGCCTCTCCTGGATTCGTTCTTCAGCGCTTTCCATCCGGCAAAATCACCGCCTTCAAGCAATGAATTTAAGGATTATAAAGGTATTCTCTCTACGACCAGTCCATCCTCAAAGGGATACTTCTCAATTATACTGAGAATACATGAGGCACTTTTTAGCTCTTCGGTTATATCCTCCAGGATAGGGGCGGCGATTTCTATCCGCCCCACTTTGCAGGAGTACATATCTTCGGGAACCGCCAGATCCCCAATAATCTGCAAAGCTGCCTGGAGATCGCCCTCGATTATGCCGTGAATTATGGTGCCCTCCTCGCTCACAAAATCAAAGGGCCGCGCCGTTCGATTCGCCCGGCGCAAGAGTCTCTCTTTGAGCTGCACCGCATCCTTGAAGCGGGAGGGGCAAAAGTGCACATTTATGTCCTCGTTCAGGAAATGCTCCCTGGCGACCTCTTCGCTCCCTATTGCTCCGCAGCCAAGATCCTCCGGCAAATAGCCGGCTGTGGCGAGGCCTGCATAGTTGGTATCGGAGAACTCCAGCTCGTTTAAGTTCAAAAAAGCATCAGCATCCCTTACCGCCTCGATTATTGCGGGAGCCTGCTTAATAGAAGGTATCTCTACGCCCGCAATCAGGCCCAGGGCTTTTGCCTGCCGCAGGGCCTCCTTCAGCCCTATGGGATGAGACCATTCAGAGATCGGTGGATGAAAGCGGATCTCGTCCAGGCCGGCCTGCTTCAGCCGCTCTAAGACCTCGCGACCGGGAAGAAGGCCGGTATAAAGATGGATGTGATGCGACTGCCCACGCGCACGTTTCAAAGCCCGGATGCACTCCAGGACATAGTCCAATTTCAAAAGCGGCTCGCCACCCGTGATTCCTGTGCCCAAGGCGTCGATGGCGCAGGCCTCCGCCAGGATATCATCTATTTCCTGCACAGGCATTTCATCGGCAAAGACCAGATCGCGGCCCCGCCGCTCCTCGGACAGCGGACAGTAGAAACAGCTGCGTCCACACTCGCCGGTGACGAATAGCACCAGGCCCGCCCCCTGCCTGCAGATGCGGCAGCCAGGCGTTAGGTAATTGTAAATCGATCCCACGGAATCTTCTTGCCACTTTGACATTGCAGAAGATGCGAGCGGTGTTGGCTTAATTAGATTTGTATCCAAACGGTTATCAGAGTGAAGAGGCCATTATTCTGATATTAAAGAGATGGTTATTTGTGAGAGAATATCTTCTCGGAAACGCAGCAATTGCCAGAGGCCTCCTGGAGGCAGGTGTTGGGCTCGTCGCCGGTTATCCCGGCACACCCTCCTCAGAGATCATCGAAACACTGGTAAATCTCAAGGGTGAGAGTCCGCCACATGTGGAATGGTCCGTGAACGAAAAAGTTGCTCTGGAGGTGGCAGCAGGAGCCTCCTGGACAGGCCGGCGCGCCGCGGCCACAATGAAGCACGTGGGTTTGAATGTGGCCGCAGACCCCTTTATGACCCTTGCCTATCTGGGCGTAGGTGCGGGACTGGTCGTGATCTGTGCCGATGATCCCAATTGCCATTCATCGCAAAATGAGCAGGACTCGAGACGCTTTGCCCAGTTTGCCGGCATACCCTGCCTGGACCCGAAAAATCCGGAGGAGGCAAAGGAGATGGCTGTTTTTGCCTTTGAACTCTCAGAGAAATTCAATATCCCGGTCATGCTCAGGCCCACCACGCGCGTATCTCACGCCAGAGAGGACGTAGAGATCGGCGTGGCCGCAGCCAGCGGCGGACTGGGCCGGTTCATCAAGAATCCTGCGCGACGAGTGGCCCTGCCCATCCATGCCCGGCCGCTTCATCGCGAGCTATTGGCCAAACAGGCCGCTATTGAAGAGGCGCTGGAAAGCGCGCCCTGGAACAGGCTCGCTCTGCATGGCAATGTGGGCATCATCGCCTCAGGAATCGCGGGCCTGTATGCAGAGGAAGCTGCCCTTGAGCTGGATGAAGACCTCTCATCCCTCTGCATCGGAGCCTATCCTCTGCCCACAAAATTGATCAGCAGCATGCTTGAGCACGTCTCCAGGGTGATGGTAATAGAAGAGCTGGAGCCGGTGGTAGAAGAGCAGGTGCAGATGTTGGCCAGAACGGTCAATCCCAATGTGGAGATCCTGGGAAAAGCGGGATTCATCCCCCGCGATGGCGAGCTGGACTATTTGCAGGTGAGAAATGCCATTGCTCGCATGCTTGGCAAGGCAGAGCGGGAGACTTTGCATAGTCCCGCGGTGAGCATTTTGCCGCCCCGGCCCCCATCGCTATGTGCAGGCTGTAGCCACCGGGCCACCTATTACGCCATGCGAAAGGTCTTCGGCAAGAATGCAATCTACCCCAGCGACATCGGCTGCTACACCATGGCGGTCGGCATGGGAACTGTGGACACGTGCCTGTGCATGGGAGCAAGCATCACTCTGGCCAGCGGCATTCGCTTCGGCGGGGAGAATGAAGGCATATGCTGCAGCCTGGGCGACTCGACCTTTCTGCATGGAGGCATGACCGGCCTACTCAATGCCGCCTACAACAAAGCCAGGATCACCGTGACCATTCTCGACAACTCTACCACGGCCATGACCGGCCATCAGCCTAATCCGAGCACGGGCATGACGGCCACCGGAGAGGCAACGGTCCAAGTATCAATCGAAGCTCTGGCCAAAGCTTTGGGCGCGGGACTGGTGGAGACGGTCGATCCCTACCACCTGGATGATACTCTTGAGAGCTTTCAGAGGGCTAAGGATTATCCGGGCCTGTCTGTGATCATCGCCCGTCAGCCCTGCGTCATCAAAGCTCGCCGCAGCAATTCCCGCCCCAAGCCTTTCCAGGTAGGGGAGGAGTGTAAAGGGTGCAAGATCTGCATCGACTTCGGCTGCCCGGCCATAGAATTCGAGAATGATAAGGCCAGGATCAATGAACTATGCTCCGGCTGCGGGGTATGCGCCGCGATCTGCCCCGCCTCTGTCATTTCGGAGGTGGCAAAATGAGGACGTCTGTTTGCGACCTGGTGATAGTCGGTGTGGGAGGCCAGGGAGTCATAATGATCTCCGATGTGATCGGTAGAGCAGCGGTAATGGCAGGAATACCCGTATGTGGAGCTGAGACGCACGGCATGGCCCAGAGAGGAGGCAGCGTGATCAATCACACTCGAATAGGATGCCGCTTTTCTCCCATGGTCGCCCCGGGCGGGGCGGATGTACTGTTGGCATTAGAACCGGTGGAAGCCCTGCGCTTCGCTCACTTCCTCTCGCCTGCGGGAGTCGTGCTGGTCAACACCAGACCGGTCCTGCCTTCTACAGTGACCTGCGGCCAGGCCGAGTACCCGCCACTGCAAGATATTCTCGCCCCGCTAGAAGCGCAATGCAGTAAGGTGACCGCCATGGACGCCATAGCTCTGGCTGAAAGAGCGGGTACGGCTCAGGCTATGAACGTAGTAATGCTGGGCGCCCTTGCCGGCTATATTCCACTCTCCGAGGAGCTGATTTTGCAGGCTCTTTCCCTTGTGGTGCCGCCCAGGTTCCTGGAAGCGAATAAGAAAGCATTCGCCTTAGGAAAAGCTGAAGTAGAATAGAAGCAAAGAAAGAGGCATGGAAGAAGAAAAGAAAGCAGACGAAATATCGACAGAAGAGAAGAAAACCGAGGATAAGGCCGAACCCATCGTCACCCGTTCTATGGTGGAGGAAGCCTGTCCCACCTGTGGTGCACAGGAGCCTTCCATGCCCGCGGTGCTCCCGGATCCCAGCTGGTCCACGGAGAAGCTGATCGCAGCTACCAAAGACAAGCACATGCTGGTACGCTCCAACGCCATCATACTCCTCTCCAAACGCGAGATCTCTGAGTCTTTGGAGGCCCTCATCGAGGCCCTCAAGGACGAAGAGTATCTGGTCAAGAGCAATGCCATGGTGGCCATCTCCGCCTATGGAAAACAGGCTTCAGAACGCATAATCCAGGCACTCTCCGATGCAGACAAAGATGTGCGCGCAGGTGCCGCCTGGATCGTTGGGGAGCTGAAGGACAACAGTGCCATTGCGGCCCTGGAGAAAGTGGCTAAGGACGATTACCCGCTGGCCAGAATTCAGGCCAAGGCGTCCCTGCTGGCCATGGGCAGAGGCCCCAAGAAGCAAGCAAAGAAAGAAGAGCCAGAGGCGACAACGAAAATGCCAGAGGAGCCAAAAGAGGAAAAAGCGGAATAGAATATCCATCCTTTTTTCAGGCTTTTTCCGCCCGGCCCATTCTCGGCCACTTAGAAAAGACATCTCCTTGATCCAGCCACTGCCGGCTGAAGGTCTGAAGATATGCCTGCTCCAGCTTGGGCTGTAGGCCGCACCGGCCTTTGCGCGTTAGATCCTGGGACCGCCTTATGTTTGCCAACCTGGCGCGAGAAATGAGCCATAGGTCGTCCTGGCTCAAAGCAATATGCATCTCGCGACAATAGCTGCTCAAAAATCGATCGTAAAGAGAATCTACATCCCAGCGATTCAGTCCAAAGAACTTGGCAGGAGGGAACTGCTTGATCAGCTCCAGACCGAATCTGAACCGGGCCAGATCCAGATGAGGAGTACAGACATAATCAACCCTTGGAAAGTCAATGAGATAAAGGACCATGCTTTTCGATTGACCATCCTCAATGCAATTATTTTTTATGATGATATTCCATGATGTGAAATCGAAGAACGGCGTGACCATGGTTTTGAGATTGCACCCGTCCATCCGATCCCGGCTTTCAGAAAGAAACTGGTTGATATCGTCCTCGCGCGCATTGGTGTCGATGGTGACGGGCTCATCCTCCCCACGGCGAAACAATGTATGAAATTTTGCCAAAGCGATTCCAGAAAGATCTGCGGCACTGATAAGGTATTGCCGGCTCACCGGCCTGATCTCATGCAGCATGTGAGCAAGATTTACGCCCTGCACGTAGCTCATGGCCAGAATTCCATTCTCTGCATCTACAAAGAGGGGCTTTGGAGAGGATACTGCTTCATATTTACAGCCATTGTAAAAGCGTGATAAGTTGGAAAACTCGATAGCTACTTCGCGTGGTTGATAGTTGCGAGAGATCTTGACCACAATTTTTTCCTGAATTTTCCCCTTGCAGAGATCCAGCATAAAGATCCGGGAGTTTCGGCAGAAGACTGTCTTTTTGCTCTTTACCGTGAAACCAGGATACCGCTCTTCTATGCACTTTTGGACTTTGTCACGGTTCATCAGTTGCAACCTCTTTTGCAGGCAGGTCAATGACTGTTTGCTGTTTAAAACAGATGGTCGATCCTGAAAAATTATATCAAGGAGAAACGACCATTATAATATATGGACAGCGCAATTGGCAGCAGCGTCTATAATTTCATCGAACTGGTGGGAACCTCAGGCAAAGACTGGGAAGAAGCGGTCAGCAATGCCATAGACAAGGCAGAAGGGATGCTGACAAACATGAGGATCGCCGAGGTGGTGGAGATGGACACAAAGCTTGTCGATGGCAAGATAGTGCAGTTCCGGGCCAAGGTCAGGCTGTCTTTTAAGCACGAGGTCGAACCGGAGACCCTTTGAAATTGAAGGAAAAGCTTAACAGATAAAACCACAACGCTAAGTGATGTGCCCCAAATAAGCCTGATCATCCCCACCAGAAACGAGGCGGAGACGATCTGCGAATGCATCCAAAGGGCCCAGCAGGTCTTCAGAGATATGGGCCTTTTGGAAGAGATCCTGGTGGCAGACAGCTCGAACGATGAGACGGCCGCAATTGCCAAATCATGCGGAGCAAAGGTTATCAAGCCCAAAAATATGGGATACGGAAATGCCTACCTGGCCGGACTTGCGCAGGCGGAAGGCGAATACATAGTTCTCATGGACGGTGATCTGACCTATGATCCCAAAGCCATACCAGATATGATCGCGATCCTGCAAAGCGGCAATTATGATATGGTTATTGGGTCGCGTCTCAAGGGAGTAATTCTACCAGGCGCCATGCCTGCACTTCACCGTTATATTGGAAATCCGGTTCTAACCTGGCTTTTGAACACGCTCTTTTCCAGCCGTATTTCTGATGCCCACTGTGGCCTTCGTGCCATTAGGAAGGATGCCCTAAGAAAACTGAATCTCAGGTCGGGAGGCATGGAGTTCGCCTCTGAGATGCTCATCGAGGCGGTCTGCAAAGATCTGAGAGTTGCAGAAGTTCCCATTACCTACTCACCTCGCAAAGGATTGTCCAAGCTTAATTCCGTAACCGATGGATGGCGGCATGTGCGCTTCATGATGCTCTACAGGCCTGTGCCGTTTCTTCTCGTTCCCGGACTTTTGGCCTTTCTTTTTGGGCTGACCCTGTTCGCAGGAGTGTATCTGCAGGGTGGATCAAGGATGCATTCCCTGATACTGGGCGGCCTGCTGGCAATCATAGGCTATCAGATGCTCCTGGCAGGACTCTATTTTGAGGCTTTCGGGGCATCTTATGGCCTCTCTCGCCCGGGAAGAATAAAAAAGATGATCAGCTACCACTCCTTGGAAAAGGAGCTTTTCATCGGCATGGTTTTGCTTGCCACAGGCGGCATTCTCGGCCTGAAAGTCATGCTGGGCTGGGGAGTATCAGGCTTCGGACCACTGGATGCATCATCCAACGCCATGATGGCTATGATATTTTCCATCCTGGGAATACAAACCATCTTCTCCGGGATGTCCATAAGCCTGCTCTTGCTGAATAGCGGGCAACAGGATCCGTAGCGGATCGACGCATATCACTAACAAGCAGACAGAGAACCAACTGCCCCAGGAGATTGCTTGATAGTACCATTTTCTCGATCTCATCGATCACATCAATCAACCCAGGGAGATAGGATGCGATCGTATCCGTCTGGATATGTTTATGTTGATAAGATGCGGATACAAGATAATGGGATACGCATCGGCTTTTTTAATAAAATTCTTATGGCCACGGACATTCAAACTTGGAATCTTTTGCGAGCTCTGCTCCGGGAATTTGTGACCTGCACCATCCACTCTAGCGCCTGCTCATGCGCGAGCGCCCAGGCCCGCCGACTGCTTTGCGCCGAGAATGTGAAATATTAATGAAGGTCGTGGCTCTAAAAAAACGAGATATTTTATTCGATACTGATGGCCTCGACCGGGCAGGACTTGGCACATTTTCCGCACCCAGTACACTTTTCCTTATCCACGACTGCGATACCCTGGTCGTTTAAGGATATGGCTGGCGCAGGGCACTCTTCAACACACGCTCCACAGCCTATGCACTTGTTCTCGTCAACCACGGCCGGCACTAATTTAGCTACTGCATAAGCCGATCCTACCAGAAGGCAGAGAACTGCCAGTGCAACAAACAATCTTTCATGCTTCATTTTAATGAACTCCATCTGATTATAACTTCATTTGAGTAGGAGATCGTTTCATGTCGATCCGTTCTTCAACTCACTCTTGCACGGAACGATATTTAAGGATAGGGGCGAACGAACGTCCTCTCAAAACGGGCCCGTCAGAGAAAAATGAGAATAATCGTTCATATTTTGGATTCGGTACTTTTAATCGTTTTAAATTGGATTTTGGTGTGCATTTCCGGCAGAAAACCATATCGACGAATATATCTATTGATTTTGGAGCTGCACGTTATTTATCCCTATTTTTTACCAGCGTGAGTCTATTCTTTCCCCCTCTAAACTCGAAAGACATCCCATCCACATAACTCCTGATGAGATGAATTCCCAGACCGCCAATGGGACAGTATTTTGTGTCTGCCTGGGATAAGACCACAGTATGAGCGGTGGGATCGAATGCAGCTCCATTGTCCTCGATGATCAGCTCCAGCCGATCGCCGGACACTCTGGCAACAATATGAATCGTGCCACCTCTTCCCTGGTAGGCGTACTTGGCAACATTGGTGCATGCCTCTTCTGCAGCCAGTTGGACCTCCATAATCTTCCGCAAATCAAAATCTGCAGGTCTCATCAAGCCTTCGATGAATTCAGAGATGACGGGGATCTGCTCAGTCGTTGCCGCTACTGTGATCTCCTGCTCCTTTTCAATTACGCCCATTGTCATCACGATTCAATCATAATTTCGAAATTACGGTTTAGTCCTGCTCAGCGCCTCTCCCTGATTGGGATAGATGGTGAAGAGCTTGGTAAAGCCGGTGATCTCGAATACCTCTCTTACGAAGGGCTGTAAAGAGACCAGCTTTAATTCTCCCCTCTTAGGCCGGACTTTCTTTTGTGCTGCGAGCAAAACCCGCAATCCAACGCTGCTGATATAAACCACTTCTTCCAGATCGAGCACAATCTCCGATTTGTTCTGGCCTATCAGCTCGTTGAGGATGGTCTCGAGATCTTTGTAAGTGGCGCCGTCGATTCTACCGGAAACGGAGACGATGGGCACGTTATCGATGCTGTTCTGGTTTATATCCATAGATATCACATCGTTTAATTTATAATTCACACTGCTTTTACTACTACCATGGTAATATCGTCAAACTGAGCCTGGCCTTCACAGAATTGAGAGATATCTCCCAGTATTTTATCCATTATCCCCTGAGCACCGAGATGGCAAGATTCGCGAACCATGGAACAGAACCGTTCAATGCCGTACTGCTCGCGACTACTGTTCTCTGCCTCATTTACGCCGTCCGTGTAGAGCACAAGAACGTCTCCTGAGGACAGATCGACTCTACGCTCATCATATTTCGCCCCTCCGATCGCCCCCAGAGCAATGCCCGTCACCTCCAACTTCTCAAAAGCATTGCTGCCACTGCGCATGAGCAGTGGCGGAGGATGTCCGGCATTGGCGTAAATCAGGCTGCGCGAATTGCCATCCAGGACTCCGTAAAAGAGGGTGACGAACATGCCCTCCCTTGAGTCTGCACAGATCATGTTATTTGCATCCTCCAGCACGTCGGTTCCTTTTTCATGATGAGTGGCATTGATTCTCACAATGGTGCGCGAAAGCGCCATGAACAGAGCGGCAGGCACGCTCTTTCCGGATACATCGGCTATGACAATTCCCAGCTTTCCCTCTCCGGGTATGAAATCATAAAAATCACCCCCGACTTCCATGGCGGGAATGAATGTCGCCGCCAGATCAAAGCCTGAAACGGGAGGAATTCTCTCCGGCAAAAAACTCCTTTGGATATCGGATGCGATGCGCAGCTCGGATTTCGATCTCTCCAGCGTCTGCTCAGTTCTTCGCATATCCGTGATATCTCGAATAGACTCGATAGAGCCCACGATATTGCCCAGAGAGTCGTAAAGCGGCGTGGCTTTGGCCCAGATGAAAGAGCCTGTCGGCCCGAATGTAGGGATAAATATCTCGCTGATTAGCGTCTTGCCGTCCCTTTGCAGGCCGGGATACTTCTTCTCGATCTCTTCATCCGCCAGGAGCGCCAGATCCGCCAAAATCGGCCTTCTTATGCCGTAAAACGGCAGCGCGTATTCGTAGTCGCCCTTGCCGATCATATCTATGGCTCTGGCCCCCGTCATCTTTTCCATGGACCGGTTCCAGGTTAGGACTATGCCCTGATTGTCAATGGCAAATGTGGCATCCGGCAAGAAGTCGATGACGTCTGCCAGACGTTGCGTCATTGCGGCAATTTTCTCTGCTGCCCTTTTTCGCTCCGTAATATTCATGGCAACATGGACCACACCTTGCAATAGTCCATCTCTTCCGTTTATGCCGTTGCTGCGAGTTATCCAGGTCTTGCCGTCCGGGGTGACCAGTTCCCCCTCATGAGGATGGCCGGTTTGCAGGGTTAAGGCGGCTTTGCAGCCTGGGCAGGGCGCATTAATTCCTTGAATTGATTGATAGCAGTATTTCCCGCATAGGTCATGCAAAGAAAGGCCCAAGGATTTTTGCACGGCGGTATTGACCCAGATGATGCGCATCTGAGGGTCAAGGTACTCAACCGCCACATTTTTTAGGCTGCTGAGTATGGCTTCCTTCTCCTGTTCGGATTTGAGAAGAGCATCCTCTCCTTTCTTTCGCTGTGTTATATCACGAATGGACTCAATGGCACCCACAATCTCTCCCTGAGAATCATAAAGAGGCGCGGCCTTGGCCCAGAGATACGAGCCATTGGCCCCAAAGGTCGGTATGAATATCTCAACCGTTAGGATCTTTCCAACTCTCTGTACCGAGTCATATTTCCCTTCGACCTCATCATAAGGCTTCAACACCAGGTCGACCAGAATCGGCCTTCTTATGCCGTAAAAGGGCAGAGCATATTCATAGTTGCCTTTGCCGATCATATCTATGGCGCGGGCTCCGGTCATCTTTTCCATTGCCAGGTTCCAGGTGATTACTTTTCCCGTTATATCGATAGCCAGAATAGCATCAGGCAAAAAGTCTATACATCTTTCGAATATAGATGATGGAAAATCTCCGGCAGGCCTGGGACATAACACGTTAATATCTAACGATTTGATCTTATTTAAGCATTGACCGCATTGAGGAAAACGATCAAATATAATTTATTCGCATGTAGTAAGCTTGCCCAAAAAGGAGTGTTTTTGCCGTGGAGCCGATGATATCGCAGAGCGTGCCGGGGACCAGAAATGTCACTGTCTATCCCTACCTGTGCAAGATCGACATAATGTCATCCAATTCTTACCTTTTCTCCAGCCCGGGACAGATCGCACTCATCGATCCGGGTGGCGTACAAAGTCAGGCCGAATGCTTGGAAGAAATGGTTCAAATCCTGCAAGATGAGTTGCCCCGCCCGGTTGTGGTCTATCTTACTCACGTGCATATCGATCATTGGTATCAGTTGAAGCAATGCAAAACACTATCCAAGGCATTTCTGGCCGTACAGGAGACCGGAGCTCGGGCTCTGGAGACTAACGACCCCCAGATGACCCTTTCCCTGCTGCTGGAACGGCCTATGTCAGCAGTTCCCGTCGATATCAGACTACTCACCAGTCATGACAAAACAAAATTAAGCGAGACTTCTCTTAATATGAATGGATGGAGTTTCGATTGCGTCACAAATTCCAGGTTGATCGAAGAGGACTCAGTGCTTTATAGCCAGATTGTGCCTCTCGGAAAAGAGGACTGTCTGGAGATCTACCACACTCCGGGACACAGTCCGGACTGCGTCTGCATCCGGACCGGATCGATGCTTATAGTAGGCGATGTCTTCTTCGCACCCAATCCGGGAGTGGCTGGGGCCTATGGCTGGAGCCAGAAGGATTTTATGCAATCCATCCTGAAGATTTTGTGGATTCTGGAAAACGAAAATATCCTCATCTGCGGCTGCGGACACGGCAAATTCATCGACGCTCAAACGGCACGAAAGACCCTGCAGGTCATGTACTCAGATGCAGCTTCTTTAAAGGACCTGCAAGAAATTACACCCCTCTGGGCCCGGCGGACCTCAGACTATGCCCAGGATCTCATAAGCGAGCTGGAGAGAATCTTCACCATCATTGCCGGTCGGCTGGCCTACATATCTCATGTGCTGGGCGAGCTGGAGGAAGAGGCGCAGGCCAAAGAGCTGGATTGTCTCCTGGACACTATGTACATGGATGGGTTATTTGTTGACTTTCATGCCTTTGCCAGAGAACTTCATGCCGGAAAGAAGCTGGACATAGAGATGGTGCATAAGACAGGACAGGTCGTAGGCAGGCTGGACAAGCTTTTCGCCAAGAGAAAGCTGGAATCAGTGCTCGACCAGTCTCTTTTGGATAGGGCAGGCAGACTGCTTAGTGACTATGCTGCGACATATCGCGGCTTTCGTCCTCCTTACATTGTCTCCCGCGTGGACATCAACCGACTCATCGAAGTGGTCCTGGAGAAGTTGCTGCACAATGCCGATGAAGAGGGGGCAATTATGCAGGCGGAAAGCGCTGAAGACTTCAGGTTGGCACTAAAGAATCGTATCGCTCAAGTAAACATATTCGAAGACGTAGACTTGGCCTTTTGGCCAGGACCCGGGAAGGCTTTCGCACGCATGGACCAAGAGCGTTTTGCCGATATATTGATAGATATGCTGGAGCGGTTCGCAGGGGCGAGAATTAAGAAGATTGAAATCGCCACAGCCTTGAACGACGAATGGCTGACTGTGCGCATCACGGGAAGAGGCAAGTGCGCTTGCCATCCTCTGAGCCAGTCCAAAAGGTTCTTTGAAAGGAGCCTGGCGCTCTCGGGAGGGCTTTTGCAGACCACTTTTGAAGCGAACTGCCCATCTGTGGAGATCGAGTTCGCCACTTTTCAGGAAGAGGAGTGACAGGAACTCTGAGAAAGGTCAACTTTGCCAAATTATCACGAAATTGTAGAGCATTGGCCTTTGCCATAGCTGAATCTGATTATCCTTGCGGCATCAGCGCCTCTTGGCGGGCTGCGAGCGCACTAGCTGCCTAATGCATAGCATTACCCACATCAATGGCGTGAATATGCGTTATGTATGCTCAATTTAGCCTTAGTGGCTAGTTAGAGACATATAGCCTGAAAGAGTTATTTTGGCCAGATATATCCTCAAAAGAACATAATATATAAATTCTACTACCAAACAGAACCATCCTGAACCGTTAAATGGATTTCGGAACTCTCCATCACAATTTCTGCAACAGGGCATCAGTTCCAAAAAATCATCGTTCTGCTATATCTATTTATATCGTTCAGTGGTGGTAGACATTGGGCAATTCACCAATCGATTGAGTTGAGCCTTTAAGGAGACAATAAAAAATGAATATGATTAGACTTATTGTAGCATTAGTGGCAGCATGTATTCTTATCATGCCGGCACTTTCGATGCCTAACAACGAAATGGGACAAGACCAAAAGCAGTGCGACTGCCCGAATTCTCTTAAGAACAGTGCACAGATGGGACAGGGCCAGGACGGAAAAGAGAAATCATTTGATTGCCAGAAGTCAATGATGGGAGAAGACGGCAAGCAGATGGGACTGGGCCAGGACGGAAAAGAGAAATCATTTGATTGCCAGAAGTCAATGATGGGAGAAGATGGCAAGCAGATGGGGCAGGGCCAGGACGGAAAAGAGAAATCATTTGATTGCCAGAAGTCAATGATGGGAGAAGATGGCAAGCAGATGGAGCAGGGCCATAAGTGCATCAGGTCCATGATGGGAGATAAGGGAAAAGAGGATAAAACAGAAGTCAAAATCGTTATAATCAACGTAAATGCCTGATCCAGATAAACACTCAAAAAGGCCCATATTTTTTTGAGGAAAAAATTTCGCACATAAATATATTTCCTAGAGTTATGAGGATAAATCTCAAGTGGACATGGGCTAAATACCGAAAAAATCGAATTATGAAACGGAGAATATTTGCATGACAAAAGGCTCTCGTTTAGCGGTATTGATGCTGCTAATAGGCAGTAGCATGATACTAACCGCATCATCCCAGGAACTGGTCTCCCAGACGGTCTACGTTTATGAAGGAGATCTTAACGGCACGCCACTCTCGGGTGTCCAGGTTGCCGGCCAGGATGCAACAGGCAAAAGTTTTGGCGCGATGACAGACTCAAGTGGTGCTGCAATTGTCAGCGGACAACCAGGAACCTGGCTGTTCGTATTCATAAAGGACGGTTATGAGACTCTCGACTTGAGTTATAATGTAACCGAGACTGGCGAAGGTGCTGTTTATCTGGTTAAGTCAAATCAGCTCTCTGAGCAAATTGAGCCATCTCTTAACAATCTGCAACTTGAGGCAATATCGGAGTCTGCTACGGCCGATCAAACGCAATTAGAGGCTAACGCAACTCCACGAGAGGAAACCGAATTAAATCAAGAACAAGAAAGACAAAACCCAACAATAAGTAGCCTGATACCAACCGCATCATCTCAGGAACAAGTCTCCCAGACGGTCTATGTTTATGAAGGAGATTTTAACGGCACGCTACTTTCGGGTGTCCAGGTTGCCGGTCAGGATGCTTCAGGCAAAAGTTTTAGGGCGATGACAGACTCAAGTGGAATTGCTGTTGTCAGCGGACAACCAGGAACCTGGCGGTTCGGATTCATAAAAGATGGCTATGAGACTCTCAACTTGAGCTATAATGTAAACGAGACGGATGAAGGTGCTGTTTATCTGGTCAAATCAGATCTGCCACAGGAACAAATTGTGCATTCTTTGAACAATCAGCAACTTGCTGCAAGATCGGGATCTGCTACGGCCGATCAAACGCAATTGGAGGCTAATTCAGCTGCATTGGGGGTAACACAGCCATCTCAAGAGCGAGAAGGACTGAACTCAACGGCTTCACAAAAGATCGAGATCGAGGAACCTGAAGCCGCTTCCGCAGAATCCTGGCTTGAAAATGGCAATTCCCTTTACGAACAGGGCAGATACAATGAAGCTGTCGTATCTTATGACAGGTCCATAATGCTAAATCCGCAACTCGAAGCGTCCTGGTTCAACAAAGGTAACGCTCTTTACATGCAGGGCAATTATGACAATGCCCTTTTAGCATTCGATAGAGTCATCGAGATTAATCCGCAAGATGCAAATGCATGGATCTGCCTAGGCTTAACTCTCAAAAAGCTTGATCGTAATATCGAAGCGAATGTAGCACTTATCCGGGCCAAAGAATTGGGGTATACGGGGATAATCTCTGCATCAGATACGAATAAGAATCAACTTGGCTGATGAAACAGGTGGGCGAAAAATATGGTCTTTGCCGACCTTGCTTTATTCCGCCAGCGACGCTTAACGATATAACGATGTGGATACGTCACCACTGTATCCTCTTTTTTTAGGTACTGTCCTCCGGTAAGCTCTGCCCTCGCGTACCACTCTGCATGAAGATCCTCGACGCCCTATATCGACAATTTACCAGGACGGATCGATTCCGGTTGAGCGGCGGAGATACACCAAAGCTCAATTCTCTTCCTGCGGGAAATTCTACCCTAGCTCAAAGCTCGTTACGCCATAGATTCTGTCCATCGGCAGGCAGGGATCTTCCTTGGTGTACATGCGCACCGTCTCGAATACGGGATGCATGTGGTGACGTTTGGCCAGGTCCAAAGCGGCAGAGTTTGGCTCAGGCGTATCCAGGAAGACCGGTGCACCCTGAGGGACATGGCCGCAAAGGGCACAGAACAGACAATCAGCTACCTCATCATCATCTGCAAAAAGCGGCCCTATTTTATAGCCATGATGGCATTGTCTGAGGACACCATAACCTTCCAGCTTTCCATCATTCATAGCTCCGAAGGCAAACCCACCCGGTTGCCTAATCCATGAACTGGTGAATACATGTCTGGGGACTGGAAAGTATTGGTCATCATAGGCCAGAAGATCTCTCATGGGCACCTGTGAGAGATATTTTATGCCGTCTGCTCTGCTCTCAAGTCCCGTCCCTACTCCCTGATGGCGCACGCTCTTGTAGCATGGCCAAAACCCCTTGCGCTCGTACAGTTTCTGCTGCTCCAGGACACTATCAAGCCCGATGTTCCTGCCTTCCAGATACTTCATACCAGCGTTCCAGATTTCGGTGCCAAATCCCCGGCCTCTGAACGCGGGCAAGACTATGTAAAATCCCAGGAACCCAAATGAGGCATCGTAGGCTACTGCGGATATGCTCGCTACTGGTTTGTCATCGAGTATGCCCACGAAGAAGCCGTTCGGGTCCGTTCCGTAAAAAGTTTCGACGTCGTGAATGCCAGGATTCCATCCTTCCGAGTCGGCCCAGGATATGATGAGATCAACTTCATGCCTTACAGCCTTCCTGATTGAGTATCCTTCGATTGACATTTTGTAAGCACCTTACTGTTTTCTCTTCGAGTAGATCCCTGAGCCCAGGTACCAGGTGTCATCGACGTTCGCTACGTAACTGAGCTTGAGCGTGGGGTCATGTTCTTGGTTGGGTCGAGATCGATGAAGTAGAGGAAGCTGTTCCCCAATCAGATCGCTTGAAGTCGTAGGCGAAGATGCACAGCTCTCCTCTGACAAATGATCCGGAACGGTTATTAAACTTCTGGAGGGCTTTCTCCTGGGTTAAAAAAGTTGCTGGAGGTCTAGGCCCGATTGTTGGGCAAAGTACATAAACTTAGAAAATTATATTATTTTGAGTCCAGGATTACATAGAAATGGAGGCAAGAGAGCATTTATACAGTTATTGAGGTAGTTGGATCGTCTCCGACCAGCTGGGAGGATGCTGCTAGAAATGCAATCGACACTGCGTCTGAATCCCTTTGGTGCCTTAGAATAGGCGAAGTCAAGCAGTTGGACGTCAGCCTGGATGATAAGGGAAAAATAGCCTCATATAGGGCAAGAATAAAATTTTCAATAAAATACGACAACTGGAAGGCTGAGCTCGGCTGGAAGAACCAGAGATGCAGGTCATCTCCGATTCCCCATTAAGGATAGTAATTTTTTCGACATTATTTTTAAAGAAATATGGGCAGGCTTCGAATCAGTACATCCCATAGCAATCGATTTTATCGACATAAACCCTCGATCGCAATGTATTTATTCGTTGAATGTCGTAAATCGTCTTCAATGGTGCTGTGCAGGTAATGTGATCTGAAAATAAAATTCAATTGCCATTTAATAATTAAGTTGGGGGTTGCAGTCGGATGAACAATATAGCTGGATTTGCCTTAGCCGTAATGGAAAAGGAAAATCCAAACGAAGATTTGTACATTGCCAAATATCTTCCAGAAGATACCAGTCACGTTAAGGCTATGTTTATGGCCAATATGAGTCACGAGCTCAGAACACCACTAAATGCCATCATTGGTATCTCCAGTTTGCTTCAATTGGAGGAAAGCCTAAATCCTGAGCAGAAAGACCTGGTTGATATCATAAGGAATAGCGGGGAAGACCTGCTAACCATCGTAGAAAATATACTCGACTTTTCAACAATTGAAGCAGGAAAGATCAGGCTTGAGACTATTCCCTTTAATCTATACAATTGCATTGAATCCGCTTTTTCAATGTTTTCCTCGGCTGCATCTGCAAAAGGCTTGAATCCGGCTTGCAGCATAGATGAGAACGTACCTGCGGTCGTTATCGGCGACCCGAAAAGGCTCGGGCAAATCCTGAATAATCTGCTGGAAAATGCAATAAAGTTCACTGAACGGGGCAGAGTTGCGATTCATGTCTCTTCTGACACCAATGATCTGATTCATTTCAAGGTCATTGATACTGGTATTGGTATTCCCAATGACAAGCGGGATTGTCTCTTCCAATCCTTCAGTCAGGTGGATGATTCTTTGACGCGCAAGTATCATGGGATAGGTCTAGGATTGGCAACGAGCCGGAAACTGGTTGAGCTCATGGGCGGGCAGATATGGGCAGAGAGTCGCGAAGGCGATGGGTCTACCTTTCATTTTACCATAAGAGCGGAACGGGTTTCTTGCCAGCATGAGCTTGCTGAAGCTATGCCGAATCTTATATAGACGCAACTGATATTAAGACTGAGGCTAAGGAAAATGATGGAAGTGTATCATATCCTTTTTGTTGGCAATCAAGATGACTACGATTGTGATGTGTCAAGACAAAGTGGATGGGCGGTAATACAGGCCATAACAGAACTGGCCGAGGCGCTCTATTCATTTATTCCAGGAAGCGCATATCCTTACTCAAAACCCAAAAGTTGATTTTGGCACGGTAGCCAATGATGTTGGACTCGGAAATCTTTGGCCAGGCGGGAGCAAACGCCCTGCGATACAAACATTACTCGATGACGCCCTCAGAACCAGAAGAGACAGGTTTTGTTCATTGAGTGTTGGATTCAAAATTCCTGAACTCGTGGACCCCAATTTCATCTCAAGTTTGCCCAAAGCAAAGCCGAATTCAACCAAAGAAAAAAAAGAGCAGGCGGTTTCAAGCAAAATCTCGCCTGAAAAAATCGAGAATATAAGGCAACGCCTCTTGCAGATGGAAAAGCTGAAACCTCAAGAGAGAGGATACGCATTCGAAAGATTCCTCTATGACCTTTTTGATATCTATGGATTTAATCCGAGGCCGTCTTTTAGAAATACCGGAGAACAAATAGACGGTAGTATTGAATTCTTCTAACGGATTGGGTTAAGGATGGATGGCTGCTGGCAGCAAATCCCTCCCGCCGCGCCAGAACCTACAGTTTATCGGCAATGACTGAAGGGGGTAACGAGAACGAGCCGTGATTAAAACACCTTATGAATCTCGTTTACCTTTTTCTTCAATCCTTGCACTGTCAGCTCAAGCTCCGCCATGATCCTCTTCTTCGTCTCCCTGCCCACCTTTATCTCAATGTCAGGCGGCGCTAATGGCTCTCTTTCCACCAGGTTCATGAAAAGCTCCACCCAGTAGGGCGGCAAATACTCAGGCAGCGGTTCGCCCCTCATGAGGTGAAGGACGCAAGACCAGGCCACGGGCACTACTTCCATGTTGTAGCCGCCTCCGCCTAAAGCCAGCAGCCGCCCGCCAGCATGCAGCCGCGTCAGCTCGATGATGCGGCGCACGAGTAGGGTATACCCGGCAAGTGTCATGTTCAGGGTAGTGAGCGGATCGGAGTAGTGGGTGTCCACGCCCAGTTGTGCCACCACCACCTGCGGCTCAAACCATTCAAAGAGCCTGGGCACAATCTCCTCAAAGGCGTGCCGGTATTCCTCGTCCCCGGCGTACATGGGCATGGGTATGTTCACGCTGTAGCCCAAGCCCGGGCCTGCGCCGATCTCATCGATAAAGCCGGTGCCCGGAAAAAGGTACAGACCCGACTCGTGTATGGAAATGGTGAGCACGTCGGGATCCTCATAAAAGATCTGCTGCACCCCGTCTCCGTGGTGGCCGTCGATATCGATGTAAAGGATTCGCTCGAAGCGCTCTTTCAGGACACAAATCGCCAGCGCAGGATCGTCAAAGACGCAAAAGCCCGAGGCCTGGGAGGGCATGGCATGATGCAGCCCTCCGCCGATGTTAAAGGCACTGCAGTCCTCGGCAATTATGCGCCGCGCCGCATCGATGCTGCCGCCTGCCAGCAGCCGCGATGCTTCGTAAATGCCGGGGAAGACGGGTGTGTCATCACTGCCAAGGCCAAAGGCCAAATCTGGCTCTTCCGCCTGTACTGATGCAATATATTCTCGAGTATGCACGTGCTGTAAATCCGCTTCCCCTGCTGGCGTGGGCTCGACCTTGCAGGTGAGGCCGTCGATTTGGCCCTCTTCCTCCATGAGCTTGTAAGATAGCATCAAGCGAGCCGGATTAAAGGGGTGCTCCGGGCCGAAGTTATAGGCCTGGAATTTTTCGCTGTAATAAAGATAGATCATAATATTAGGATGAACTCAAAGATGAATCTGGGACTATGTTTGTAGACTGTTTATTTGTAGCCCTTCTCCACCAGGCCATCGCTCCAGTAGTTGTCGCATCTCTTGCAGTAGAAGATGGTCTCGATTACGATCTTCTTCCAGCTATTTGCATCCAGTGCCCGCCGGAGATCC
>JBAQXX010000085.1:0-13955 GCA_049299735.1 Methanothrix sp. | reverse complement strand
GTAGGTTCTCAACAGATCCATCGCGAAATTCTTTATATAACTAGGTTTTACACTTCCCATAATCAACACTCCAGCTAGAGCAATTCTTTGTGCATCCTTGCCTCACCAATTTATATCTTCCCGTCCCCCGGGGGTTGTCCTTGCCGCTTGCCTAGCAAAGTTCATGGCCATTGCGATTCGCCGCTGCCGCCGCCTGGTTGACCGGCCCCACGCCATTTCCCACCCGCATGCTGCCGAGAAGCGCCCTTTCTGCGAACAGCTTGGCCTGGCGGGCCGCCACTTTAAGGGTGCTACCCATGGCGAGAAATGTTGTTAATGCGGCTGAGTAGGTGCATCCCACGCCGTGGTTTTCGCCATTTACCCTCTCCCCCGGCAAAAAGATGACCTCTTCGCCCGTCATTAAGAGATCTGTGCAGTCCAGATGGCCACCCTTAACGATTACTGCCTTCGGCCCAAGCTGCAAGATCTCCTGGGCGGCTAGAAGGGCACTGTCCCTATCGCGAACTTCTATTCCCGTCAGAGCCTGGGCCTCGAAGATATTAGGAGTTACAACAAAGGCCTGCGGAATGAGGTATGCTTTTAGCGCCTCTACCGCCTCAGGTCGAAGCAGCCTGCCGCCCGCTTCCGCCTCAATCACCGGATCAAGCACGAAAGGAATATTTGTCAAACGCATGTGATCGGCCACAGCCATTACAATCTCGGCGGAGTGGAGCATGCCCGTCTTGGCAAAGGATATGGAGAAATCATCAGTGATCGACTTGAGCTGATCTACTACTATGTCGGGCCGCAGGCCAAAGATCCTTTGCACTCCCAGAGTGTTTTGGGCGGTAATGGCGGTGATGGCGCAGGTTCCATGCACTCCGAGCACCGAGAAAGTCTTAATGTCCGCCTGAATTCCGGCCCCGCCCCCCGAGTCGGAGCCGCCGATGGTAAGCACGACTTTTGGCATTAAGTGATCTTCTTCTCGGCCGCCGCAGCCATTTCCGGCGGAAGCTTGTACTTTTGAGCGATCTTCAATGCCTTGCGGTAAAGGCCGGCTTGCATATGATTCTCATAGGACTTCATTGCCGCTTGCAGCATCATCTCGGCAGGAAGCTCAAACTCCTCGGCGATCTCGGCTGCATTCTTGACCAGGCCAAAGCTCATGCTCTTATTGAAAGCCTGGATCGCAGCCTGCCGGACCATGTCCTGGGGAAGGCCGTATTCCTTGGCATAATCGGCAGCCGCCCGGTAAAACTCGCTGTCGATCTTTCTGTTGAATGAACGCGCCGCAGCCTCCAGGCGAAGATCTGCAGAAAGATCGTACTTCTTGGCCAGATCTGCAGCCAAAGAAAAGTCGCCTTTCTTCATATTGGCATCATAGGCTTTTTGCACAGCCTCTATCAGCATATCATTTGGCAAACCGAAGTCGGACTTGATCTTTGCCGCCTCCAGATAGGAGCCCAGGTTCATCTTTATGGCGAAAAGCTTCGCGCCCTCAGCCAGCTTACTGTCAGCCATAGTATCCTCCGCATTATGCAATACTGTTACTATTATTGTCCCAAGAATAAGAACCTATCAGTCCCCACTTCCCCGGAGATTGGTGACAAAGGCATACTGCGTGGTGGTGGGAAGCTTTCGCCTTAGCTCCCTTACCTCAGGAAGATAGATTATTATCTGCTTTGCATGCAAATTTTCTTTGCCCAGGATTTTGCTGACAACTTCCACTTCCGGCTCGCCCTGCACCCGGGCGGCGCCACTGCCATAGTCGGGAGACATCTCAATTAGCATGGGCAGCCGCAAGCGGCTCCAGAGAAAACGGGGCAGGCTCTTTGAGATCAGATCCAGTTCGGGCTTATCCATAATAAAAAAAGTATTATCCTTTCCCCTGGTGCCGGGCTTTTCCATGGCCAAAAGTTCGGCCAAATTGATTCGCTTGCTGGGCAGATGCTGGTTCATGGTCTGAATGGTCTTGACCAGCACATTTTTGTTCATCGCCGGTCCATCTTGAGAAAATGCCATTAGCGACTTTTATGCGCTATTGCGACTTAAAGGTATTCCCATTGAGATGGAAGGAATTGGTGTGAGGGCATGATTGAGATTTCTGTAGTATAGGACTTATGCAGTTGACACCTTCAAGATGGGCTGTAGCTTATCCGGTAGATGACGCCGTTCAGATCATCGGATACAAGCATTGATCCGTCTTTTAGGGTCTGCATATCAACCGGTCTACCCCAAGCAGTTGTATTTTGCAGCCAGCCTTCTGCAAATATCTCATGGCCTACGGCGGTATTATTCTGCAAACGAACCATCGCCAGGCGGTAGCCCATGGGCGAATCCCTGTTCCAGGAGCCGTGCTCGGCAATGAATATCTGGCCCCGGTACTCCTCTGGGAACTGTGTGCCTGTGTAAAATCTCATTCCCAGAGGCGCAACATGCGGTCCCATCATCCAGGCGGGAGGAACCATTGTATTGCAGGTGTAATTCTTATCTGAGCCCAGATCAGGGTCAGGGATGCTGCCTGAGTGACAGGTGGGAAAGCCGAAGTTCAGGCCCTGCACAGGCGCATGGTTCAGTTCGTCCGAGGGCACATCGTTGCCCAGCAGGTCTCTGCCGTTGTCGGTAAACCACAGCTCACCCGTGCGCGGGTCCCAATCAAAGCCCACCGAGTTTCTGACGCCCCTGGCAAAAATTTCCATGTCGCTGCCATCCGGGTTCATGCGCACTATGGTTGCATTCAGCTCATCTTCGTGATGGCAGACATTGCAGTTCGCGCCCATGGCCAGGTAGAGCTTTCCATCAGGCCCAAAGCCGATGTAACGCCAGCCGTGCATAAGGTACCGTGGCAGCTCTTTGATGGTGACCGGCTCTTTAGGACTGTCCAACTGAGCCTCGATATCATCGAATCTGATTATGCGGTTGATCTCCGCCACGTAAAGAGATCCATCCTTGAAGGCCACGCCATTGGGATTGTTCAGGCCTTCTGCTATAACGAAGATCTCGCTTGCCTCAGCATGATTGTTGTTGTTTTTATCCACAATGGCATAAAGAGCAGAGCCGTTAGGTGCGTCAATAGTCTCAAATGGGCGGCGCGTGCCCACAAAGAGCGCTGCATCCGGGCTTAAGGCCATTGACCTGGCATAGGTCAGATTCTCGGCATAGATCTCGATCTTAAAGCCTGGGGGAAGCTTGATCTTGTCCAGAGGAAGTGCAACACTCCCATAGGTTGAATTCTGATCTCCAGCCTGCTGCACTACCAGCTTTGAATCCTCCATAATTGTGATCTCGGCAGACTTACTGCCGGCAATGATGCAGTAGGCAGTAGCTTTGAGAACGTCTCCCTTGCTGACATTTAGGGAATAGTTGTAGCTAAATGTGGACGACGTGGGCTGGCTCGTGTATTCTTTAGTTAAGACTTGCTCTCCATTTTTCAGGACGGCAATCTTGTAGACATAATGGCTGGCGGGATCTGAGACCTGATGGGTCGTTGTTACCTTTAAGCTCTGATTCTGGCTGTCATAGGCGAGACTGACTTTGGCCGGTGGATGAGCCGCAGCGGGCAATGCCAGCATGATAAGCAGCATCATTGCTGCAAGCGCTTTAACAGTCCGGAAACGCGAAGCCTTTGTATTTATCGATTTTTTATCCTTATGTAACATGCAAAGAACACCTCTTTGACAATGAAAAATAATAGTAGTTGATTGGGACCGGATCTTATAAAAAGTTTGGCAAGAATCCAAGCACATTCAGCTCTCGTGAATTGCTGTAAAGCGAATTGGAGCGATGGCATGATTGAGATTTCTGTAGTGGATGAAAAGCCCCAGATGGTGGCAGGAATGAGACGAAGAGGGCATTACAAAGAGATAGCAAAGATGCTGCCCCCTCTCTTTGAATATGCTATGGGCCGCGGGGCGAGGATTGCCGGGCCGCCACTCTTCCTCTGGCATGAGGAGAGCGTGGAGGAAGCCCAGAAAGCTGAAGAGGCAGGTAATGCCGACATAGAAGTGTGCGTACCCATTGCCGAAAAGATCCCTGAGAATGATGATATCAAGTGCTACGAGCTTTCCGGCGGAAGGATGGCAGAGATTGTTCACAAGGGCCCTTACGAAGCCTGCGGGCCGGCTTACGAGAGGCTCTTTGCCTGGCTTTTAGAAAACGGCCTGAAGCTAACTGGGCCCATAAGAGAGGCTTACCTGAATGATCCCAGAGAGGTTGCCCAGGAGGAGATTCTCACCATCATCCATGCGCCCATCGGCTAATGATTTGTGGCAGAAATTTCGACTTCTCTCTATCTCTTTTTATCAGATTGCCCCGGACAGATTATTTATCCCAACGCAGCAATTCACTCATAATGTCCTATGATAGGTTTAGCCCAGAATTCCGGATAAGCGATATCCGGTCCATGTACAGGGAAGCCGATCCTGCCCATGATTTCTCGCACATATTGAGAGTTTACAAAAATGCCCGAACCATTGGCCAAGAGGAGGATGCGGACATGCAAGTGCTGCTCCTGGCCGCGCTGCTGCATGATGCGGGATCGGAAAAAAAGCACACATCGAAGCAGGGCGAGTCTGAGGACAGGGGACATAAGTCAGCAGAGGTTTTCCTGGAGTCCATCGAGCTGGAAGAGGGTACAAGAGAGAAAGTGCTCTATGCCGTGGATGTGCACCGATTTTCAAAGGGAATTGTTCCGCTTACTCTGGAGGCCAGGATACTCCAGGACGCTGATCGGCTGGATGCTCTGGGTGCCATTGGAATTGCCCGGGTCTTTCTCACGGGAGGAACTATGGGAAGAGAGCTTTACCATCCTGACGATCCCTTCTGCCGGGCCAGAGAGCCGGACGACACGAAATGGAATTTGGATCATTTCTACAAAAAGCTGCTCAAACTGGAATCGGGCATGCATACAAAGAGCGCCCAGAGACTTGCTGCGGCAAGGACGGCGGTTTTGAGAAGATACCTCCAGGACCTGGAAGAGGAAATTGGAAAGCATGAACGAGCCACTGAAGAGCTTGCATCAAGGCATCTGGAAAAGGTGAAATAAATGGAGTATGTTTTGCATCCTCGTTCGGAGATCGATGCCAGGATAAAAAGGCTGCAAGATCGGATGGGCGAACTGACTGGAGCCATATTGTTTGAATCTACAGACCTTGGATACTTCTCAGGCACAGCTCAGGAAGGTCTGATCTACATTCCCAGAGACGGTCTGCCAACCCTCATGATCAAAAAAAGCCTGGATAGGGCAGGACAGGAATCGCCACTGCCCGTCCAGCCGCTAAAGAGCCACAAGTCCCTCAAAAAAGATCTGGATCTGCCCGCCGGAGCCAGAATCGGCCTGGAGCTGGATGTGCTTCCTTTCAATAATTATGCCAGGTTGAAAAAGGCTTTGGGCGAGGATGTCCAATTTTCCGACATCTCAGAGGACATCAAGCACATTCGCTCAGTGAAGTCTGATTTTGAGATCCGGCTCATTCGCGAGGCGGCCCGGATTTTGGATGCGGGGATATCTTCCGTCTCAGACCACCTCAAAGAGGGCATGCGAGAGATAGATCTGGCAGTTGCTGTGGAGAGCACCATGAGGCTCATGGGCCATCAGGGCAAGGTGGCATTTAGAAGGTTTAATCAGGCTCTTCCCATGGGCCATCTCATGGCCGGCCCCAGTGCCGCAATGCCTAGCAACGTATCCTCTCCCACGGGCGGAAAAGGCATGTCTCTTTTCTTTGCTCAGGGACCGGGATCTGCCAGGATCAAGCGCGGTGAAAGCGTGCTGGTGGACTATGCCGGATGCTACAACGGCTACATTGCCGATGAGACGCGCATATTCTCCTTAGGAAAGCTGCCGTCAAAATTGGAGGATGCGCACCAGGCAGCCCTGCAAATTGAAGAGACCATAGCCGGGCAGCTTTCGCCCGGCAAGAAGAGCCTAGAGATCTGGAACCTCTGCGAGACCGAGGGCGCGAGAATGGGCTATCGGGATTTCCTGGGAGGGCCGCCGGGCAGCAAAGCCGGATTCGTGGGACACGGGGTGGGGCTGCAAATAGATGAGTATCCCGTGATAGGTCCCGTGGACCATGAGATTATGGAGAACATGATCGTTGCTGTGGAGCCTAAGATGATCTATCCCGAAGAAGGCGTGGTGGGAATTGAGGACACATTCCTCGTGGGTGCAAAAGGAGCAAAGAGGCTGACTAGTCTGCCGCAAGAGATCTGGCAGGTGTAGATGTCTGAAAAAATGATCGTCAAGCAGCTATCTCCTTTAGAATGCCGGGACCTTGTGGTGCGGCTTTCCGGCCCGCCGTTTGGGGATAATTTCGCGGATGCGAAGCGTCTGGTGATCCTGGACGTGAGAACCCCGCAAGAATACGGCATGGGCCACCTGAACGGCTCGATCAACCTGGATTTTAGATCGCCTTCCTTTGGAGATGAGATTGCAAGGCTGGATCGAGACAAAGCATACCTGCTTTACTGCCGCACCGGAAATAGATCGGGACGGGTGCTGAAGCTCATGAGCTCTCTGGGATTTCCGGAGCTGTATAATTTAACCAAAGGGATAGAGCAGTGGCAAAGAGAGGGCTATGAGGTTGTATTAGGATGATCCGGTCTATAGCCTTTCAATCAGCATTTTGCCATATGAAATGCCCTTCTTTTCGATGAGACTGTAGGTGAATAAAGAGCTCAAAGTAAGAAAAACAAGCGTTAGCAGGAAGCAGGAAAAAAAGGCAAGACTGGGGGGAACTATGCCGGCATAGATGAAATCATATGCCGGTTTTAAAAAATATATCAATAAAGGATGAAGCAAGTAGACGCTGTAGCTGATCTTTCCATAAAATGTGGTTATCCCATTTACCAGCAATCTATTTGGGTATAGCGAAAGAGAAAGGCATAGTGTGCTGAAAGCTATTGCTTGCCAGTAACGCTCGCTAAGTGGAATAAAATAAAAATCCGGGTTGAGTATAACAACAAATAAAATAAAAATGGTAAGTATAAATAATAATATAGATATTATCTTGTCATAGGCACGTCCTATTTTGTGAATATAATTCTTGTATATCAAATAGCAGATAATACCTGTGGAAAAAACCGGAAGGAAACTTGCTACGCTCATATAACCTCTCATGATCTCCTGGCTGAATGGAGCGAATTGACTGAGAAGGTAATGGACGATGTCTGCAAAGGCCATCGTGCAGACCAAGAATATAATCGATCTTCGAATGGTGTTGAAGCCCAAATAGATGAGGGGCAGGATAAGATAGAAGAGCATCTCCACCCCGATGGTCCAGCCGGTTGTGACAATGCTTTCAAAGTACGGTGGGTAAAGATTAAATATAAATGCAAAATTCGCCATAATTTCTGCAGTTGCGGGAAATGTTTTTAGAATAAGCACATCCTTAACCAAATAAATTAGTACCATTACATAAAATAGCGGGGCTATTCTGAAAAAGCGACGCATGTAGAATTTTTGAAATCGTTTCGCCTCATTTTTTTTATCGTCTAAAGAATAATAAAGCGTAAAAGAGCTGATGATAAAAAATAAAATTAAACTGGATCTTGCAAGGAGAATATGCTCTTCCAGTAGCGTAGGGAGCCCTAAAAAGCTCATGTGATAGACAACAATTGCGAGAGCTGCAATCCCTCGCAGGGAGTCGATAAAATCCAACCTGCCCTTTTTGGTCCCCGTGCTTAAATTTATCGAATCCCCCAAAGCTTAAATCAATTCTTCCTAAAGGCAATCTGCAGAACTAGAATATATAATTTGTCTGCAGTAAAAATAATTTTTCCGGATGATTATCCGGTAGTATTGCTCATTCAAGCTCTTTCAGATACATCTCAATCCTGTCCAGCCCCGCGGCAATATTTTCCATGGAATTGGCATAGGAGAACCTGAGATATCCTTCTCCATTTTGCCCGAAGTCGATTCCCGGCGTAACTCCCACGTGCGCTTTCTCCAGGATGTCGAAGGCCAGCCGGTAAGAGTCGCCAGAGAACGCCCGGGCATTGGCAAAGACATAAAAGGCCCCTGTCGGCTCTACTGTGATGGAAAAGCCCATCTCTTTCAAGCGTTTGATCATGAACTTTCGCCGCTGGTTGTAGATCCGCTTCATTTCTGCCACATCGGACTTTGTCTCCTGCAGAGCTGCGATGCCCGCTCTCTGGGCCAGAGAGCCGGCGCAGATGAAGAAGTTCTGCTGCATCTTCTGGATGGACCGGATGAACCTATCCGGGGCGATGAGATAGCCCAGGCGGTAGCCAGTCATGGCGTAGAGCTTGGAAAAACCGTTTAGGACAAAAGCGCGATTGGAAAATTCCAGGATAGAGTGCTCCCGGCCTTCATAAACCAGGCCGTGGTAGATCTCATCAGAGACGATGTAGGGCGAGCACTCGGCTATGGCCTTCATTGTGGCCTCAGAAAGCAGGTTTCCTGTCGGGTTGGAGGGCGAGTTGATGAGAATGGCCTTGGTCTTGCGGTTGATCCTCTCTTTGATCGCCTCCGGTCGAAACTGGAACCCGTCCTTTTCATAGACCGGCACTTTCGCCGGAACTCCTCCGAGAAACTTTATGATGTTGGAGTAGCAGGCGTAGCCCGGATCAGAGATTATGACCTCCTGGCCCCTCTCCAGGATGGCGGCGAAGACCAGCATCATGGCCGGAGAAGTGCCGGAGGTGACCACCACCTGCTCCGGCTTGATGCAGACTGCGTAGGTATCCTGATAGTGCTCGCAGATGGCTTCTCGCAGCTCCAGGTCGCCAAGGCTATGGGTATAGTGGGTGAGCCCCTCATCCAACGCCCGGCAGGTGGCTTCTTTTACGGCAGGAGGTACGTCGAAGTCCGGCTCGCCCACCTCCAGATGGATTATGTCAACTCCCCGGCGCTCCATTTCCCGTGCCTTCTCCAAGACCTCCATGGCGATGAAAGGGGCGATCTCTTCTGCTCTCCTGGCAATCATTTAACTCTCCTCGTGATCAATTAATCTGCTTTTGTTTCTCGATTCAAGTTGATATTAAGTTAACTATGCCTGGAATTCACCAACAACCTTAAGAACCGCATCTTTAAGGGCTTTTGTGAGCACGGGTTTAAAATTGCCTTATTCTGTATCGTATTTGAGATCAACTAAATTATAGTTATAAAATCATCTAATGATGCGATAGTCATCTCTGGGTGGGTTGAATGTATCCACCACAACAGATGCCTCTAAAGCCATTGCCGAGTGCAATACATTTGAGGGGGCATAGTAGCTGTCCCCCGGTCCGAGATCGCAGCTTTTGCCGTCTACAGTAATGCGGATCTTTCCGGAGACAACGTAGCCTGCCTGATCATGGGAATGAGCGTGGCTGGGAATTTCCACACCCACGTCCAGATCAAACCGGCAAATCATCAGCCGGTCTCCGCTGACCAGGGTTTTGCGAATCAGTCCGGTGGCCATCTGCACGCTAGCTGCATCTGCATATTGAAAGAACATGGGCTATCACCTGGAATTTTCTGGTTGATCTGTAATTAATAGATACCATCTGCATTTCCAATTAAAAGAGCTGCGTTTTTTGGCCGTGTTGCCACGGCCAAGGATAAACTCGATAATTATTTAACCATCCCTGACTGCGGTCGGCAGGCATTCACATTCACAGACTCGTCTGCTTCTCCCAGGATGAATCTATTCACCATCTCTTTTGCCACGTCATCGGGATACTGCACCGGCGGATGCTTCATGGTGTATGCGGATATGGCCAGAAGCGGCCCTCCGATCTTTCTGTCTTTGGCCAGCTTGCAGATTCTTATGGCGTCAATGGAGCTTCCACCGCTGTTTGGCGAGTCCTCCACCGAGAGGCGCAGCTCGAGATTGATGGGCACATCTCCAAAGACCCTGCCTTCCATCCTCAGGAAGCAGACCTTATTGTCTTTTTGCCAGGGCACATAGTCCGAGGGGCCGATGTGTATATCATCATCGTTCAGGGGCACATCCAGAATAGACTGCACAGCTTCTGTCTTGCTGATCTTCTTGGATTTGAGCCTCTCCCGATTGAGCATATTCAGGAAATCAGTATTCCCGCCAATGTTAAGCTGGTAGGTCCTGTCCATGGCGCAGGCTCTGTCCTTGAAGAGCTGGGTGAGAGCGCGATGAACAATGGTGGCACCGATCTGAGATTTTATGTCGTCGCCTACAATGGGCACACCCGCATCCTGGAATCTCCGGGCCCACTGCTGGTTGGAGGCAATGAAGACCGGCATGCAGTTGACAAAGCCAACCCCTGCATCCAAAGCAGCTTGCGCATAAAAGCGCGCGGCCTCTTCCGATCCTACCGGCATATAATTTACCAGCACATCAGCGCGCGATGCCAACAGCTCGCTTCTCACGTCACATGGCTTGGCATCAGATACGACGAATCTCTTGTCCTCGGGATAATTGAACATATGAGGTGCAACGCCGTCTAAAACCGGCCCCATCTTGACCTCTACGTTTTTGCGGGGAACATCAGGATAGAACACCTTGGTACAGTTGGGTGGCGCAAACATGGCCTGGCTTACGTCCCTTCCTACCTTTCGCGCATCTATGTCGAAGGCCGCTACAACATCGATATCGCCAGCCCTATAACCGCATATATCATAATGCATAAGCCCTATGCATTCTTTCTCATCAGTATGTTTATAATATTCGATCCCCTGAATCAGGGAACTTGCGCAGTTTCCCAAGCCCGCGATTGCCAACCTTATCTTTTTCAACCTCTTTTCCCCTCCTGGGTCAAATGAAGCTCGGAGACCTGAGTTCGGAGTCGGAGCTTCGTATAAATATAGGACATATATAACATTATAGGCCTAGGCTCAATTTTCCAAGCCGTTGGCCTAATCTTCCACAACATGCGCCAGCATGGTGCCGAGCATTCGGGAAAGCTGCACTTCCAGCTTTGCCCTGCCTGCATCGCTATCCTCATACTCTATTCGATATGTCCTGGGAATATCCGTCAGGTATTTTGAGCCTTGCGGGTGAATCAAGATAGTCTCTTTTCCCAGGGTATGAGCGATGCCCAGGCCATACATCACCCCGCCGTCAGGCCCCGTGAGATCGGCGATGATCACTGCCGCGTGATTGAGTGAATGCCACATCTCACGCACGGCAGATCTGCCGCCCCGGATGTCTTCTGCCTCAACAATAGGCAGGTTGTCGGCCCGGCTCGCATTTAGGATGGCGTCCTCATTTCCTCGCAGGTTCGCATCCTGAGGCAGGAGCAAAAGGAGTGTCCTTGCGCCTACCGCCTCGGCTGCCTGTTCAAATATGGGACGGGTGCGCATGAGGCTTAGCATCCTTTCCAGCCGCAGGAACTCCGAGTCGATATGCTCATAGGCCACTTTCTGTAAAGCAGCATGCCGATCCGGGGAGCTTTGCTCTATCAAGTTTGCCGGAATCTGGATGATAAAGGCATCCACGAAGCCGAACTCCCACTGGGCGCTATTGGCCGCCTGCTGGGGCGTCAGAGCGATATCAGGTTTATAAAAATAGCTAGCGATCCTATTTTCCATCCGAAACTGCGCCAGAATGGAGAGGCTTTTTTTGTCCAGAATGACTACCATGCTGCAGGGGAGCTGACTTCTGGCAACGCCCCTCTGCAGATGCCTCTTTTCGGTCGTGGCGTCGACTATGGCCATGAACTCGTCTATAAGCTTATCCACCTTGGCAGAAAGCTCGGCCTCCATCTCGCCGCTTCTCATCCGATCTTTGTCGTTAAGCATAAGCACACATCCAAATTCTTCCACATCCGCACGGCATGATTGCCTCTGCCATAATAGTTCCTGACCAGCTCCCTCTCCTGGTAGCCGACCTTTTTGTATAGCTCTACAGCCCCAGGCTTATCTAATGCGGCCTCAAGTCGGATCGCCTGGGCACCGAGTTGTGCCAGCTTCTCTTCTAAAGACAGGAGGAGCTTGCTGCCGATGCCTTTTCTGCGGTATCCGGGGTGAACGTCCAGGGTATAGACGGCACCTGCCTTTCCACTGGTATATCCCATGATGAAACCTAATACTTTCTTCTCCGGGTCAGAGGCCACCAGAGACACCGCATAGCGTATCAGGTAGGCGAACATCTTGGGTGGAAAAGCGGTCTCCTCCGGGAAGCAGAGCTCTTCGATCTGCACAATCTGAGCCAGATCACTGGGCTGTGCGCACCGGATCTTCATTTTTTCTCTGGCACCTTACCGGAAACCTGTCTCAAGACATCCCCATAGGCCCCGAAGACCTCGGGAATATCGATAGTGCCGATCACATCCACAATCCCAATGGCGGCGACGGCTCGGCCTTCTACTAATATAGGGGCGACAGACACTGGAATTCCCCGATAGGCTCCCTCTTTCGGAATGGTGCGAAGGCTCTTGCCGGTTTTGATGACCTCTTCCAGGACAGGTCCGCTGTATTCATTATCCAGAACCTTTCCATTCTCCACCCGCACGCCGGGAAATCTAGCGCATCGCATTGTAACAGGAAGCCGGACGATCTCATTTAAGGCGAGGGCGAGTGCAGCCAGATCCTCGGATCTGGCGTCCTCAGATATCACGAGTCGGGACATGCTAACCATATTGAACTGCGATATCAAATAAATCCTGCCCTTGCCGTTTCTTTATGACCTCATAAGGCCCTTTCTCTTGAGCAGCCTGGCCTGGAATCCGTGGTATTTGGCAAAGCCTTCTGCATCCTTCTGGCTCAGGGTCTGGGAGTCGAAGGAGACCATATCCTGAGCATAGAGAGCGTCAGGCGATTGGCGGCCCACGGGAATGGCATTTCCACAGTATAGCTTCATCTTGACCGAGCCGTTGACCCTCTTTTGGGACTGATCCAGGAAGGCATTCAGATCGGAGTATAGCGGATCCTCCACCAGGCCCATGTAGGCCATTTCCGACCAGGCCTCATCCACCATGACCTTGAAACGAAGCTCGGCCCGGGATAAGACCAGATGCTCCAGGTCCTTATGCGCCGTGAGGATAATAGTTGCCGCAGGATGCTCATAGTTCTCGCGCGCCTTCAGGCCCAGCACCCTGTCCTCCACCATATCCGTCCTGCCCACGCCGTGCTCGCCGCCAATCAAGTTGAGCTTCTCAATCAGCTCAACGCCACCCATCGGAACGCCATCCAAAGAAACGGGAACACCCTGGACAAATCCGATCTCCACAATCTGCGCGCTCTTGCCTGCATCCGGCTTTTTGGTCCAGCCGTAGATCTCCTCGGGCGGCTCGAAGTAGGGGTCCTCAAGCTTTCCCCCCTCAATGGATCGAGACCAGATGTTCTCATCTATCGACCAGGGCTTGTCGCGGGTTACTGCGACTTCAATGCCGTGCTCGCGCGCATAATCTATCTCCCATTCGCGGGCTAAGTCCAGCTCCCGCATGGGTGCGATGACCCTGCAGTCCGTGGCCCGGAATATGGCCTCGAAACGCAACTGGTCGTTGCCGCGACCGGTGCATCCGTGCGCAAGGTTCTTTATACCCTTTTGCTTGGCGATCTCGACTGCTTTGATGGCGATCAGCGGCCTTGCAATGGCCGTTCCCAGAACATATCCCTCGTAAGAGCCGTTGGCTTTGATGAGCGGAAATATGTAGTCTTTTACGAACTCATCTCTTGCATCTATGATGTAGTGCTCGTCCGCCAACTGCTTTGCTCTGCGGTTTCCGCGCTCGATATCCGACCGCGGCTGGCCTACGTCTACCAGAACGGTGACTATTCTATCAAATCCATAGCGCTCTTTTAGGAGCGGAATACAAACGGATGTATCCAGGCCGCCTGAATAAGCCAGTACAACTTCAGACACTTTAGCTTCACCGCTTTCGTACAAGAGGCAGGGTCAATTTAACCTTATCTCTTCCTGTAGCGATATGTGTAGTCCCGAAACCTTTGACTTTTTATACCCATCATTGTGGCATGGGAAAGAAGAATAAAGTTGTAAAGCTAACAGATAGGAAGATACGATACATCATTCGAGCCAAAACCAGAGGCGATAGCA
>JBAQXX010000084.1:0-29244 GCA_049299735.1 Methanothrix sp. | reverse complement strand
TAACCATAGGCTGGTCGACTTTTCCCATCTCAACACTCTTTGCTGGCATGTAAGCAACCCCTGAATCCAGCAATTTTGGATCGACCTGCTCGTAGTATTCTACAAGAACATCGTATGAATTGGATATTTTGATCGTTGGTAACGATTCCCTATGCTTCCTAATCTCTTCTGCCGATATTGTTGGTTCTGGTCGTCTAATCGTCATTACCTCACCACCTCCCCCGCCGTCACCTTCGCCGCTCCTTCCCCGCGTGCGCCCGGCCACCCGTGCGCGCTCCGGGCCCGCGCCCCCGTCCTCGCGCCCGCGGGCCTGCCCCCGGCCACGTTCCTGCCAGAGCCCGTAAACCTCTGCTTCTGGTCAGTCCCAACTTTCTCCATATTTCTCGCCGTGAAAGCAGAGCCCGGTTGATCCTCTTTGCCCAAGAGCAGATCGAATTTTGGGAACCGATGTGTGATGAGCGCAAACCTCTGAGTCATCGATACCACAGTAACCTTTGCAGTCATATAAATCTGTCGACAAGTGCAATTTTTTCATATTTTTGCAATAATCACGCTCAGTATTCATGCTGATGCAATCATCTGTACTTCATTGCGAACTCAGACTCGGACATGCTCAGGAACTGTATTCCTTCCACCAGACTTATGAATGCTGGAATCAGTGTCCAGCAGAATACCAGGTAGATCAAACCCATTCCTGTTCTGCCGAGGTAGAACTTGTGCATACCGAGGCCCCCCAGAAACAGAGCCAGCAGGGCTGCAGTGGTCTTGTTATGTCCGCTGCCGGCAGTTGTTAATGACCTGACCCCGCATTTAGGGCAGACCTCAGCCTTCGCACTGATCTTGGCACCGCATTCACTGCAAAATTTGCTGGATTGCGGCACATTTTCGGCGGCAACAGGAGATGATATCTGTATTGTCTCCGATGCTGCGGGCAGTGTTGCTTGTTTTGACGTTTCATTCGATTCGTTATTATTAGTTTCCTGCAAATCAACCACCTCTTCGTCTATATGCAAAAATTGCCTACAGATCTTTAAAGGGCGGCCAGCCGTAAGACTGACAACCTGGGATTTTGTGACCAATGCTGTCCAGGTCTTCGATGCCCAAGGCTAATATCGAAATGCATTAACGTCCCATTTTCCGTCTGCCCTGGGTCAGTTAATCTTAATGAATGTCTTTTCTCTTACCTCGTCTCCCCCGCACCAACTCCTACAGCCACTGCTCCGCACCCGCGGGCAACGCTGCCGCCCACTCCGCTGTACTCCGCAAATTTTGCCAGCGCCACAATTCCATTTTGCAGGCCCTCCGGGGCGTTTCTGGCGAATGTGTACTGGCAGCGCCCTGTGAATCCCTGTTTCATGATCGGTCTCGCGTGCCCTTTGACCTTGTCAAAGACCGTGTTTACTACTACGCTGTGCGTCTCGTAGGTCAGAGGCTTCTCGATCAAGAAGCGGGCCATATCGTCTCGCTCCATGCTCATCTTCATCTCTATCGGGCAGACTGCATTCCACTTGGACAGGAGCGAGTGAAAGACCGCTTCTCGGTGCGGAAACATCTCAAAGACCTTGGTGTTTTTGTACTGGATGCAGGTCGGCGACTTGAACTGAAAATCAAGACAAGGCTCTTTGATCTCCCCGGCGGATTTGATCAGATCCTCAAATGTGGCCGTAGAGCTGGCCAGTTCCTCCACTCGCAGCTCTCCTTTTTCCAGGCAGAGATTTCGCTCTTTTAAAACCAACGGCGAAATGATGGAGCGGAAGATCAGGGTCTCCTTTGGGTCAGTGATCCCCACCGCCAGATCGTACCTCTCCCCCACATCAGCGGTCTTGTGCATTGCCCGATCCGTGCGGCAGAATCGGCCCTCCAGAGGGCCCAGGGAGATGGAGCTGATGGGCGAGTCGTGCGTGTGTTTGGCCATAGCAGAGTCGCCCTCCCCCATGACGTGAAGCAGAGCTGAGTAGAGCTGGTAGCCCTCGCTGTAAGGCATCTCAAAGGCGGCTTTCGGCCTGAGGGTCATTGTGATCTTTTGCGGCATCACTTTTGAAGTACATCCCCTCGCATTTAAATCTGTCGATTATTGCAATAGTTTCGTAATAATGCAAATAATAGCCTTTGCACTCAAATGCCTGCAAGGATGATCATTATGATCTAAAATCTGATGACGACAAGCAAGACAAAGCAGATAATTCTTTAAGGAATTAAGCATAAGTCCAGCATGATGCTCGTAAAAGTGAGATACGAAAACAATGTTCTAAAACCTCTGGAGAAGCTGGATCTAATAGATGGAGAGGAAGTTGAAATTGAGATAATTGAATCAAATGCTGACAGAATCGTAGGCCTTCTAAAAGACATCGATATAGACTCTGTTGATCTTCAACATGCTGCAAGAGATATCTGGGTGAGAAAGGTTGTATCTGATTGATACCAACATCTTTCGTGTTGAAGGATTAACCAGACTAAGGCCAAAAGATGTTCTCTCCAGCACGAGATCCTAAGGCCGCTACGATTTACCAATAACTCCCTGCTGGCGCTGGGTGGCCCGCCTGGCGAAGCTTGGCGCTCTGCATCTGGTACAGAAGGGCAAGACTATCACAGAGAAACTAACCAACAAATGGAAAAAACATAGTAACATGACGTTATCCACTGGAGATATTGAAGAGCCTGACAAAGCTTCTGCCAGAAAAGTCCTCCTGGTCACGGGCAGACTGGCAGAAGCCCAGGTCAGAGCATTTGCCGGAGACGCGGACGTGCTGGTGGCGAATGTCGATGTAGCCTCCTTCATCACACCCGAGATGTTGCTTCGCGCCTCACCTCAGGGCTATGACCTCATCTTGATTCCGGGCGCCATAACCGCTGATTTTCGGGAAGCTGAGCGTGTTCTGGGTGCCCAAATCCGCCTGGGGCCCAAGCACGCGGCTGACCTGGGAATGGTGCTGCATCATCTTGCTAAGGAGAATATAGAGCTGTCCCGCACCGTTCCTGCTTGCCAGCTCTTGGACGGAAAGATGAAGGAAGTGGCCAACAGTGAAGTGGAGCGGCTGGAGTTGGCAGCCCGCGCGCCGCTGCAGATCCGGGGAGTCAAGATCGGGGGAAGCTCTCGCATGAAGGTTCTGGCTGAGATCGTCGATGCCACGCGCTGCAGCCCTGCGGCTTTGACGAAAAGGATCCGCTACTATGAGGAGCAGGGCGCGGATATGATAGATCTGGGCATTCCTCTTGATGCCCATCCCTATCAGGTCAAAGCAGCGCTGCAAATCGCCAGAAAGGCCACAAATCTTCCTTTAAGCGTTGATGCCGTCAAACCCGAGCTGATCCTGGCTGGCCTGCAGGCCGGGGCCGATCTGCTGCTCAGCTTAAACGCCGCCAATCTACCTCTGGTAGGAGAGGCGGTGGCCAGGGCAGGCACGCCTGCCGTGATCATTCCCGGTCCCGGATCTGTTCGTCTTGAAGAGAACCTGGCTTTGGCTCAGGAGATGGGAATATCCGCTATCGTGGACCCAGTTCTCGAACCGCCTCTGCAAGGACTGGTCCATTCGCTGCAAAGGTACCTGCTCTTTTCGCAGGATCATCCTGACATCCCTCTCTTTTTTGGTGCGGGCAATGTTACCGAGCTTATGGATGCAGATACAGTCGGCGTCAATGCCCTTTTGGCCGCCCTGGCGGCAGAGACCGGCTCATCTATCCTTTTCACACCCGAGTTCAGCGCCAAAGCGGCAGGAAGCGTGCACGAGCTTGCCCAGGCTTCGAGAATGATGCGGCTGGCCCGGCTGCGCTGCGCGCCTCCCAAAGATCTGGGCCTTGACCTTCTCATCTTAAAGGAGAAGCGACGCCTGCCGGAGGAAGCCCTGCCCGAAACGCTCATGGAAGCTAAAGGAGGTCACAATTACGAGCCGGACCGCAGTGGATGCTTCAGGATATTTCTCTCTTCTGGATCGATTGTGGCTCAAAACGGCCGCATAGCTGTAGCGGGACGGAATGCTCGCGACATCCTCAATACACTCGTTGAGAAGGGTTTGGTCAGCCGCCTGGACCATGCCGGTTACCTCGGTCGCGAATTGGAGAGGGCAGAGATTGCTCTTCGCCTGAAAAGAAGCTATGTTCAGGACGAACCTCTCTGGTCCTCTGAGAAACGTTAAATATTTGGTCTCGCGACATAAGTTTGGATGAAATCTACTGCTAAGGCTTTTGCTATCTTTGTAGGCGTTATCATGGTACTGTCCGCCTTTGCGAGTTTCGTGATGGTGGGCGGCAACCAGAACGAGAACACGGTTGTGTCATCGGGCAATGACTCTTTGCAGACCTTTGGGGTACAGGGCCGCTTGGTGGAATGGGACTTTGAGGGACTGCAGGATGTCCTGCAGATGTCTCCGGAGAGCACCGTCATGGCATACTGGATCAACCTGAGTGCATCGCAGAATCTGACGGATGCCGCAACTGCGGCTTTGCCAGATTCCCTGGGCCTCAACTATGGAAACCAGATTTACCGCACCAATATTGAAACGCTGGCTCATATCGATTTTAATGGTACCTGGGCAGAACTCCACTGGATAAAGCCATACTCGGTAGGCTATAATGGCCTGGTAGTTCCCTATCAGGATTACATGATGATTCCGGCAGGAACCGATTATGCAATCACGTATGGAAAGCCGTCCATCTTTGGGACGCAGGACTCTGTGCGCCGCGTCATAGATGTGATCACAGGGGGCCTGTCCGCGGAGAACTTTACACTAGTGGGTGATGAGCAAGCCGACTTGCAGGTGGCGGCTCTGGGCAGCGGCGGCAGTGGTATGCCCCTCTCCGGAGGATACAAAGAGTTTTACCTGGCCGTAAATGCAGCAAAAATCCCGGACCAGGGCTTTAATCTAAATGCCCGGTATCTGCAGCCTCAGGCAAGCCTGGGCAGCAAAGTTGGAGAAATCGCCGCGAAAAACAATCTCAGCTATTCGACTATTGGCTCCGAGATAGATATATCCGGACCTGTGGCCCGGGAAAATCTGCAGAATGTGCTGATGGCTCTTCTCGGGCCATAGCGCAACCTTTTTACATATGGAGCTAATGGCAGATCTGATCTAAATCGTCTAATTCGTTTAGGCGTTTTTGCGATGAATGATGATGGGCAAGCCGCCCGGAAGGAGATTAAGTTATGGCAAGACCAATATTCGTAAGATTTGATGTTCCAGCAGAGCTGGCCACCATGTCTCTTGAAGCCCTCGAATTGGCTCGTGATACAGGCAGAATAAAGAAGGGAACCAACGAGGCCACCAAGGCCATCGAGCGCGGTGTAGCTCGTCTGGTTATTGTCGGCGAAGATGTTACCCCTCCTGAGATTGTGGCACATATTCCAGCTCTTTGCGAAGAGAAGAAGACTCCTTATATCTATGTCAAGAAGCAGAGCGAGCTTGGCGCAGCTGCTGGCCTTAGCGTAAAGAGTGCCGCTGCTGCAATCGTGGAGCCCGGAAAGGGAAAAGAGTTGCTTGATGAAATCGTCCAGAAAGTGGCAGCTTTGAAGTAGGTGATATCCGATGGAGGATGAGAACGGAGTAGCGGCAGAGGTTATAGAGGTCATCGGCGTTACCGGCATGCATGGCGAGGCGACGCAGATCAAGTGCCGTATCCTGGAGGGCAACAACAAGGGCCGCATTATCACCAGGAACTGCATGGGACCCATCCGCATGGGCGATGTCCTAATGCTGCTCGAGACTGCCAGAGAAGCCAAGAAGCTTACCAGCAGGTGAAGGAAGATGGAAGCGAGAAAATGTTCCTTTTGCAATAAGACCATCGAGCCGGGCACGGGCAAGCTTTACGCCAAAAAAGACGGCACGGTCTTTTACTTTTGCTCAGCCAAGTGCGAGAATAACGTAGCTCTTGGCCGTGTAACGAGAAGAATCAAGTGGGCCAGAAAGGGGGCATAAGCCCTGGCTGAGTTAGAGAGAACCTTTGTCATGGTAAAGCCCGATGGTGTGCAGCGCGCTCTCATTGGCAAGATACTGCAGCGCATTGAGGAGAAGGGCTTCAAGATAGTGGCTATGAAGCTTGCTCTGATGCCTGTGGAGAAGGCCAAAGAGCACTACGTGGAGCATGTGGGCAAGAAGTTTTACCAGGACCTGGTAGATTTCATCACCTCTGGACCCTCAGTCGCTATGGTGGTTGAGGGGCGGGGCGCTATTGCGGCCATGAGGAAGATGAACGGCGCCACCAATCCGGTAGATGCCGTCTCTGGAACTATTCGAGGGGATCTGGCCATTGAGACCGGACGAAATGTGGTGCATGGCTCGGATTCGACCGCATCCGCGGCTCGCGAGATAGCGCTGCATTTCAGCCCAGGCGAACTGGTGACCTATAAGCGAATAGATGAAGCATGGCTCTATGAGTGAGATCAGGCAGAACGCATTTCTGCCTCCTCTCATCGGAGCCTTTAAATTCTTAAAAATGTAATGTAATTTTTAGATTTACTTCTTCGAGACGCGACTGGTATGCAACAGAAGTCCAAAAAGGCCGGCAAAGCGAAGGACGATGTGTCCAACCTCAGAACACCTATAGTAGTGGTGATGGGGCATGTGGACCATGGCAAGACCTCGCTTTTAGATAAGATCAGGGGAACGGCTGTTGCCAAGGGCGAAGCCGGGCTGATCACCCAGCACATTGGGGCCACGGAGGTCCCTCTGAGCGTAGTTCAGGAGTTTTGCGGATCGCATTTCGGCAAAGAGATGCAGATTCCCGGGCTGCTGTTCATCGACACGCCAGGACATCATGCTTTTACTTCCATGCGAAGTAGAGGCGGCTCGCTTGCTGATTTAGCTGTGCTGATTGTGGACGTAAACGAGGGCTTCCAGCCCCAGACCATCGAGTCTCTGGCCATTCTCAAGCGTTTTAAGACCCCATTCGTTGTCGCCGCCAACAAGATGGATCGCATCGGGGGCTGGCATTCCGTAGCTAACGCTCCTTTTGCCAAATGCATCAAGGCACAAAATGAACGGGTGGCCGAGGTGCTGGATACAAAGATCTACGAGCTGGTGGGAGAGCTCTATAAACATGGTTTTGATGGGGACAGGTATGATCGAATCTCTGACTTCACCAAAACGATTGGAATTGTGCCCATCAGTGCCATCACAGGCGAAGGTGTGCCCGATATTCTCATGATTTTGGTAGGGCTGGCGCAGAGATTTTTGAAGGATAATCTGAAGCTGACTGCTACCGGTCCCGGCGTGGGCACAATCTTAGAGGTAAAAGAGGAGAAGGGTCTGGGAACGACTTTAGACGTCATACTCTACAACGGCGAATTCAACTCAGGCGATACGGTAATTGTGGGTACGGCCCATGAGCCTATCGTCACGAAGATAAGAGCCCTATTAAAGCCCAAGCCTCTGACGGAGATTCGAAGCGAGGAGAGATTTCTGCCGGTAAAGCATGTGGCGGCTGCATCGGGAGTGAAGATCGCGGCACCTAAATTGGAAAACGCTCTGGCGGGATCAACCATTCGGGTGGTGGCCTGTGCAGAAGAGGTGGAGGCTCTTTCCATAGAGTTGAAATCAGAGCTCGAGGCGGTGCGCATTGACGCCGAGAGCGAGGGCGTGATTCTGAAGGCGGATGCTATCGGCTCGCTGGAAGCGCTGGTGGGCGAGCTGAAGGCTAAGAACATAGCCATCCATCATGCAGATGTGGGGCCCGTTTCCAGAAGGGATGTGATCCGTGCTTCGGCCATCAAAGATCCTCTGCTCTCTGCGATATTAGCCTTTAATGTGGAAATCTTGCCTGATGCCATCAGCGAGGTTCAGAAGACCAATGTGCCTGTATTTTGCAGCGATATCATCTACTCCATTCTGGAGAACTATGAGCAGTGGACGGAGGAGCAGAAGATGCGCATAGAGCAGGAGCGGCTTGAGGCAGTCATCCGGCCTGGTGCCGTTCGTCTCTTGCCCGACTGCGTCTTCCGCCAGTCCAGGCCGGCCATCGTAGGCGTGCAGATCATAGGCGGTGTGGTCAGGACCCATGTCAATTTGATGAGAGAAGACGGCGCCAATGTGGGTGAGATTAGGGGCATCCAGGCGCGCAATGAAAACGTCGGCTCAGCGACGGTCGGTCAGGAAGTGGCTATATCCATTGACGGGCCCACAGTAGGCCGCCAGATCCATGAGGGCGATATCCTCTATGTCAACATTCCCGAGAAGCATGCTCGTATTGTGGAACTGGAGCTCAAGCCCAAGCTGGCGGAGGATGAGCGCGAGGTGCTGGAGAATTTCCTGGAGATCAAGCGCAAGAAGGACCCCTTCTGGGGACGGTAACTTTTGTATCTAAAAATTGATCAGGAGATTATGGGTCTTATGATGCTTTTTTGCTCAAACTTAAACATTATATTCCAAAAATGACAAATAATCGATTTACATATACTTTTATGGTTATTTTTGGTAATTGCTGTCGAATCTGCGGCCGACACAACAGTTATTAATACCTAATACCAAAAACTAGAACCGAGAAGTCTTAAATTCTCCGGGCAAAAGGTGTTGGAAATCGCGCTTAATGAGATCATAATTCCGCTGCTGGCTGTCGGGCTGGCTGAGATGGGAGACAAGACTCAGCTTTCTATCCTGCTGCTCTCTTCCCGGACCCGAGAATACTTCCGGCTTCTCTTGGGTGTGATGCTGGCCTTTCTGCTGGCGGACGGATTTGCCATACTGGTGGGCTCATGGGTGACGAATGTTATTCCCGTACATCTGGTGAAGCTCGCCAGCGGATTAGTGTTTATTCTCTTTGGCATATTGATATTGAAAGGTGGTCAAGGTGAGGGAACGGAGAGCAACCTCTCCGCAAAGAGGGCCTTTGTATCCGGATTCTCCATGATCTTCCTTTCTGAGTGGGGTGACAAAACCCAGATCGCTTCCGCTCTTTTTGCTACGGAATACAATCCGAGAATGGTTTTTATTGGCGTCATGATCGCGCTTTTGATTCTATCCGTCATGGCCGTTTTTCTGGGCAAGTATCTATCCACCAGGATCGATCGCAGAGTGATTACAAGAGTTGGTGGTGTCGTATTCTTGCTGATCGGCCTGTCTTTCCTGCTCTCTGCCGTCACATCATCAGCGTTTGCCAATTCATTTTGAAAAGAAAGCATCCGTTCTTTGGGGATATTATTATATTTTGAATACCCGCAGCGGAGCTGCGGGGCATTCAAAATGATATCAAAGGATTATCTCGATGTCCAGCTCTTCTGCCAGCTCTTTGTAGCGGTTCCTGATAGTAACCTCAGTCACGCCTGCAACGTCGGCTACCTCACGTTGCGTCCTTCGGTCTCCGCAGAGGATGGAGGCGATGTAGATGGCGGCTGCAGCCACGCCCGTGGGCCCGCGCCCGCTTGTGAGCTCCTTCTCTGCTGCCTGGCGCAGAATCTCAATTCCTTTGGCCTGCACCTCTCCCTTCAGATTCAGGCCGGAGCAGAAGCGTGGGATGTAGTCAATGGGACTTGTCGGCATGAGCTTGAGTGCCAGCTCGCGGGAGACAAATCTGTAGGTCCTGCCGATCTCCTTTCGAGAGACCCTGGAAACTTCTGCAATCTCATCCAGGGTGCGGGGCACGTTGCATTGCCGGCAAGCGGCATAAAGCGCAGCTGCGGCCACGCCTTCAATGCTCCGCCCGCGAATGAGGTTCTTGTCCACGGCTTTTCTGTAGACCACCGCGGCTGTTTCCCGCACGTTTCTGGAAAGGCCCAGAGCTGACGCCATCCTGTCCAATTCCGAAAGCGCGAAGGCCAGGTTTCTCTCTGTGGCATTGCTGACCCTGATGCGGCGTTGCCACTTTCTCAGCCGGTACAGTTGGGCACGGTTCTTGGAGGATATGGTCTTGCCGTAGGAGTCCCTGTTCCTCCAGTCGATCATGGTGGAGAGGCCCTTGTCGTGGATGGTGTAGGTCATGGGCGCTCCCACCCGAGACCTCTTCATGCGCTGGTCGTGGTCGAAGGCTCTCCACTCCGGCCCCTGGTCGATGAAATTCTCGTCGATGACCAGACCGCAATCAGAGCAGACCAGCTCGGCGCGCTCATAGTCGCGCACGAGGGTGTGGCTCTTGCACTCCGGACACTCTACTGTGAACTTCTCGAACTCGTCAACTTTCTCTTTCTCGCGCTTGAGCCGGGTCCTTTCCTTGAGCTTTTCCGGCTCCGCCCTCTCTATCTCTCTCAGCTTCTCAATCTCTTCCACTTGCTATCTCTCCCCGGCGCCTCGTCGATATAGAGCTTCTTTCCGACGTGGGCAGCGGCATCTACACCTCTATTTGGTCGAACGATGATGTACGGATGATTAATGGGGCCGAATATATCGAAAACCTTTCCGACTCTGGTCCTCTTCTGATCTACAACCCAGGAATTAGTTCTGGGGATATTGGTCTCGCTTCCAACAATCTGCTCGCTTTGGAGAATCAATTTATTCTGTACTATATGAAGAGCGGTGCCTAATCTCTTCAAAAGGCCACCTCATCTATATAGATGCAGAACTAATATTTAAGCCTTCCGAAAACCATTTATAAATGTCTATTTCCGGAGAAAGCCGCCTAAAGGTTTATCAACCCAATCCGGCAACTTGTTATGTAATGTTCGAACAGCTTCCAACCGTACCCACATCAGAAGAGCTTTTAAATAAGTCCTTTAGGCGTGCCTCTCGCGCCACAGATGACGAGTCCATGGTGCAAAATGCCGGCAATATCCTCTCCGACAATCTCAGCATCCTGATCAAGAAATTCCCTTCCTTTGAGAATCTGCCGCCCTTTTACAGAGAGATGGTAGATATAATCGCAGGCGTGGACCGCATCCGAATCAGCCTGTCTCGCCTGGGTTGGGCTTCCAGGCAGATAAGGCTGATCTCAAAAGAGTATGTAGGCAGCATTAGAAGGTCTCGAGGTCTTCTGGACACCACACCTGCCCGAAAGTCGGCCTTTGGGCGCTACTCTTCGGTCATGAGATCCATTGAAAAAGATCTGCTATACTTGAATGAGGCCCGGAACTTGCTGCGCAAGATGCCGACCATAGACCCTGCGGTGCCGACCATTCTCATCGCCGGCTACCCCAATGTGGGCAAGTCAAGCTTCATTGTGCGAGTCACTGGAGCGCGGCCCGAGATCGCCATGTATCCATTCACCACGCGGGGAATATTTGTAGGCCACTTCATGCGAGGCGAGCAAAAGTACCAGGTGGTGGATACGCCGGGGCTGCTTGACCGGCCCATGGAAGAGAGAAATGAGATTGAGCGGCAGACCGTGGCCGCCCTGAGCCATCTGCAAGGCGTTGTTCTCTATATCCTGGACCCCAGTGAGCACTGCGGCTATCTCATCGATTCGCAGCTTTCGCTGGCTGAGGATCTCAAGAACTGGCTGACGCTGCCCGTTCTGGTTGTGGCCAATAAGGCAGACATATTGAGATTCGGGGAATATAAGAATATGCTGCACATGTCCACAGAGACCGGTCAGGGCGTAGATGAGGTGCTGGATAAGCTCGTCTGTCTGCTTGATGCCATGCCGCGCTATGTTGCTGAGGATACTGATCCGAACGAGGAATATATGGCTATGGTTCCCAGCCGGAGAACGTAAAGCCGCTCGAAAAAGCATCCCTCGTCTGCCACCACCTCTGCCGTAAACCCGGCAGACGCCGCCGTTCTTTGCACCTCGGCGAGCCCCGTCTGGCTGGATATGAGCAGCAGCGCTCTGCCGCCGGGCCGCAGATGACCTGCCAGGTCCTCGATAAATCGATCCACCGTCTGCCTGCCGCTCTCGCCCCCGTCCAGGGCGTAGTCTATCCATTGACCGGTTCTCTCCTCCGGCCGGGTGGGAAGATAGGGTGCATTGAAGAGGATCAGGTCAAACTTTCCTTTGATGCCCGCAAAAAGATCAGCTCTTATGACCTCGATTCCCCTGGCTTTTGCCGCCCGGACTGCATGGGGATTTATGTCCGTGGCCAGGAGGCGGGAGACCAACGGCACCAGCTTTTGGGAGATAAAACCGCTGCCGCAGCCAATCTCCAGGGCCAGGTCGTCCTGCCTGGCCTCGGATAGTGCGGCTTCAAGGAGGAGGTAGGTGTCCTCGGCGGGCTGGTAGACTTCGTCATGATTGATGGGAGCAGGGGAGGTCATCAGTACTCGATTTTTCTAGGGGAAAATAAACTTTGGCTTTTCGTAAATTCCGGCGGCTTAATGGTTACGGTTTTACTGTCACAATGGGACAGAGAGCACGGGGACTATCAGAGGATTGCAGTGATTCTATTACCCGAACGATACAACGAGTAACCAATCATCTGAATAGCGCTTCTTGGATCGGCCAAAGGATTTGCTGCCCACCTCCTCTGAGACACTCTGAACCCCACTTATGACCAAGGATAAAGATGAAATCAGCCGGACCGTTCTGGGAGCAGGTATCGCATATCATAATCGATCATAACAGATGAGCTCCTAAAGCCAAGCACGGAAGTGGCACAGAAAATGGGCTGGCTGCAATTTTTACCGCGAGATAATATTAAGAAAACCTTATTATGTCATTAAATCTATCATAAATCCTGGGACAAGATGGAGTTATAATGAGTGGACCGAACGAATCTATTAACGCATTTATAAGGGATTTGGTAGAGGTGCACGAGATGAGATTTTTATCCATTATAATGCATCAACAAATTGAAAATTGCATTAATAATATTATCCGTCATTCTTTCAAGCATTCTGAAAAAATTGTGGATTCTCCTGGTTATATATTTGGTTTTGAACAAAAATATATTATCGCACAGGCACTTGGAATATTCGATAGTGATCGGGGTAAGAAACTTAAAACGAATATAAATGAGATCCAACGTCTGAGAAACTATTATGCGCATGAGATAGATAGTGCATCGGGAAAGAAGATCCAAGAGCCTCAAGAACATCAAATAAACGCGATGTACAATTTTTTTGAACCACCCTCGAAAATTGACAAATCCGATTTGGTTCTTATGTTCAAAATGAATTGCCTGTCCACTATCGCCGAGTTAAATAAAGTCTAACCAATTAATTCATAGTGAAACGGCGGCGGCGCACCCCGTAACAGATCTGCAGGGCATGCAAGGCGCAGCTGCCTGGTTAATTGAAATCTAGTAAATTCATCTGCTTAACCTTCGACGGAGAATTCTCATCCTTTTTCGTCAGCTTCTTAAATTGCTTATGAAAATGACTTGAACGTAGGGGCTTAAATGTCATCGAGGATCAAAATAGGAGATATCAGGGGCTTAATAGGTAAGCTAGTAGCTCATCGGCATCCTTGAAGACCTTATAACGGCCCTCAGCATAATCCACCAGGCCCTCTCTGATGCCCTCAATGAACTCCTTACCTGCTTCTGGATCAACCTTTGCAGGCTTAATGACGGATGACATCATATCCTTGAACGCTAGGGAATCTGAGCAAACCAACTGACTATGCCTCCATTGAATATGTCATCGTTTGCCAACTATTTAATATTCCCGTCTCACGGTCCACCATTCGCACTTCCAATATCTATTAAAATTAAAAATGCGAATTCCGCCCTGCCATCAGGCGGAACCTGTCGTCCTCCCTCCCTCCAGCTCCTGGAGCTGCAGCACCCTCATCTGCACCACATCCATGGCATCCTCGAATAGCTTGCGATCGATCTCAATGCCGAAGAATTTCCGGAGCTTCTGCGGCGGGGTCATGCTGCTTCCGGCGGAGAGATAGGCGATGTAATTCTCATTGAACTTTTCCGGATCTTCTTTATACATTTTGAATAGAGATAGAGTCACGGCTTTGGAGAGGGCATAGCTGAAGGTGTAGTAGTTGTTGGTGAGATAGATGTGGCTGATGTAGGTCCACTGGGCGCTGTCCTCCGGGTAATAGTCCACCAAGCAGCTTCGGTACTCCTTGGATAGGTTTGTCCAGAGCAGGTTAAGCTCGCTGCCGCTCACATTTGTCTTTTGGCGGCAAAGCTCGTGTGCCTTGTTCTCAAACTCGGTGATCATGGGCTGGAAGGTGAAGTAGTTCTCATAATCACTGACGCTTTCCGCTAAAATTGCCAGGGCAGTATCCTGGTCGTAGTTCTTCAGTGCATAGTCCACAAAGAGTTCCTCATTGAAGGTTGAGGGAATCTCCATCTCGTACTCTGTGCCGGCACAATAAAGAAAGTCCACATTCTTGCCCATCAGGTAGAAGTTGATGGCATGGCCCATCTCATGAGTAAGGGTCTTCTGGTCTTGCATCAAACCCTTGAAGTTCATGAATATCAACGCCGGCCGCTGCAGAGCACACATATCCTGGCAGTAGCCTCCCGGCTGCTTTCCGCCATCGGGATTAGGATAGACATCCATTGAGCCGCTGGTCGTTGTCTTTACGAAGATCTCCCGGAAGGCCGGATCCATTGCCGCATAAGAGGCGGATATGTTGGTGAGAGTCTCCTCGTAGCCGTATTTCTTGTCGGGATTTTTCAGCAGTTGAAGCGCCAGGTCATAGGGCTTTAGGGAGGACAGATCCATCCTTGTCTTTCGAAACTCGTAATAGCCATCAAAGTTGCCCTTGCGCTCCTTGAAGACCCGGTTCATCGTCTCTACCTGCTCTTTGGTGAGATGGGTCTCGAACATCTTGGCGTCGTATGAGTCCGAGTAATTCAGCTCTCGGGCGAGCAGATCGTCTAATCTTGCTTTATTGCTATAGATCTCGCTCATTTTATCCGATTCGTTGATGAGATGGTAGAAACGTTTGTCGTAGCCCTTCTTTCGGTTATTTCGGTTGCTGTCTGTAGAGAGAAGCTCAGAGTAGGTTTGAGAGTTTATGGCCAGCTCAGAGCCGTTCTCTAAAGTGATGTTTCCAGCAACTGTAACGTTATTGGTTACAGTTTTTTCCGCCTCGGTGTTGATCTTCATAAGCTGGTTGGAAATGTCAGCCAGATAGGCAGCATGCGTCTCATTCCTGGGCCGGTGATCTCGGAAGCGCTGGTAGCTGTTCTTCAGGTATGCTCTGTACGCTTCCAGCGCAGGCTGCTGTGAAAACAGCCGGTCCCATTCTGCGGAAGAGAGCGACTTGAGCAATATTTCGGCAAAGGATATGGCTTTGGCATGCTCCGTATATAAATTCTGCACATCGGAGATGAATTTCTCGAAGAATTTGTCGTTGACATTCAGGCTATTTTGGGCATAAGCATACGCCATAACCACGCTCAAATTCCTGCTGAACTTTTTATTCGCATCAATATATTCCAGCAAAACCTTTCCTGTGAGGTTTTTGAACAGGGGGCGAAATGTAGCATTTATCTCCTGCGACATTTTTTGCAGCCCTTCGAATTCTGCGGTTGCCGTCTCCTTATCTTTAAATAAGTTAGATAAATCCCATGAAGTGGTAATTTCACTTCGATTCAGTCCTGCCTTCTCTTTTTCAGGAGATGCGGCAAGGCTAAAACCACTTATTAAAAGCATAATTGCAATGAACATGGCCGATATTAAAAATAATCGATAGACTTTTATGGCCTGCTACATTCTTGATGAGGAAAGGTGATCCGGCTTGATGGGTATCAATGAAATGGGATTCGAGGTCTTCGAGGAGATGCTCGATTATGCAGACGAGCTGCAAATCGAGGTCCGAGAACTTGATAACGGTACTGTTGTGGCTGATGCAGGCGTGCAGGCCCATGGCGGCTATGGTGCAGGCGTCTACCTCTCTCGCCTCTGCATGGCAGACCTGGCGGAAATTCAGCTTACGCCCTTCGATATCAACGGCATCTTATTGCCGGGCATTCAGGTGGCGACAGACCATCCCGCCGTCTCCTGCATGGCCTCTCAGTGCGCCATGTGGCAGATCAAGGCAGACAAGTACTTCGCCATGGGCAGCGGTCCCGCGCGCGTGCTGGCCAGAAAGACCCGCGACCTCTACGAGAAGATCGGCTTTGAGGAGTCCTCAGATGTGGCAGTTATTGTCCTGGAGTCAAACAAGCTTCCTGACGAAAAAGTCTCTGCCCTCATCGCAGAAAAGTGCGGCATCGACCCGGCTGACCTGAGAATTGCCGTTGCGCCCACGGACAGCATAGCCGGGCTGGTGCAGGTCTCGGCGCGCGTTGTCGAGACGGGTCTGCATAAGCTCTTTACCATGGGCTTTGACATAAACACCATCAAGTGCGGCTGGGGCCGGGCCCCCATCTCGCCCATCACCGGCGACGCTACCATGTGTATGGGCTCCTCCAACGACGCCATAATTTACGGAGGGGAGACTCACTACACACTGGAATACGAGAACCTGGAGGAGCTGCAGCAATATCTCAAAGGCATGCCGTCCCAGGCCTCTCGAGATTGGGGGGCACCATTCTACAAGACCTTCAAGGCGGCAGGCTTTGACTTCTTCAAGGTGGATCACAACGTCTTTGCCCCGGCCAAGGTTATCATGAACGAAATTTTGTCGAGGCGCACTTTTGTAAGCGGCAAGGTGAACCTGGACGTATTGGCTGAGTCCTTCAACCTGCAGAACTTAGATGCAGTCTGTTGAGGTTTTTGTGTAAGGGCTTTTCTGCCAAATCCTTTTTGTCTCAAAATTGTCAAAGTCCGGGATAAGCTAGATAAGCTCGCTGTAACATCCAAAGAGATTGATATGAATTCCCCAGAGTGCGACCTCAAGGGCCATGGACCGTGCCGCGGCTCTATTTGCCAGCGTGGCATAAGCCTCAATCACATGTGCGACCTGCACATAAGGCTTCAATCATACTGGACCGGGCATAATCCTGGAAAGAAACTTAACGATTGGCTGGACGGACTGGCAAATGCGGAGATTGAGGAGGCATTGAGGATGGCTCCAACCCGCGGAAAGCACTGGCTGGTGGTCGATGTGCCGTCCGGCGAGGAGTAAAAAAGGAAATCTGATCAGTCGTATCCAGGGAAATACTCCGTGCGAATCTGTTTCTCTGGAATTTTCATCTCCTCAAGTACGAGAATCATGGACTCCACCATCTTTTCCGGGCCGCTGGAATAGAACGTCCAATCTGCGTAATTGGAAAGAAGCTCCTTAATCATATTGGCATCTATTCTGCCTGTCCGGCCTTTCCAGGAAGGACCGGGGCGGGTCAGGGTATTAATGATAGTAAGATTCCGATTCTTCGCCATTAGGCTATCGAATTCATCTTTAAAGGGAATATCATCCTCCTGCCGGTTGGAGTAAAGCAGGAAGATATCAGTCGCGAGGCCCTTGTCTGTGCTGTATCTTATCATGCTTCGCAGAGGCGTTATGCCTATTCCCCCGGAAAGCATGGCCATCTTCTCCTGCTCCTCGCTGAAGGTGAAGTTGCCGTAAGGTCCGGAAAACCTGATGGTATCACCTTTTTTTAGGGAAAGAAGAGCATTGGAGAACTCATGTCCGGTCAGCCTCTTGGTGACAAGCAGAAAGTCCTCAGTAGGGCTGCTGGAGAGGCTGAGAGGCTTTTCGATTTCGCCCTGTATGCCGTTAAGCTTTAGAATTACGAACTGGCCGGGAAGGTAGTCAAATCCATGTGGCCGGTAAAACCGAATTGACCTGGATGACTTTGTGTTTTGTATTGTCTCAATTACCTGTGTCTCAAATTGCGGCTTCATAGCAGTAGACTATGCCTCTAAAAAATTTTATAGCTTAGAGCCCTGGGGCGTTGGCCAGCTCAAGGCTCTGGTTTCTGTCGTTGTTGCCCTCAACAAGAGCCACAACGCTTCCTGTATTCCAGAGGTAGAGGTATCTGAAGCTGTTATCTCCTCGAATGTCCTTTATCTCCAGGGTTTCATGTCCGTTTACTGTGGCGTTGCCAAATATGGGCAGGCCCCTGGCCAAGAGTTTCTGGTAAGTCTCCTTGGATTTGAAGTTGGAGACGGCGGCCTTGGCGTGCTCCTCATCGGAAAGCTGGATCAGGGTGATCTTGGCATCGTAGGACTCGCCGGGGTTGCCCCACTGGTATATGCCCACCGATGCGTTGGCCGGGCCGATATCCTCAGATCCGTAGAAATCCTCTATATATTCGGTCATATTCACACTGCTGTCCATCTCGGGCAGAGCTGCCATCAGCTTGAAACCGTCCGGCAGATTATCTTTTGGGACGGCCGGATTCGCGGTCGCGGCTCCGGGGTCCTTCGCCAGGCAGCCGACGCATGACGCCAGCACCAGGGATATGAATAGCAGGCAAATTATGTTATTTGATCTCATGGACGGGCCTATCGTCTTTTCAAGTCCATAAGCTTTGTGAGCCGAAAAGATGCTCTATCTGACTATTTCAGACGGCAGGTACCTTCTCAGTGTGCTGTCCAGCTCATCCATCTTAACAGGCTTGCTGATGTAATCATCCATTCCGGCCTCGATACATTTTTCCCGGTCACCCTCGAGAGCGTAAGCAGTAACGGCTATAATTCTGGGCTGCTGTGTATCCGGCCAGAGCTTGCGGATTTGCCTTGTAGCTTCCAGGCCGCTCAGCTCCGGCATGCGAACATCCATGAGAATTACATTGTATCGCTGGCGTTGCAGAGCTTGCAGGACCTCAAAGCCGTTGGCTGCGACGTCGGCACGATAACCCAGACGATTGAGCATTTCGAGAATAACTCTCTGATTCAATAGATTATCCTCTGCAAGCAAGATGCTCAGACGGCCAGGCGCAATAATGCTCGGCATCCCTTCAGAATTTGGTTGCCTCTTCTCTTGCATTTTGGGCGCTTCTCCCTCCATTTGCCTGCTGAAAACATGTCTGGTCCTAATAATGAAATAGAAGGTCGATCCCTTGTCTGGCTCGCTCCGGACCCAAATCTTTCCGCCCATAAGCTCTACAAGCTTCTTGCTTATCGCCAGGCCCAGGCCCGTGCCGCCATGCCTGCGTGTGGTCGAGGTGTCAACCTGGCTAAAAGGCAAAAATAGCTTGTCTAGTTCATTCTCTGCAATTCCAATACCGCTGTCCTTCACTGCGAAGAGAATATCAATGCAGTTTTCCGAATTTTGGCTGGAAACAGAGACCGTGACATCACCAGAATATGAGAATTTAACCGCATTGTTCAGCAGGTTCCCCAGAATCTGGCGCAGCCTTATCGGATCGCTAAAAATCTTTTCCGGAGTGCCGGGTATAATTTTATACGAAAGGTTCAAGCCCTTCCTTCTGGAATCGGCTGATACCAGATCCAATGATTCCTGAATGCATTGGCTCAGGTCAAAAAGCTGCTCTTCGAGCGCAACCTTTTTTTCCTCCATCACGGAAAAATCCAAAATGTCGTTTATAATAACCATTAGAGCTTCGCCGCTGCTCCTTATTATCTCCACAAATTCCATCTGCTCGGGCGGCAGTCCCTCATCTAAGAGTAAGCTGGTCATGCCTATGACTGCATTCATGGGGGTGCGTATTTCATGGCTCATGTTCGCCATGAATTCAGATTTTATGCGTGTGGCCGCCTCGGCGACATCTTTGGCCTTCCATAGCTCTTCATTCGCTCTAACAAGCTGGTGTGTCCTCTCCTGGACTCTCTCCTCCAGTTCGTCCCTGATCCGTTGAAGCTCATCTTCCATTTGCTTCCTGGCCGTTATGTCGATGACGGCCATACGAAAACCGTTGTGGGCTGAGATGGCCCGCCCCTCGATTAAAGCCCATCCATTGCCTAACAGATGGACCTCTGCAATCTCTTTAGCATCCGAGGCTATTACGCGACTGCAAAAAGCATTGAACCTGGAAAGGCTCTCCTCTGCCAGGAAAGCCTGGAACGGATTGTCAAGCAGGTGCGCTCGCTCTGTTCCCAGAAGAGTGGCGGCGGCCAGATTTGCATCACGAATCTCCCCGGATGGCTCCAGAGTCAGGTAGCCGATAGGTGCGAATTCATAGAGGTCCCTATACTTCTCCTCTGATGCAGCAAGCTCTGCCGTTATCCTCTGCAGCTCCTCGTTTTGCAGCTGCAACTCGACCTGGCTCACCTCAAGCTCATGACAGAGGGCCCTTACGTCCATCTCGGAAAGGCAGACAGAGCGACTATTCTTGCGTACCTCCTCCTCAGCCTGCTTTCTCAGGACAGGATCTACAGGAAATGTCTTGTTGGATGGCATGGCTCACGAATCCTTTTCATTTGTGATGTCTTCCATGGCGAGGAGGATCAGGTCCTCTTTACAGGATATTATCCTCCGGGCATTGAGACGCATGATGCGCCTGCCAATCTTTGGGAAATAGTGCTCCACATCGTAGCTCCCAAATACGGCATTCTTAGGCAAGATATTTTCAAGAAGCTGGTGCAATCCCGCAATGTCCCACTGCTTGTTTCCCAAAGCATAGATAAGTTTTCCCTCGGTCTCTTGGGGGGTCACCTGGAAGGTCTCATAGAATGTGCGGTTTGCGGAGACGACTTTCATGCCGGAATTCAACACTACGAGCGGTTCGGATACAGTCTCAACTATGTTCTGTGCATATCTTTTTGCATCCTGGAGGGACTTCTCCAGCTCTTTGATGGTGGAGATGTCATTGAAAGTGACTGCCACCCCGTTGATCCGGTTCTCGGAGGTACGGTAGGGCATGACACGCATCTGAAACCACTTTCCATCTGTCGTTTCCACCTGCTTCTCTTTTAACTGAAGGGTATCGAGCACTTCTCGCACATCATTAACAAGAGACTCGCCCAACATGTTTACTTTGAGGTCGGTTATGGAACGGCCGACGTCGTTGCTGATCAAGTTGATGATGGGCTTTATGGCATCAGTGAACCGTCGCACTCGCAAGCTGCTATCCAGGAACAGCATGGGGATCTTTGTTGTGCGCAGCAAGTTTCGCATATCGTCATGGCTCTGAGAGAATGCCTCGATCTTGGACTGAAGCTCTGCGTTCACTGTGAGAAGCTCCTCGTTCAAGGATTGGAGCTCCTCTTTGCTGGTGGTTAGCTCCTCGTTGGTGCTTTGAAGCTCCTCGTTGGTAGACTGTAGCTCCTCATTCATGGAGGTCATCTCCTCATGAGAGGACTGCCTTTGCTCTGCCGCTCGCTGCAGCTCTGCTCTAGCCTTCGCGAGATCTCTCTCCAGTTCCTCCAATCGACTATCCGGCAAAGAAACATCCGCGCCAGGCGGTTCCCGTTGAATATGGGGTGGTTTTTGCTGTAAAACCTCTTCGAAGACCACCAAATAAATATCTGCCCGACCCGAGTGTTTTAAGATCGGCTGCACGGTCAGACGTACATGCAGCGTATCGCTCTCAGCAGGCATGGCCACATCTTCAGCAGAAACCCTGCGCTTTTCAGCGGCAGCGGTTCGGAGAAGAGAGATGAGGGCATATCGAAGACCTTCTCGCGCCATAGCGAAGATGTTCAGGTTCGCCTTTCCAGACAACGGTTCCAGATATTTTCCCGTCCTCCCATGAAAATAAACGATATCTCCGTCTTCTGTGATTATGACCGCGGGAGGAGCATACATCTCAAGCAGTTGATGCTGGGTTATGGCAGTAAGGGATTGCCCTCTGGCCGTACCCGAGAATGCATCTCTAATCTCGTGTGCATCAGACCTGGCTGAGAATACGGAAGGCAGATCATGGGAAGCAGCACGGCTCGGCACATCCCTCCTCTGGAAGATCCTCCAATTGCCCTCCAAAATGCTGAAAAGATCGCTATTGCCGCCAATGGATTCGGCACTTCCCAGGAAAAGAATTCCTCCGGAATTTAATGCATAGTGAAAGAGGGTTACGATCTTTCTTTGCAGTTCAGGAGAGAGGTAAATGAATAGGTTTCGGCAAGAGATGATGTCCAGGTGGGTGTAGGGTGGGTCGCGGATGATATTTTGAGGGGCGAAGACTATGGATTCTCGCAGATGAGGACAAATGCGGTAGGTTGCATTCTCCTCGATGAAGAATCTCTCCAACCTCGCTTTGGAGACGTCCGCCTCAATATTCATGGGGTATCTTCCCCGGCGGGCAATATCGATGGCCTCTTTCTCTGTGTCCGTGGCGAAGATCTGGAACTGAATCTCCCCGGTTCGGCCCAGATTTTCCAGATACTCCTGAAGCACTATGGCCATGGAATAGGCCTCTTCTCCCGTTGAGCAGCCCACAACCCAGATGCGTAGCAAGCTGCCTGTCGGTAGGGACAAAATCAGCTCGGGCAGCGCGTTCTCAACCAGCGCTTCCCAGGCACCGGGGTCCCGAAAGAAGCGTGTAACTCCGATGAGCAGTTCCTTGGAAAGAATTTCGATCTCGGACGGATTCTCTTGCAGGTAGCGGATGTAGTCATTCATCAGAGTAAGCTGGTGCAGCCCCATGCGACGCTCGATTCTGCGAATGATAGTGCTCCGCTTGTATAGAGCGAAATCCTGGCCGGTACGAGTGCGAATGAGAACGAAGATCTTGGCCAGGCTGTTTTCCAGAATGGGAGACACAGAAGCATGCCGCTCTCGCAGCTTCATATTGACCTCGACGTATTCGCAGAGCAGCCTGGATAGCTCCGTAGGCGGCGCGATGTAATCCACAAGACCAGTAGCTATAGCGCTTTGCGGCATGGAAGCAAATTTAGCAGAAGCCGGATCCTGGGCCATGACCATTCCTGTGCGCTCTTTCAAGGCCCGGACGCCGAGTGTTCCATCACTGCCCATGCCCGAGAGAATGATGCCCACTGCTTTTCCATCCTGATCCTCGGCGAGGTGGCGCAAGAATGTATCAATAGATGTCTTTGCCCCAAAAGTGGTGGTTGGTTTGAGCAGTATGAAGGTGCCATTTAGAATAGAAAGATCGGTTCCTGGAGGCTTAATGTATACAGTATCCGGACGGGCTGATATGCCGTTCTCCTCGACCTCCAGCACTCTCATCTGGGTGTAACGCTGCAGGATCTCGGGGAGGAGGCTGGGCTGATCCGGGTCCTGGTGCTGGACGACAGCAAAGGTCATGCCGCTTTTTGCCGGCATATGCCTGAAAAACTCTTCTAATGCCTCCAGCCCTCCGGCCGAGGCTCCTATGCCGACAAACGCGAGAGGAGAACCTTCCATATCCGGTTCTTCTGTCAGAGGCTCCGTTATCTTGCTATCCTCATTTTCCCCTAGCGTACCATCTGGTTCGGCTGAAGCATTCTTTTCAGCCATGATGCTCCTCAAACCATTCGTTGAGGTCAGGCCCTCTCTTCATCATCCCATCCATAATTGCAGGTGGAGGGATATGATTATTATGTATTTATTTCTCACGGATCGGACATAGTGCAGAAATAGGCTGCAAGACGATTATACTTATTTAATTTTGCAGGTACTTGTTTTGCTCAAACGACAAAATAGGTTTTCCACTCTTGGGCAACGAGTCCAATGTCCTAATTACCTCTTCATGCAATCGCATAAATGCTGTTTGTCTCTCAAGAATTAGCATATGTTTGCTCAATACCTGGGCCAGTTCATTCACCTTGAAAGGCTTTGGCATGAAGTCATTCATTCCGGCTTCAAGACAGATTTCTCTGCTGTTGGGAAGAATACAAGCGGTAAGGGCTATGATCTTGGGCTGAAGCGTGGGAGGGCAGCTACGGCGGATCTGTCTGGTGGCCTGCAGGCCGTCCATCTCCGGCATACTTAAGTTCATCAAAATTATATCATAATGCTGACGTTCCAAGGCCAATAGTGCCTCTCTGCCATTAGAGACCGCATCGGCTCTGTAGCCCAGGCGTTTGAGCATGGCGAAGGTTACTTTTCTGTTTGACTCATCATCTTCAGCAATCAAGATGCAGGCTGATCTAAAGGCCTTTTTTGACATAACGCCAATTCCTCAATAATTGCAAAACCCCACTCTATATAATAGCATCATTCAATAATATTTATAAGTTTGCTTACAATTAAAATTAACCAATAAAGTTATTTGCAAACTAATAATTATAATAATGATAACGGTCTTTCCAACTGCAAAGCGCGCGCAAAAGAATTTTGAAGTTGCTCTCCCCGGCCAGAGCCGGCTAAAGCTGCACCGCCAGATCATCCTCTCCTACTACTATCCCCGGAAAGTCCGTCACAGTCGCAACGGCCTCGCGCCGCATCTGCAGGCTCGTGTACCTTCCCGCATCAAAGTGGGTGAGCGCGAGCCGCGCGGCCTTGGCCTGCCTGGCGATTGCTGCCGCAGCAGCGGGATTGAGGTGGGGCCAGGCCGGGTTCTCTTCGCCTGGCAGGTGGGCGCATTCGGCAATGAGCAGGTCTGCGTCCGCAGCCAGGAGCACAGCATTCTCGCATACTCCCGTGTCCGGGCAGTAGGTGATGGTCTTGCCGTCCAGATCGAAGCGGTAGCCCAGGCAGGGCGAGGCGTGCACCAGGAATCGGCAGTCCAGAGCAAAGGGCAGCTTGTAGGGCCCGGGGGATAGCTCGCGCACCTCCACAGGATAGGGCAGCTTCTCCAGGGGGACGGTAAAGGGCTCATTGACGATGGTATGCAGGGCCTGCTTCGTGCCCTTCTGGCCGAAGATGGTGAGGCTCTTGAAGCGGAACTTGCTGAGGACGTGCAGCCCCTCGATGTGGTCGAGGTGAAAGTGGCTGAGGAAGAGAAAGACGGGCAGGTCGTCCTTGATGTAGCGGTCTGCTTTGTAAAGGCCGTTTCCGGCGTCCAGGATGATATGGTACTTGTCTGAGTTGATGAGGGTGCAGATGGTGCTCCCAGTTGGGCTGTCGTACCAGCCGTTGGTGCCGAGAAAGATGATTTGCATGCTAATTCTCCTCTTTGGGTGGCTGCCAGGCTTCGAGCTGCTGGCGGACCTTTTCGGCTAACGGGCTTTCGATCTGCACGAAGATCTGGTGGGCTTCGTTTGCGAAAGCTGAGGCTTCTGTTCGCTGGTCGAGCTGGTGCAGAGCCAGGCTCTTGGCGAAGAGGGCCTCGCCCTCTCCTTTGCGGTACTCCATCTTTTTGAAGATCTCCAGCGCCTGATCGCAGTGGTCGATTGCTTTTTCGAGCTGGCCGAGATTGGAATAAGCTCTGCCCAAGGTGCAGAGAGCTTCGCCCTCAAATTTCAGATATTCAATCTTGCGAACGAGGTCCAGTGACTTCGTGCAGTATTCGATGGCTCTTTCAGTTTCATTCAAATCGAGGTAGGCTTTGCCCAAATCGCAAAGAATTTCTCCTTCGTTGTTTTTGTCGCCGATTTCACGGACAAACGCTAGGGCCTGCTCGATATACTCGATGGCCTTGCGTGTCTCGCCCAGAGTGGCGTAAGCCACGCCAAGACTGTCCAAGCTGGAACTTTCGCCACTTTTGTCTCCGATCTCGCGGGCAATGGTCAGGGCCTGCTCGGTGTATTCGATATCTTTGCGTGTCTCGCCCAAATCGCCGTATCTATTTCCCAGGTTGCCCAGGTGGTTTCCTTCTCCACTTCGGTCTCCGATCTCGCGGGAAATGACCAGCGCTTGCTCGTGGTACTCCATGGCCTTGCGAGTCTTGCCCAGAGCGGCGTAGGCCAGTCCCAGGTTGCCCAGGTCGGCCCCTTCGCCCCTTCTGTCACCAATCTTGCGGGAAATGACCAGCGCTTGCTCGTGGTACTCCATGGCCTTGCGAGTTTCGCCCATCCTTGCGTAGGCCAGTCCCAGGTTGCCCAGCCGTACTCCTTCGCCCCTTTTGTCGCCGATTTCTTTGGCGATGGCCATGGCCAGCTCGTAGTACTCGATTGCCTTGCGCGTATCACCCAGAGCGGCGTAGGCATTACCCTGGTTGCCCAGGTGGGCTCCTTCATTCCTTCGATCACCTATCTCGCGGGAGATCTTCAGGGCCTGATCGAGATACTCGATGGCCTTACGCGCATCGCCCAGGGCGGCGTAGGCACTGCCCAGGTTGCCCAGCCAAGCTTCTTCATTCCTTCGGTCACCGATCTTGCGGGCGATAGTCAGGGCCTGCTCGAGATACTCGATGGCCTTACGCGCATCGCCCAGGGCGGCGTAGGTACTGCCCAGGTTGCCCAAATGGACTCCTTTATTACCTTGATCTCCCACTATTCTTGCTGCTTTTAAGCCAGTCTCAAACCAGCCAATTTTATCCCTTGGATGCAGGCGCAAATCCAGTACATTGAAACCATCACTCGCGTAAGAACTGGCCAATTGCAGGACCGATTTCAAATCACTCTTTTTCAATTTGCCGCAGACTGGAACTGTGTTCTTTACCCAGGCCTGCCCAACTTTGATATTGGCCCATTCACGATCGAAAAGCTTGAGTCCTGCTAAGAGATCAGTCCCGCCATTTTTGTATAGATTTTCAGCATGGGAAAGGACATCCGAGTAATGCTTGGCATGTTTTTGCTGAGCATCAGCAAGTTCTTCTTGGTCTAGGCACGATTCTGCGAAAAGACGTGCCAGATCATGAAGTCTATATCGCCCCGCTTCAGAATCCGTTAGTGGAACAGAGTCCATCAGGCTCCATTGCACCAAATCACTTAGAGCCTCAGCCGATGCACCGGGAGCCATCTTCAGGACGACCGTCGCAGCGTTGCGGTCGAAATCTTCCGGAAAAACCGATAAACGCCTCCATTGCTTTTTTCTTCCGGGTGTGAGCAGATCATAGCTGAGGCTGAAGGACCCTTTTACTAATTTAAGCAGTTCTACCTTATCCTTCAGACGTCTTTGATACTCTGGAACGCTTAAATCCCGTCTTTCAGCTAAAGCACCAGCTGCATTGCGTAGAGCGAAAGGAAGGTAGCCACAAAGTCTTGCCAATTCATCGGCCCAATCGCCAATACGTGGAGCAATTTGAAGGAGAAGCTCGCACGCTTTATCAGAAGGCAAGATGTTCAGGTCCTTTTCCACCAAACCAGGCAAGGCGAATTTGATTCTCGATGTGATGAGAACGGCGCAGCCTGCGGGCGGCAGCAGAGGTTCAACTTGCTCGCTGCTGGCGACATTGTCCAGAAATAAAAGAGCACGTTTCCCGGCCAGATTTGACAGATACAAACCGCGCAGTTCTATAGGATTCTCTGGCAGGCGATCGGCGGGATTGTAGGCCCGGATGATCTGGGCCATGGCGTCTTCAGGCGTCAGTGGAGGTAATTCCGGATTATTGCTTGTTCCCCGCATATCAACGAATATCTGGCCATCAGGAAATCGGCTCTTGATTTTATCTGCCAGGACAAGGGCCAGGGCGGTCTTGCCGATGCCGCCCATGCCGCGCAGGCCGGTAATGGTCGCTCCTTTTTCGAAGTTGGAGAGGATGTCCGCGATCTCTTCTTCGCGGCCTTTGAAGTCACGCGGCGGCGGAGGGATTTGATGGGGAATGATCTTGGTTGATGCGGGTGTTTCTTGGGAAGAAGCTTCTGATTCAGATTTGAATAAGGTAAACTTACATTTTCCATCCTTGCACGAAGCTATATCCTCTAGCCATTTATTTCCATCATCGCTCCAGCGACGCAGGAAAACCACACCATTTCCAGCATCAAAATCCAGATGTACGAAATTGAATGAATTTGCGTAGCGAGGGTTTTCGGCCATTCGACGATCGTAAGATGCCCCTGCCGGAATAATGACGCAATTCCCGGATGTACCGCTCGTTATTTCCACCTTTGGCTTATGCTGATGGCCTCGCAAAATGAAATCGCAGCCTTGTCTAAGAGAATCTTCTATCCTATTGCGATCAAATTCCCTCAACCAGTCGAACGGATGATGGAGGACGGCAACTCTTAGGTCGGTTCTGGAGATTTCCTCAAGAGCATTGTAAATTTGCGGCTCACCCACAATAACAAATCCATAATCACCGATTTTGTTTTTATTTCGCCCGCACATCCAAGCCGAGTTCAGCCCAACAAGCGCAATTTCCTTGTCACTGACCTTAATTCTTCTTACATTGGCATATCCTGGCGGCTCCTGTCCAGTATATTCTCTAACAAAAGAGGCAAATGCCGAAAAAGGCTCCAGGAGGCGAGACCTATTGCGATCATCCGTAAGCCAGTCTTGAACTTCTTTCTCTGTGGACAAGGGCTTGGTTAGATCATGGGGAAGCCGCCGAAATTCATCCCTATCCAGATCATGATTTCCCGGCACGATGAAAAGCTGTTTTGGCTCCACTCCGCAGGCTTCCAGGAGCGGCAGGAAAAATTGTTCTTTTGCAGCTTGATATTCTTCAGTTTTTCCGCCAAAAGCCACGTCGCCGCTAAAAACTACAAAGTCAATTTTCTCCAGGTCAGGACTGATTTTGACTCTTTCCCGAATGTCTTTTAGCAGAGCGCGCAGCACAATCTTGCGATCGAAGTCCTTGCCCTTCTGGTGCCAATCCGAAAGATGAAGCCAAGTAACTGCTGTCATCTTTTCCTCATGTTCCTTCTCTGATCCCTCATAGACTCTCTTCCGCCCGGTGTAGCCGCAATCTGCTTTTCGAATCGGATTGACTTGTTCATTTCATCCGATTGATTGAAGTAAATAGTCCACGAGAATTTAAAATTTGCTAGCAAAGACGCCACCGTCTTGCACCGAGAAAAACAGAGTCCTGAATCACTCGGCAAAAATCCAAACGCATCCGACAGCCAAAGTCAACCGCCGAAAAAGAGATTTCCAATTCCCGTTAAGCCATGATTGTGAGAAAGTAATGTGCCTTTGTGAACGGCTGATTGTTCTTCGCGCCAATCAAGGCTTCGCGTGAGATTCAACAGGGTCCGGTTTCACGCGAAGGCGCGAAGCTGCGAAGTTAAAACCTTGGTTTATTTTAAAATGAATACCCCGCAGCTTGCTGCGGCTGGGATGGTAAGAAAACCGACTTAAGGAAGGCTGCATATTCAGTGTATAAATGATCGAGGTAAAAAAGGCAAGTCATTGTGCCTATAAGATTCGATATCATATGGTATTTAGTATAAAATATAGGAGAGGGTAAAGGTATTGGAGGATCAAATCAACAAAAACAGCCGCAATAGCAGCAAACCCCCATCGACAGATACTTTCAAAAAGATCAAGAGCCAGCGCAAGCCAACTGGTAGATCAGTAGGTGGACAAAAAGGCCATAAAGGACATACACTCGAAATGGTCGAGAAGCCTAATCACGTAATCGTTCATCCTATCACCAAAATGTGAATTGTGCGGTTGATCTTTGTGCGATGCTAAGGCCTTAAAACATGAACGTCGTCAGGTATTCGATTTACCACCCATCAAAGTTGAAGTATTCGAACATCAAGCTGAGAGCAAGATTTGCCCCAATTGTCCGTCGCGGATCTAAGGCCAACGAGGATATGGGAATACTGCAGGTATATAGCGGAACCGCTATGCATGATGGCTGGAGTTCCTATTTTAAATTCAACTGCAAGCATGCTCTATGCAATTCACATAATCTGAGAGATCTTACCTTTGTTCACGAAGAGGATAAACAGAATTGGGCCAAAGAGTTGATCGATCATC
>JBAQXX010000083.1:0-24862 GCA_049299735.1 Methanothrix sp. | reverse complement strand
CAGATCATCTTTTTGGGAAATCGAGAGCATGAGGCTATGCAGGAGAATCTGTTTAGCATCTATCTTCTTGGGCGTCCTTCTCAGATTTTCAAAGTAAATCAGCCGGGGACAGCGCAGGTAAAAGCCTATTTCAGATATCCTGACGAGCGTTGACATCAGTGAGTCTATGCATCTAATCTTTTAATAATTTTTCCTAATTTAAATCTGTTCTTCTGTAGCGTTTGTTTGTGCGAGTTGGAGCGATGATGAATTCGAATATCTTGAATTGAGATATGCAGAATTTGGAAATACCAATTTCTGCAATTGCATCTCATTTTCCTGGCTCAACGGCTTCTCTTTAATCTTGACCAGCCAGGCGTCCTCCCTTCCCAGCCCATAGGAGCTGGTTATGCCCGCCATCGTATAAGTGCCGTCTTTGTTCTGAATAACAAAGGTGCCCATATCGTCTGCGCTGCCTCCCAAGGTCATCGACCATTCTTCGCTGCCTGTGGAGTCGGTCTTAATGATGAGCGCATCTCTTCCGGTTTCCTTATTGTCAATTCTTCCTGCAATGATATAGCCGCCTTGCGCAGTCGATTGCAGTGAAGAGGCTGAGCTGCCTGTGTAAGTTCTCTCCCACAGTTTTTGGCCGTTAGGGTCCACTTTAATGAGAATAATCTTATTCTTATCCGAGCCCGATTCCGTCCTGCCCGCCAGAGAATATCCATCTTCAAGCTCTACAACCTGAAATCCGGCATCATCCTGTTTACCGCCAAAGGTTTCATTCCAAAGCTCATCTCCCTGGGAATCGGTTTTAAGGAGCCATATGTCGTCTCCACCTTTGCCGAAAGATGCCGTACGTCCCGCCATAATATACCCGCCGTCCCGGCTCTCTAAGACTGACATGCCCACATCATCTTCCCGTCCGCCAAAGGTTTTATCCCAGATCCGGCTGCCCTGTGCATCGGTCTTAATCAGCCAGAGATCCTTTCTGCCGTTTCCCAGAGATTGAGTGTATCCTGTGGTGATGAAGCCACCGTCATCTGTCTCATCCACAGACCATCCGCCATCTCCTGAAGAGGATACAAATCCGCCAAAAGTTCTATCCCAATTGAGGCTTCCATTTCGGTCTGTCTTGACAAGCCATAAGAGCTCCTCGCCCATGGTGAAGGATTTTGTGCTTCCCGTGACGATAAATCCACCATCTCTTGTCTCTTGCACGAAGTATCCCACGTCCTCTCCCGATCCGCCCAAAATCCGGCTCCAGATGCATTTGCCCATTGCATCGGTTCTGATCAAGAACAGGTCGCTTCCTTCTCCTCTTGATGCCCAGTTTCCTGCCAGAATATTGCCGCCGTCTTCCGTCTCCTGCAAACACCAGACTCCATCTCCGTACTGCCCCCCAAAGGTTAAATTCCACACTTCCTCAGGCTCGGCTGCCAGAGCCGAAAAGCAGCAGGTCAGAACAAGGAAAACAAGAATAATATATTTCATGGCTTCGCTCCGTGATTTTATCTAGACGCCCCGGTCCTGAAATTTGACGGCATTGTCCATCTCAAAGGTACCGCTCAAAAACATGCGGGAATTTATGTCGCTTTTGCCTATCTCATGCCGGGAGGCGGTCATACCGTAGTGGCCGCTCCAGCTCCCCTTGGAGCTGGTGCCGACATTTTGCATTCCTGCCGAGCTGTTTGCATCAGATATAGTGGCATTAGCGTCTTGATTTGTTGAGGAGTTGAGACGGGAAGAATTGCTTAATGGGCCGATGATGCTAATATTGTCAAGAGTTGAATTGCCGTTGGTCTGTTCTATGTTGTCGGCAGGCGGATATATCTTTTCTTCAGCCCGGGCCTTCTTCCAGGAATCAAGCCTGACCAAGGCCTCTGCCATTTTATCCTCCACGTTTTTGGTATCTGTTCCGGGTGTAAAGAAAACCGATCCATCCGGAACGAGGATGCTCGCAAAGTCGGATTTGCCGGAAGAAGCCGCCGCCTGCTGCAGAGCTGCTGCCGTTAAGAGCATTAATAGTATTAATATGATCCGTTTCATAATCCCCACCACATGTGCTACCTCGATCAATTAAGTCTCCAATACAATTTTAACTTTTCTATAACAGGTAACAGTTTCGCCCTGTGGAGAGCATTTATCTCTTCTTAGTATCATCCTTCTTTTGTGTACCTGGACTATTTCCCTTATGAGTCCCTCCGGCCCTACCAGGATAGGATGTTGGACGCGGTCTATGATGTTGTGAGCAAAGGCGATCATGGTGTGCTGATGATAGACGCGCCCACCGGCACGGGAAAGACGAGCTGCATTTGCTCGGTTTTAGCTGCCGCTGCAGGAAAAACTGTAGTTGCTGTGCGAACGGTATCTCAGATCGATATCTACATAGACGAGGTAAACAAGATCTGGTCAAAGACCCGTCACAAGCCGGAAATAGCCTACATGGTAGGCAAGCAGAAGATCTGCCCCCTGGAAGATGAATTTCGCGGGGAGAGCGTTTATGCTGGTTGCTCAAGGCTGAGAGAGTGGACAAAAAATTATGTCTCCTCAAGAATCGGCAAAAGCAACGCAAGCATCTATGACCCTGCCTCCGACAGTATTCCTGAGGAGGAGCCCGGCTACAGAACATTCTGTCCCTATTACCTGAGAAGCAGAGAGGGCTTTGAGCTGAATGGAAAGGTCCATTTCCGGCGATCAAGTCTTGCTCTGGATGTGGTGGAGGGCTTGAAAAAGACCATCACACCGCCATCCCTGCTTTCACAGTCCTGCCAGGGAATCTGTCCTTACGAGATCATGAGCCTCTATGCCAAAAATTGCGACATGGTGATCATGAACTATTCCCATCTCTTTTCCCCGGACTTTCAAGATATCATCTTTCAGTGGCTGGAGATGGAATCGGAAAAGGTTACCCTGATCATTGATGAGGCGCATAACCTGGGCGACGGCGTGCGGGCCATGAATTCGCGTCTTCTTTCCATGCGCATGATAGATCTGGCGGAAAAAGAGGTCGAGAAGTTCGAGGGCACACTTGGCCAGGCCCGGCTGGAGGAGACGCGAGAAAAGGCTTCCTGGAGACGGGAGGGGATCAGGGTTATCCGACTTTTTCTTCCCAGGCTGAAGAGATTTTTGCTGAGCAAGCAGGAGAGGATGCAGGAAGGAGAGGCGCTCTTGGACGCAGATTTATTTCGCTCCTTCCTTTACGACGGCATCGAAGATATTGATGAAGCGCTATCCAATTTTTCAGATGTTGTCGTGGCTGTAGCCGACCTGAACCTGGCGGAAGGCGACCGCGAGAATCTGCAGGGCGACATTCAGCCCAGTCTTGCACTCGTGCTGCTCTACCTCAGGGACGTAGAGATGGCTGAAAAGGATCCATCCTATCAGAGAAAGATTGCAGTAACGGGTTCAGGCAGCAGGAAATTTGCGCGTCTGGAGGTCAACAATATCGATCCCGCCGTCAATATCCGGCGCATCACCGACAACATCAACGCCACTATTATGCTCTCCGGCACATTCTCGCCTCTGGAGGCCTATGAGCTGTACTGTCTGGGAGAAGAGAACAGGGCACAAAAGCTCAGCCTGCCCAACCCATTTCCAAAAGAAAACCGCCTGCTTTTAGCGGCAAAGAAAGCAACGACGCAGCTGGATATCAGGGAAGATGCTGACAACAGAGAGGAGATCTCCGGGCACATAAGATCTATAATTGAATGTGTTCCCGGCAGTGTGGCTATCTTCTTTACTTCCTACCCAATGATGAACAATTACAGGGAAGTATGCCTCTCTTCCTGCCGCAAGGTGGGAAAGAAGCTGTGCGTTGAGCCTCGAAGTAGCGATGATGTGCCCTGTCTTTTGGAGGAATTCTTCAGCCTGGCCGGACGGGGCGGAGGCGTCTTGACCGGCGTGTGCGGTGGAAAGCTGGCAGAGGGAATTGATTACAAGGGCGAGGCTTTAAACGGGGTGGCTGTGGTGGGCCTGCCTCTGGCTGCATACGACGAGATTCAAAAAGAGATCAACGGCTACTATACCAGAAAGTATGGCCGGGCCAAGGGAATGCTCATCGCCTATACCCTGCCGGCCGTCAACCGGGGAATGCAAGCGGCAGGGAGAGTCATTCGCTCTGAATCGGAAAAGGGGGTGCTCTTGTTTTGTGATCGCAGGTTTGGTGATAACAGCCTGGGCGGTGTCAATGAATTTTTGCCGGATTGGGTGAGAGAGGATTTGATACCAGTTGACGCAAAAGAAGGCCAAGAACTAATTATAAAAAAGATCGCGGAATGGAAGATGGATAAATCTCCCCTGAATAGATCTTCCGAGAATAAGACAAGCCATGAGGTGCTGCAAATGCCCAGGAGAGCAAAAGCAGTAAAGCCGGGCAAAAGAGATCTCAGGGAGCTGGCCAGGTCGCTGGGGCTCGGGGTTGCCAAATCTACAGCAAAAACTGCCGCAAAACCTAAGCCAAAAAGCTCCGGCGAGAAAATATAGGTATTTTTCTAAAAAGAGGCTAATCTATCTGAGCCGTCTCCAGCACGTTCAGGGGTATGGCCCCCAGGGCTTTTCCAATAGAGGATTTGGCTATACGCCCGGCATGCTCCTCGCTTTCCGCATTAAATATCTTGATCTCAAAGAGCAGTGCCACCAGGGCCGTGCTGGCGACGAGAAATACGCCAGGCAAAGGCTCGCTGCATTCCGGGCAGTCCCATTGACCCATCTCCACCTCGACGAAGTCCATCTTTCTCTGATTCAACCGCTTGCCGGCTTCCGAGATAGCCACACCTATGGCGTCATCCTCAGTCTTGACATCTCTTACCAGCCAGGCACCTTCCAGAAGGACATTGAAATTCGGCATTCAACTGGAGCTTGGAAGACTTATCATATAGTCCTTGTGATGATCGAATGGATTAAGTGCCTTAGAAATCCAAAATGGCCAGTGTGAAAATAGTATACAGCGGAAAATATGAGCAACGATATCCGGCAAATCCGGTGGAAAATCCGGACCGTGTGCGATTGCCATCTGTTGAGCTGGGAAAGGCCGGTTATATGTTCACAGAGCCGCAGCCTTCCAGCCTGCTGCAAATCAGCAAGGTCCACGGCAGAGAGCATATCGATCGCGTAAGACAGAGTGGTCACTTTGAAATTGCGTCACTTGCGGCTGGAGGTGCCATTCGCGCCGCAGAGCTGGCGATGCAGGGAGAGCCCGCTTTCGCCCTGGTGCGCCCGCCCGGGCACCATGCTGCAGCCAACCGGGCCTGGGGAATGTGCTACTTCAACAGCATGGCCATTGCCATAAAAAATATCAGGCCCAGGGCGAAGAAAGCGCTGATCATCGATATCGATCTGCACTATGGAGACGGCACAGTCAGCATCTTCCGGGGAGATGGGAATGTAAAGATTGTCAATCCCTGGTCGGTTGATGAGAATTTCGAGTATCTCAACATGGATGAGAGCCGCTATTTAAGCCAGGTTGAGGATGCCTTCCGCAACTTTGATTACGATATTGTGGGCGTCTCGGCAGGTTTTGACACTTACCTGGAGGACTGGGGCAAGCTGCTGAAAATAGAGGACTTTCGTAAGATAGGTAAAGCCATCCGGGTGGGGGCAAAAATGTGCAGTGGGCACAGATTCGCCGTGCTGGAAGGCGGATATCATCCCGATCTAAAGTGGTGCATAAAGAGCTTCATTGAAGGATTTGAATGAGTCTTGATTTCGCAGGTGCATAGCATCGGCCTTCCTTCCTCTATGATCATGTAATATTTTCTTAAATCAGCTCTTCAATATGCTTCATCTCTGCGACATCTGTCAGGTCGCTGATCGACTCGTGCCTGACATCGATGCCGCATTCCTGCGCTGCTGCCACCAGATTTGTGCCGCCCACGAGAGAAATTCCCACGTGATCCCTCTCCACAGAGACGCCCAGCACATTCATATTCGGCTCGCCCAGTTCCAGTACTCCGGTAAAATCCGCTGCAGTCAGTTGGTCGAGCACCTCCTCGATTCTATCCCTGGCCAGCATGGGTGTCTCCTGGAGATTGCCCAGTATGCGCCCGTTTCCCGTGCGCATCATTCCCGTGATATCCGTCAGATCCTGAGACGTGAGAACGTCTATGGGATCGATGGTTGTGGCCCAGTACATGAGAATATCCGTGAATCTGGTCGGCTCGCGCTCTACCACTTCTATCAGCCCGCCGCCTTTGGGACGCACGGGTATGCCGGACTTGAGCAAAACGCCGCTGATGGTCAGGCTGCAAGCGGTTTTAATCTTTATCAGCCTTTTCTCTTCGCCTAACATAATCAGAGGCGAGACGGAAAGGCCGCTTTGGATGATATCGTAAAAGACAGCTAGCGTCTCATTTAGGCGTTCCTTTTCTACCAGAGATGTGTTGGTAATGATTTTTCCTTTCATCTCTACCGGATCAAAGCTCACCTGATGCATGAGGTTCTCAATCCGGGATAAGGTGAAGACCAGGGGCTCGGAGGATTTCACGTCCACCAATCTGCTCAGGATTTATTTAGCCTTTCACCTGTCTGATCCAATTCTCAGTTAATTAGAATGTATTTTTATATGACTTCCTCCTTACTATTATTAATGTTGCGCCAAAGGTTCGTGCTGGATACGACAGCACTCACGGACTCTTTAGCCTGGGAGAGCGAGGGCGCCGCCAGCATCTGCGAGGGAATGAATGCCATATTGGACCGCGTGGCAGAAGGAAGGCTTCACCTGGGAATTAGCTGCTACATTCCGTATCCTTCTGTCTACAATGAGATCAAGGATTTTGCCAGGCATAATAATTGTGATGCTCGAGTCTTGGGTAAGGTAGATACCTGGCTCGTTAAAAAGTCGCCTGACAGGTACAAGGTAAAAGTGCCTTCCAAGATCTTTTATGAATATGTCGACTACATGAGAAGCCGCATAAACAAAGGCATGAACATCTCCGAAGAGGCCATCTGGCAGTCCGTATCAAGATGCATATCTCTCTCCGAGAGCGGCATCGGTCTCGCGGACAAGAAAGATGAAATTGAGCGGGAGATTGTAGGCAGCATAATCCGCAAATTTAGAGAGAAGTATAGAGCAGCACTGCGCTATGGCATCCTGGACAGCGCCCCGGACATCGACGTTTTGTTATTGGCAAAAGAGCTGGATGCGGCCGTTGTCTCTCAAGACCTGGGGATACAGCGCTGGGCAGAGCAGCTCGGCCTTCGCTTCATGGAATCCAGATCATTTCCAATTATGATTAAGGAGTACATGAACGCATTGCCGGAACTTTACGAAGAGGAGAAAGAAGAGGCGCGAATGATTTGAATATTAGCCGCCGCCCTTTAAGGCGTCTTCGCATCTTTCTAATGCCGCCTTGAGTTCTTCTATCCGTATCGGTTTGCTGAGATAGTCGTTCATGCCTGCCTTGAGAAACTCCTCCCTATCTCCATCGAGAGCATAAGCCGTCATGGCTATTATGTACGGCTGTTTTTTCATCTTTTGCTCGCGTATGCTGCGAGTGGCATTCAGACCATCCAAATCCGGCATCTGTATGTCCATGAGAATGAGATCATAAGCCTTTCTTTCCAGAGACGACAGAACACAAAGGCCATTGCTGGCGACATCAGCTTTATAATTGAGACGCTTTAGCATGCTAAGAGCCACTTTCTGATTTATCGGATTATCCTCTGCCAGGAGAATGACAAGATCGCTCCTCTTTTCTGGCAGGACCAACGGATGCTGGCCATCGGCAGTTTTTGTCTCCTTGCTCTCGGGAAAAGGCAAGCTGACCATCAGGCGCTTGAGCTGTAGAGGCTTGATGGGCTTGCTAAGCCAGCCGCTCACAGAAGGATCTCGCTCCACCTTGCTTCCCAGGCGGCTTATCATCACAATAAATGGATTGCTTTTCGTGGCCTTGATCTGTCTCAACAAGAACTGGCTGTCCATATCTGGCAAAGAGGAATCTATGATCACATAGTCATATTTTTTTCTCACCAGAATCTCTGCCGCCTCCTTTCCACCAGCTATTGCCGCCATATTCATTTTCCAGGACATTACAGCCTTAGAAAGCATATTTCGCACAGATTCGCTGCCTTCTACTATCAGCACGCTCTTTCCTGCTAAAGTTAGATCCTCGGGAATTGTCGCCTTGTTTTGGACTGAAACGTCGCAGAAAATGGTAAAGTAAAAGGTGCTGCCTTTTCCAGGCGTACTCTCCACGGAGATCTCTCCGCCCATCATTTCCACCAGCCTGCGGCTTATAGCCAGCCCAAGGCCGGTTCCGCCGTAATACCTGGTGGTCGAAGAGTCAACCTGAGTAAATGACTGAAACAGCTTGCCCAGATTTTCCTGGGATATGCCTATACCTGTATCTCTAACTGCAAAATGAAGCAATACTCTGTCGCCCTGCAAGGGAGAGGAGCTTACCGACAGCACGACCTCTCCTTTTTCTGTAAACTTCACGGCATTTCCCAGGAGATTGATCAGTATCTGACGCAGCCTAATCTCATCGCCTATAAGCATTGTAGGCACATCATTCTCCTGGAAATAGGTCAGCTCCAGGCCCTTCTCTGCCGCCTTGGCAGCCACCAGATCCATAGAGACCTCTATACATCCGGCCAGATCAAAGGGCAGGATTGCCAGCTCGAGTTTATCTCCATCTATCTTGGAATAATCCAAGATGTCGTTGATGATGGCGAGCAGGGCATTTCCGCTGCTGCGAATGGTCTCCAGGTAATCACGCTGCTCGATCTTTAAATCCATCTGCAAGAGAAGATCGCTCATGCCGATGACGGCATTCATGGGGGTTCGAATCTCATGGCTCATATTGGCCAGGAATTTCGACTTGGCATTTGTGGCCGATTCCGCCCTTTCTTTAGCGCTCTTCAGGTCTTCTTCTGCCATTTTTCGATCAGTAATATCCCGAATGGACTCAATGGAACCATAGGTCGTCCCCTCCGAGTCGCAGAGGACGGCTGCGCTTCCCAGTACATATGCCGGCCTGCCCAGCATATCTGGAATAAAAGACTCTCCGACCAATCTGCCTTCTTCTTGCCATTTGATGCTCTCGTATTTCTTTTCCAAATCGATATCGTGCTCCAGAACCAGGTCGATGAGCATCGGCCTTCTCTCTGCGTAGAAAGGAAGGGCATACTCATAGTTGCCTTTTCCTAGAATATTGGCTGCCTTGATGCCTGTCATCTTTTCTATTGCCCGGTTCCAGGCAATAACCACGCCCTCTCTGTCTGTGACGAAGGTGGCGTCAGGCAAGAAGTTGATGATATCCCCCAGTTTGCGCTCGGAGTTCCTGAGAGCATCCTCGGCCGTCTGCCGCTCCAAAATCTGGCCCTGCAGGTCTTTGTTGGTCGCTTCAAGCTGAGAGGTGCGCTCTGTAACTCGTCTCTCCAGCTCTTCATTGAGGCGTATGACTTCCTTCTGAGCAAGATCGCGTTCCGCGATATCTTGCTGTGCCATACGATAGAGCCGGGAATTTTCATTCAGGGCCAGAACCTGACGTACCATGGTCAATCCGATTATAAGAGCTACAGCCCAAGACAGCGATTCAAAGGATAAGCCGATGATATGATCATGGCTCCAGATGAGCAAGGCAAATGCACCTGCCCCACAGATATAGGGCAGATAAAGCGGCCAGCTGAGCTGCCCATAGCGAGGATTATCATTCTCGACTTCGACGAATGCGCCCCTGTGAATGGTATCGACCTGAGAGAGGCCTGCCAGACCGATCAGGACATATGCGATCGGCCAGCCTATATCCAATAGCCCACCTGCAACATATGTTCCCTCTAAAGATTGGCGAAAGAAAAAGGCATCAGTTATTATCAGAGTGATTATTCCTATAACAAGAAATAATAGTGGAGTCTGTCCCTTCTGGTAAATCCTTTTGAAAATCAACTCCAGGACCGCAAAGAGCAAGATCAAATCCGCTACAGGATATGCAACGGAAAGAGTAAGAGACATTGCATCGATGTCTTCGGATTCCTGAATGGTGGGCGCGATTATAAGACTCCAGAAGACAAGAATCGCTGAAATCATCACAATTCCCGTATCCAGCATCATCTTGAGCCTCTCGCGGGAGGTGAACCTTATGCTTGGCAAAAAGAAGATGCCGAGCAGAAATATCGGGTAATATGCAATATAGAAATAGTCCGCTAGAGAGGGAAAGGGAATTTCCTGGAGGACAATTTCCGTATAAGCCCAAATGCCATCTGCAATGGTGAAGTCGAGTCTGGCTAGCGCCAAAATCAGCCAGGCCAGGTAGATCCTTTTTCCATGGAAATAGGAGTAAGCGGAACAATAAAGCAGAGCTAGAGTAACGAGGCCATCAACGAAAAATGAGGCAATATCTGTAAAGACTGTATTCGCCTCTTGATTATTGCTCAATTTTATCATTATCAGGTAAAAAGAGATTATAATCAAGGCACCAGCTGCCACATAATAACGAAAAGGCAGGACCCACTCCATTGCAGCAGATCTGGCTCTTGCAGCTAACCTTAATGAGCTAGTGGAGAGTGAATCTTCGGCCATTTCTCTTGCCTTGCATGATGATTGAATAATTCATGAGCCATTGTCTTGGTTCAGGTCATTCATCCAATGAATGCTTCAATATCCCTTCAGGGCTTCATCCTATCTTAAGATCGCGAAGGACTTTTATCATCGATTTCTTAATCACACATGTTCTAACTTCCTATATAACAATATATCCATCTGGCTCCAGATTATGATTTTAAAAATTTTTGGAAATAGTTATATCTAATAGCAATATATGTATATAGTTCTATTTCTCATTGGGGACTAAATCATCCCCGGATAAGGATTTGCCGTGTACCTGCCTAAGATTTATAAAGATAGTAGCTGTATAGATGGGGAGGGAGTATTTGCAGGAGAGGCTATATCAAAAGGTACTATTGTCTTTTATTATAGCAGTGAGGATGTTTATCTCTCCAAAAGAGAATTTCAGTTTTTATCTAATTTTGAAAAGCACAAGATCTACGAATTTGGCGTTGAAGACGAATACGGAAATTGGATTGTAACCGATGGGGATGCGAACCATAGTTGTGATGCCAATATTCTTTCAATATTTGTTGATGGTCTCTGCTGCGACATCGCAGTTAAGGACATCCGGATCGGAGAAGAGATAACCATTGATTACGGGCTGTTCTACAGTTCATTTCCCTGGAAGATGACATGCAGATGCCATTCATCCAACTGCCGTGGAATTGTCGGGTCTGGCTTTCCTATCGATCATAAAACGCAGGAGCTATGGCATTCAAGAATCTCAGAGGCAGCAGGTCTAATCCACCATGTAAGGCAAGCCTTATTCTCCAGAGAAGATGATCGTGCCAGAGCACTGACTTTTGCGTTAATATCAAGAAATAGTCCAAAGACGTTTCCTTATATCAAGTTCTCTTTGATATTTGAATCCTGTTAGGGATTTTATTAAATATTAAATTAATTATTAATATTAAAGTCAGCCCAAAGGCTTTATTGCGTATGAATTTGCTGGGTCTTCCGGGGACTTGAGTTTGATGGAAGAATTCGAGAGAATGCCCTTTGATGAAAAGGTGTCATATCTTATAGAAAACCTGAGGAAATTGCCTGATGAGCTATCAAAAGAGGGCGTAGAGGTACTGGCAAAGGCAGGCGAGACGGAGTATGCAGCAGTGTTAGCCAGAGATAATGGAATGATCGATAAGGCCATCGCCATTCTGGTAGATGCAGGAGACTTTCTCTGGGCTGCATTGATAGCCAAGAACGCTGGCCATGATGCTCTTTCCGAGAAGCTCTACAAAGACGGGCTGCAGTATTACATCGAGATGGAGATGTTCGGGAGAGCTATATCTGCTGCAAATGCTCTGGGCCTATCAACTGATGAGATCGATGATCTCTATCGGAGGGGCGTTGCCAGAGAGAGCCGGGATGTCGATCTCGCTCACAGCAGAGATATGATCGATTGCGCCATGCAGTCACTGGATATATCGCTCATTGGTAGGGATGATGAGGTATCCCGACAGGTTATGCAGGCTTTGCATGAGGTGCGGGAAAAAAAGGAAAGTGATTCGCGCACGTGTCTGCACCATAAGTCTCTTAATCATCCTTGAGGTGGATTTCCAGAGACATCAGATCCTCTGCCACAATAGTCCTCTCGAAGGTAGATTTTGCCTCTTTTAAAAGCCTGGAGGTATCCTCAGAGTACCGGGAGCTTATATGAGTTAGTACAAGCTGTCCTACATCGGCGTTTTTGGCGACCTCTGCAGCCTCTGTCGCAGTACTGTGCTTTGTCTCTCTGGCCCACTCTGCCATATCACCAGCTAAAGCGCAGTCGTGAATGAGCAGATCCGCACCCATGCTGGCAAGCTGCACGGATTTGCAGGGCCTTGTGTCTCCCGTGTAGACGATCCTTCTTCCCGGCCGGGCGGGGCCCATAACCTGATCGGGCTCTATCCTTTTGCCGTTCACCTCGATTTCCTGGCCATGCTGCAGCTTTCCGAAGAGCGGTCCGGGCGGTATGCCGAGGGAAGTGGCTGCATCGCGATTGAATCGACCAAGTCGCGTGTCTTCTTCTAAAGAGAAGCCTAGGCTGGGAACGCTGTGATGGGTTGAGATGGCCCTTACCTGGCAGCCTTTCATCTTCAGCACGTCTCCCGGCACAAGTTCGATTGCCTGGACATTGAAGTTGCGAGAGAAGTAGCATACCGACTTGAAACATTCCACCAGATGCGCAGTATGGATGGGACCGACTATTGTAATTGGGTCTTTTCTTCCCTGAAAGGCCATAGTCTCCAGGAGGCCGGGAATGCCTAAGATGTGGTCGGCGTGCAGATGGGTTAAAAAAATGTAGTTTAAGCGCATCATGCCCGTTCTCGCCCGCATCATCTGCCTTTGCGTGCCTTCACCGCAGTCGAAGAGCATCATCTCTCCTTCGCGGTTGATGAGAATGGCCGAAGGATTTCTTTCCGGCGTGGGAAGCGATCCGGCAGTTCCCAGGAAGGTCACATTTAGCAACTTTTCAGCCTCGTTAAAGCTTTCGGGGGAGAGACACATGTTTTCCCTATATCATCTTTTGCATGCAAACCTTTATCAGATAAAAGAGACGGCACTCTATTGGTGTAGGAAATGGATGCAATTACTATCGTCGAGTGGCTTCAGGCCCTGCTGATACTGGCAATCTTCCTGGGAATAATGGCTGCGAGCTTCAAGGTCTGGCGCTGGAACTACGTAACGCCGCCCAGATAGAGCCTTTGGAATAGATCTTTTTATTTCTATTTTGCGATGACAGCTGGCGGTTTTGGCTTTAAGCATATATAGACGAAACGATATATGTGCGCACCAAGATAATCCGAATAAGCGCCATTTATCCTATACCAGCCCGGTGTGACGTAGCCCTGGTTTAAGATTTGGCGGTTATAATCGTAAAGCAGGATACTGGCGTTCCCATCCATTCAGTACCGGCTCTGATCGTAGGCTTTTGATCCGCCCATACCCTGTGAAAAAGGACGGGTCCGCTAAAAACAGAGCAATCATCAGCCCTGCAATAATGAATATTCTTACCCATACTGAAATTCTCCCCAATCCCATAGGCATCTAAGCACTTAATATTATGCATTTTCGCCGCTTTATCTAGATCGTGCAATCACATTTATAAATGAAAAGTACATCCATGCAGGAAAAGGCAACGCAGAATATGGTGGCGTAAGAGTTGCGTCTGTGAAGCCGCTCCCGGGTAAATATAAGAAAAATTAAAATTGGCGAGAAAAAAATTAAACATCATAGAAAAATATAAATAAAGAAAATGTGATTTGATAACCTTAAACAGTCATGTATTGGAGGAGATCTATGGATCATGTCAGGGTCGGTGGAGTCTGTCTGCTTCTCATAATAATAGCTGCGGCTCTGCCAATTAATGCATTGGCGCAAACCCCCCAGGCTGCAACTGTTTCAGATTCTGAGAAAGATAGTGCAGCGAACGGGGCGGCCCCAATCATAAGCCAGAGCTTGCTTTCTAAGAGCACACAGGAAGAGACGATATCGGCAGAAAAGCTGGCCAAGCGCAACACCGGACTTAAGCCGCTGGCATCTTCCGGGCAGGTCGCAAAATCTGAAGCCTCTGCGACCCAAGAAGAGGCTGCAAACACCGCCGCCTCTGTCCCGGAGAGCAATGCAAAACAAGCAATCGCGAGCCAGGAGCCGGTCCAGGATGCGACAACAACGCCGGATATGATCCAGACTGAGGCATCCGCGGAAGCACCCGCGACATCAAATGAAGTGGCCGTATCGGATCAAACCGCAGATGTTGCTGCAGAAACTACGGTTGCCCCTCCTGAAGACGTAGCTTTGGGGACGGCAGTTTCGGCCGACGCGGCAGCTACCAGCATTGACAGCTCACAAAACGAATCTCTAAGCGAAACGCAAACTGTGCCTGATAATGTTTCTGAGAATTTATCGGAAAATGCCACTGTAGATGAGGCTGCGCAGGCCGCAGAGGGAACTGATGAAGCTAGTGAGCCGGTAGATCGCATCTGGCGGGAAGGCATCAGCCCGGATGAGTACACCTGGGATTACAGGAGCTTCTCCGGCTTCTTCTACGACATGGAGAATAATGTCGGTACAGAAAGGCTTACCGTCAATCTGCAGGGCAACGACAGGTCCATTGATTCCGGCAATCTGATATACAGTACTACTGCCGAGAAAATGGATTTCGAGTTTGGCGATTGGGGAGAATACCAGGTCATCGGCTTCATGGCTGAGAAGTACTTTGCCGGGTACCTGGAGGGGGACGGCGAGATCTTCGACAACGACGTCAGCCTCATCAATGACGGCCAGCTCCGGCGGGTGCTCGTAGATAGCGATGATGAGAGCACCATTACCACCGGATCGGTCCTCACATTGGAAGAGGGATATGAGCTGCGCATCAAGCAGATCGATATCGACGGGAATAAAGTGTATCTTGGTCTTGCCAAGGATGGAGAGGAGATCGACAGCAAGGTAGTCTCTCCGGACAGCCTGAAAAGTGCCACTTATGAGTACAAAGTGGATATATCCGGGGAGGACCAGCCTATCGTCATGGCCCACATCTCCAATGTCTTTGCCAGCACCGAATCCGACCTGGTAACCGTAGACGGCGTCTTCCAGATATCCGATACATACGATTCTGTTGAGAGCGGCGATGAGTATGGCAAGATGCAAGTGTCATCTGTCTCTGATACGGGCTTTGAGATGGATAACGACAATACTATCTCACTGAGAAAGGGCGGCACTGCAGAGATATTCGGTGATGTTGGATTTGTAGTTGCAGATTCTGATGAGCTGCGCTTCGCTCCAATAGTCGAGAGGTCGGGACCTCAGGAAGTGAGGGGCACAGTGATTAATCCGTCCGAAGAAAATGAGTTTACCTGGACGGTTTACAACTTCGAGGGTTTCTACTACGATATTGATGATGATGTGGGAACTGAGGTACTTACTGCCAAGATAACCGGCGGTAACAAGATAGAGGAGGGTGATCTGCTCTATTCCACAAGCCCGGCATCGGTTGAATTCGAATTTGGGTCCTGGGGCGAGTACGATGTCGTCGGCTTTATGGCTGACAAGTACTTCGCAGGATACAATAACAAAACAAAGTTCACAGATGATGTCAGCGCCATCAATGAAGGACAGCTCAGAAAGATCCTGATTGATGACGACGACAGCCAGACAATAGCCAGCGGATCGGTTCTCTCTCTGGAAGAGGGATATGAACTGCGCATCAAGCAGGTGGACCTCAATGGAAACAAGGTCTATCTCGCCCTGGCCAGAGACGGAGAAGAGGTAGACAGCAAGGTGGTAACGCCCTCATCCGATCCGGCGGACAAGTCCTCCAACTACATGTACAAGGTAGATATCGGCTCTGAGACGGATGTGCCTATCATCATCGCACACGTCGAGAGCGTCTTCAGGAGCACCGAGTCGGATCTGGCCACGGTAGACGGCATCTTCCAGGTATCCGATAGCCCGGAGTCTGTGGAAGAGGGTGAGATACACGGCAGGATGAAGGTTGAGACGCTGGGCGATGACGGCATCACCATGCAAAATGACGGCTCAATCAGCTTGGGCAGGGACAAGACCATTGAGATCATGGAAAACCTGAAGTTCAGGGTTGCCGACAGCGATGATAGGCTGATGGCGCCTATTGCCATCAAGCCGGGAGAAGGGAGCGATATGACACTGAGCGTTCCCGCGGCGATCGTGGACACACCGGTAACCATCAGCGTTAAATCGGGCACCTCAGCGATCTCCGGGGTGCAGTTCTTGATGAACGGCAGCAGCGTAGGAACTGCGGATGCTATGGGTTCATTCACCTACACACCATCCTCAGTCGGAACCTTCCCAATTGTTGCCAAGAAGACAGGATACAATGACGCTAAGGCTGATTTGGTGGTAAGGACCGCGGCAGAGGCATCTAGCGTATCTGCATTCGAGCAGGCCAATGCCACATTGACCAACCAGCTCACCATCAATGCGCCGGCAGAGGTCATCAAGGGAGAAAACTTCCTCATAACCGTTGTAGAAGGCATCAACCAGACGCCTGTGGATGCGGCATCCTTATTCCTGGACGATGAGAGCATCGGTAGCACTGCCGCCCAGGGAACGAGGACCTACTCCGCCAATGTCACTGGCGAGCATACCTTGAAGGCAGAAAAAGAGGGCTTCAAATCCGCCACCAAACAGATCATGATATCCTCATCCCTGAGGGTTGTTAATCTGACCGTGCCGGATAAGGCCAACGTAGGCAGCGCGATGTTGATCTCTGCTATTGTAGAGAATGTTGGCAGCAATGAGGACACCCGTCTGCTGGAGCTGAAGGCCAACGATACGGTTGTGGGCTCCAAGAATGCCACAGTAAAAGCCGGGGAAAACTCCACCTTGGACTTTACTTACAAGCCGAAGGATACGGGATTGACCAGAATCAGCCTGGATGAGCAGAGCAAGACCGTGAACGTGGAGAAGGCAGAGAGCAAAAACTGGCTCGTTGCCCTGATCCTGGTGCTGCTCATAGCCATCGGGGCCGGATACTACCTGTACACGACAGGAGAGCTGGACAATCTGCAAAAGCAGGTTAAGAAGATGATGCAAGGGCGGTAGGCAGAGTCGCCCTTTGCGTTTCTCTTTTTGCGTTTTTTAATCAGGTAATCTATATCAAGCATTCTCGCCCATTATCCTTGCCCATTTTTTGAGCTGCATGGGAATTATTGATATACCCTGACGTTTCCTATCATGGCACTGCATAGCATAGGCAGAACAAATCAAATTTCACCAGGGTATGAAAATGAATTACTGGCAACCGAAATTGGAGCTCATGGAGAGAATGGAGCTGGAAGAGCTGCAACTGCAGCGGCTCAAGAGCGTTGTAGAGAAGGTTTACAAAAACGTTCCCTTTTACCAGAACAAATTCAAGCAGGCAGGCATCACACCGCAGGACATCAAGAGCCTCACGGATCTGGCAAAGCTGCCTACTACGAGAAAGCAGGATCTGCGGGACAACTATCCCTTCGGCCTTTTTGCCGTTCCGCTGGAGGAGGTGGTTCGGGTGCATGCTTCTTCCGGCACTACCGGCAAGCCCACCGTGGTCGGCTACACGGCCAAGGATATTGAGACCTGGTCGGACCTCATGGCCCGTGACTTCGTGATGGTCGGAGTCGAGAAGGGCGATATCTTCCAGAACGCAGTGAACTACGGCTTTTTCACGGGCGGACTCGGAGTGCATTACGGCATCGAGCGCATGGGGGCTATGGCTGTGCCCTCCGGCGTGGGCAATACGGAAAGGCAGCTCGAGATCATGATGGACTTCGGGGTTACAGTGCTACACTGCACTCCCTCTTACGCGCTTTACCTGGCGGAGACGGCCAAGGCGAAGGGAGTGGTGGACAGGCTTATGCTTCGCATCGGCTGCTTTGGAGCTGAGCCATGGTCGGACGAATCGAGAAAGGAGCTGGAGGATGCGCTGCACATCAAAGCCTACGACTCCTACGGACTCTCCGAAATGATGGGGCCGGGCGTGGCCTTCGAGTGCCAGGAGCAAAACGGCTTACATATCTGGGAGGACCACTTCCTGATAGAGATCCTGGATAAAAATGAGAAGCCCTGCGCGCCGGGAGAGCCGGGCGAGCTGGTCGTAACCTCGCTTACCAAAGAGGCCATGCCCCTTATCAGATACCACACAGGCGATGTAACCTACATCCTAGAAGAAAAATGCAGCTGCGGGCGTACCAGCAGAAAGCTGCACCGGTTCCTGGGTCGAGCGGACGACATGCTCATTGTGCGCGGAATCAACGTCTTCCCCAGCCAGATCGAAGATGTGCTGGTCAGCATCCCTGAGATAGGCAACTACTTCCAGGTGGTCGTGGACAGAAAGAAGCACGGCCTCGACGAGATCAGCATCCAGGTGGAGCTTAAAGACGAAGCCTTCACCGGCGAACTCACGGACCTGGCAAGAATCAAGAAAAAGACTGAGGAGAAGCTGAAGTCAGTGCTCAATGTGAGAAGCAAGATTGAGCTGGTGGAGAAGGGGTCCATACCCAGAACGGCCGGAAAGTCAAAGAAGGTCGTGGATCTGCGGGATGTCTACGCCAAGGACGAAAAAGCAAAGAAAAAGAGCTGAAATCAGAAAGCTGCAGCAATTTTTCTGCAGCTTTTATCTCTTTAGTGTGCTGGGGTAGAAATGCCATATTAAATTAACATGAAGATAATGATTAATCGAAAAATCACTCTTCAAGGCTGAGATTTAAAAACTATTCATAGCCCGATGTTTCCAAGCATAAGCATCTGATGATATGGATGATTTTGGACTTTCTGAGGTGTAACTAAAGATGCATCCGGTTAATCATCGCCATCGTATATCTCCACTTTGTAGCCATCAGGTGCTCTATTCTGAAAATCATCTACGATTTCGTACTCATCAATTTCGATGATCTGACCATTGGGCTTACGACCCCGTTTTGTTGAGTTCGTCTGTAGCCGAACGCTTCCCTTCAACACCTTATTTAGCAGAGCAACTCCGACTGCAGCCAGCGCAATTCCAACCAGCAATGCCATTTCAAAATCTCCTTCGTACGCGGGCCGATATATATTTATCTGCTTCTTGACGTATTCTAAATCGGTTCTTACTGATCGCGGAGCATGTTTCGTGAGCATGTGAGGGTCCAAGCTAGATGCCGGGAGCCCAGAGAACGTTGAAGGCATGCTCATGAGGTGGCCCTGGAGCTTGAAGGGCCTCCGACTTTATATGTTTATATTTCTAAAAACTTAATAAAAATTGAAAGAAGGAAAACGTGCGCCTATCTAAAAAAAGGCCATTACCCAGCGGCCTAGACCCCGCCCAGGAATTCCGAGCCCATGGCTTTTCCTTGCTCCGACGTAGCGTATTTTGATATGGCTGAGTTCGACATTAGATTGACGTCGTTGGCAGTATATTTTGCCTCACTATCTATCTTATGCACTATGCCTGTGTCTGTTGTATTGTTGGCAGCGGCATAGGGCTTCTGCAAATTGATCGGTGCAGTCATCTTTGTCATGAGCAGAGCAGTGTCATTTCCAAAGTTCTTAGCGACCCATGCATTCCACTGATCGACCAGGGCATTGAAGTTCAGTACATCTTGACCTTGGGTGGCTTTGTCGTATGCCTGCCCAAGTTGGAAGGACAGGCGCACGCCATCGACAGTGTTCTGCTGCTCAGGAGTATAAGCAGCGGCTAGAGAAATGGCCGCTAAGAGGCTTACAAGAATCACGATTGTCTTCATAAGCAATGGTTCTTCGTCGGGATTATTAATACCTCATGGTCTGCTAACTGGCATGGGTTCTTATTTTGATGTGGATCAAGTTGCTGGATGTTCTGCACTTACAATGAGCTGACGAAAGGCCACGCAAAGGGTTGCGAAGATGCCGGAAGCCCAAGAGAACGCAAAATTCAACTCATGAGGTGGCCCTGGAGACTGGAAGCGGCCAAAAAACGATTAAAAAGGCTAGCTCTGCCCGCCTTCAATAAGCCAATGACAATATGAATGTTATAGGTTGGTTGCGGCGAACTTCGCCCAGAGATGAATCTCGTTCATGCGCTCTCGACCAGGCCTCAGACGGACGTGACATTAACGATGCAGGCACATATCCCGACGGCGCATTCGAACAGCTCTGCGCGGTCACTTCGAGAGGACCTTCGCCAGATTCTTTCCCCCCTCCTTGCACTTTGCCAAAATCTCGGAGGACGGCGCTCCCGCAACTGACACATTATCGACGGCTTTCTTGAACTTGAATGAGCTGCACAATCGGTCAAGCACTTTAAGGGCAGTATCTCCTCCTCCCCCGCCGGTTGCAAATGCAGCATATGGCTTTCCTGTCACCTTTCCCTGGGAAGGATAATAAGTCTTGTCGAAGAAATCCTTGAGTGCGCCTGCGATATAGCTGAAGTAATCGGCAGACCCGAAAGCTATCGCATCGCAGCCCAGAAGGTCTTCCAGCGTCGCATCGAATGCTTTCTTGAGGACAACATCGGTGCCCGAAACGCTCTTCGCACCCTCTTCAAAAGCTTTTGCCATTCTTTCGGTGTTTCCGGATAAGGTATGATACACGATTAGAACTTTGGCCATTTCTTTCCACCCATTCTTATCTCTTGGCTTAATTGCATATTTAATCTTCTATTGCTTAAAATTCTTTTGATGGATCTGCCTTTGCGAGCCTTCTCTCGATTCTCTTCGAATAACGGGCGTTTGCCAATCGAATTTCATCTTATTGGGATTCTGCAGTGATTTGGCATGCCTGGACATTTTCAGGCGGTCTCATTATTCACACAACTACGCAAATGTCCCATGCTTCCTTATTGTGCACTGGACATCAATCCTATCTGAAAGCCCAAAACTTATTTACCCTCCCGCAAAGTTGCTTTGGGCATGGAGATACTTGCCGATGTTGGTGGAAGACCGGGCCTGGATTGCAAAGGCTTTTGCAGCTACTGTTATTTCAAAGGGGTCAAAAGCGTCACACCATTCGGCTGCAAGTTTTGCATGCCATTTCAGAAGGGCTGCGACTACTGCTCTCGCGCCATTGTAGAGGGTTATCCCGGCTTCAAGCCCATTGACGCCGTAGTTTTCGAGGTGGCTGGAAAGTGCATGGGCAGCATCCCCGATAAAGTTACCATTAGCGGTGGCGGTGATCTGAGCTGCTACCCCGACCTTCTGCCCCTGACGAAGACACTCTCTCAAGGCATGGTGCCAATATCCCTGGGCTACACCTCCGGAAAAGGCTTCAAGCGCGCTGATGATGCTGCCGCTCTGGTGGAGGCGGGAGTAACTGAGGTCTCTTTTACCGTATTTTCCACAAATCCACAGCTTCGCCGCAAGTACATGGGAGACAAGAATGCTGAGATTGCACTTGAGTGCCTGAAGATCTTCTGCCGGAGCTGCGAGGTTTACTGTGCCGTTGTTCTAATCCCTGGCGTCAACGACGGAGCAGAGCTGGAGAAGACCTGCAGCGACCTGGAGGATATGGGTGCCAAGGGATTGATCCTGATGAGATTTGCCAATGCCCGCGAGCAGGGCCTGATCCTTGGCAATGCCCCTATCATGCCGGGCATAACGCCGCACTCCGTAGAAGAGTTTCAAGATATCGTTACAGAGACGGCAGGGAGGCATCACTTGCGGGTAACCGGAACCCCTCTCTGGGATCCCCTCACGGGAGCGCCCTTTGCCCTGGCCCGCCATCCGGAAAAGATCGCTTCCCTTCCTCGCTTACGCAGAAGTGCCACCGTCATCACCAGCAGTATAGCCCTGCCCTTGCTGACAACTATCTTCAGGCAAATGGGAGAAAAGGTCAACGTGGTGGGAGTCAACAAAGATGTAGGCTGCCTGATAACCATAGAGGATTTCATAAACCTGGATCTCAAGGAGGTCAAGGACACGGTCATCATTCCCGGCCGTACCCTAGCCCATGAGAAAGATATCAAAAAGGCGCTTGGCCGCGATGGTCGGGACAGGATTGTGGCTCGTGGCCCGGACAGGCTCACCGTGGATGGAGAGATGAGCATCTCCATGACAGCGGAGGAGGTCTTAGACCTGGAAATAGAGGCATTCGGGGAACTGATCGAGGCCATAAACGCTCTGGGAGTCTAGGGCGAAGAGGAAGCTGCCAAGAATAATCTCCTCAAAATCCGAAATCTGCCTCATCAGCAGTGACATGACCAAAGGGCCTTTTCATTTAGGCCACATTGTTTCCAATTTTATCCTGATTATTCTTTTTTGGCAACAATTATGATTGAGTAAGACCCGTCCACATCCTCGACCGTGGGATAGGCCGCGACATAAGAGAGCCACCGAATCATCTCAGGCGTTTGCATGATCGGCTCATCGCCAAGCTTTCGTACAAGTCGCTTGGCATTGGACAGTTGCTGCTCTCTTCTAAAGAGCGATTTGGACCAAGACTGGCCCAGTCGGTAGATCACTCGCATCCCGTTTTGTGCCACCATGCGGGAGAGCGAGGCAAAATTAAACCATTGCTTGTGGGCTCTGTTCCTGGGAAGACCGCTACTGTCGCCTGACTCGGAAAGGACATTGGGAACCGAGCAGATAAAAAAACTGCCCGGCTGCAGGATTTTTGAGAATTGGGCTACAGCCCGGGAGGGATCGAGCAGATGCTCGAGGGTCTCAAAGCTGACTACAGCCGCAGCGCTGCCCTCCTCTATTTCAGGAGATAACTCTTCTTCGTCCAGATCTTTGTGGAGAAAATGCAAGTTCGCCATTTTAAACTTCTGGCTGGCCGATTCCATCAGAGCCAGATCACCATCAACGCCAATAACCCTCTCGGCCACGCCGCATAGCTCTGCAGCTCCGTATCCCATGCCGCAGGAGATATCTGCCACAATATCCGGCTTATGGGGTCTTAAAAAATCGGCGGCAAAGAGGTAGCGGCCCAGGTACTCGGCTTTGCGCCAGATGTTGTGATCGCCGGCATCAAAGGGATTTGTCTGATCAAGGCCGTTTCCGCTATACGCAGAATATGAGGACATACGATCATTATTTATTGATTGAGCATTAAAACGATTTCCATGAAGGTTCTTGCAATAAACGGAAGCCCTAACATGGATGAGGGAAATACGGCCATGATTCTCAATCCCTTCTTAGATAGCATGAAGGAATCAGGCTGCGAAGTGGAAGTATTTTACACCAGGAAGCTGAAGATAGAACCCTGTATTGGAGACATGAGCTGCTGGTTTAAAAATCCCGGAATATGCGGCCAGAAGGATGACATGCAGATGCTTTTGCCCAAGATTAAAGAGGCGGATGTCATCGTCTGGGCCAGCCCGGTTTACTATTCCGGCGTGACTGGGCCCCTCAAAAACCTGATGGACAGACAACTGCCCATTAACTTGCAGGGAGGCCGGCAGAAGCGGCAGAAGATCGTTCTCGTTTCCACCTGCAGCGCCTGGGAGCTGTCCACGTTCGACCCAATGCTCCTGCAGATGAAAGCCATCTACACCAAACCGGACGGAAGCTGTGACTTTGTCGCAGCCCTGCTCCGCCCCACTGCGGAAGGAGTAAAGGAGATGATAAAGGCCGGGGAGACTGGGTTAGTGGACGGAATTTTCCGGGCTGCCAGAGAGGCAGGTCGTCAGCTTGCGAAAGAGGGCACGATCTCCGAGGAGCTGCAAAAACAGGTGAGCAGAGAGTTGATGCCTCGCGACGCTTACTATAAGGCTGCTGAGATGATGATGAAGCAGGCGCAAAAAGCGATAAAAAAATAGAACGAACGGAGCTGAATATATATTTCTTCAGCTCTTCTTGGAACGGATCACCATCACTGGGCTTTCCGACCGGCGGGCCACATCAAAAGTAGTGCTTCCTATGCGGATCTGTCGGCTCCAGCTCTTTCCCTGAGAGCCCATCATAATCAGGGAGACATCTTGCTTCCTGGCCAAAGCCAGGATTTCCTCAGCAAAATGGCCCTCCAGGACATGCACAGTGATATTTCTGCCCTGGCCTGACAGCTCTTCACGCAGCAGGTTCAGTCTCTTTGCCGCCTCATTGAAATCATCATCTTTGGCGATCACATGCACCAGCAAGATCTCCCGGACGCCCGGCAGATTCTTTGCCGCGGATATTGCCTGCTCTGCAGCCTCGGAGAAGTCAGAGGTGAGCATCACTTTAGAAAATATGTCCCGGCAGAGCCTCTCATTTTCTCCGTATTTGCCGCCCTCCAGTATTTTGTGGCGGATGATGAGCATATCAGTTTGGCCCTTTCTTAGCACCTCGGTGGAGACGGATCCCAGGAGCATTCCCTCCACCAGCCCTTTGCCCTGCGCGCCCATACAGATAAGGGAGACCCTCTCCTCCGCTGCAGTCTTAATAATAGCCTCACCCACACTGCCTCCTTCTATCACATCATGGCCTGGTTTTGGCTGCAGCCTCTTCATATCGACCCCGTCCGCACCGCTCATAGGCTCCACGATGATCCTCAAAAGCGGCCGGACCAGGAGGCCTTTTTCGCCCAGATGGGAAAGATGATCGGCCTGCTCGGCAAGCCTGGTCTGCGCCTCATCGATAAGAGAGTCGTAGTTCCATCCTTTCTTCTCCAGGTCCATGGGATTGCTGGCATCGATGACATTAAGAAGCACGACCTCTTCTATGCCCGGCATGTCCGCCAGGCACTCTTGCATCTTGTGGGCATAGCTAGAAAAGTCGGTGGGAACAAGAACTTTTTTAAACATATTTTTTCCTCTCTCCTATCCTCTACTCCAAAATATATCAATTTGGTGATGTTTTCAGATTTTCAGCTCCCCCTTTGCATAGAGGTCCTCTGCCACCTGCAAGAGGACGTCTCCCAATACCTCTCCACCGTAGTCGGGCAGGATTGTAATGCGCTTTTCCCGGTAGC
>JBAQXX010000082.1:0-6158 GCA_049299735.1 Methanothrix sp. | reverse complement strand
CAGATCATCTTTTTGGGAAATCGAGAGCATGAGGCTATGCAGGAGAATCTGTTTAGCATCTATCTTCTTGGGCGTCCTTCTCAGATTTTCAAAGTAAATCAGCCGGGGACAGCGCAGGTAAAAGCCTTTGTTAGAGCAAAATTCCTAAAATGATAGCTTCGGATGCCGGAACGGGCCGGATCTTGGGGGATTTGTCTCATATCTGTAAACTTTTTTTGTATTCGCCAATATGAATAGTTATTATCCTGTCATAAGTAGATTTTCATATGGCAGAAGAGTTGGATGAACTGGTTCATATCTCTTCTATCGTTTGGTCCATCCTAACCGAAAGCTAATTATTCACGACTGTTACGAATACCATTTGGCCCGACCTCCTTGCTCTCCCTCCCAGGCAGCAGGAGATGTTCGGGCCCATTTCATTTATATGAGTTCGACTCTAACATTTGCATTTATTAAAAATAAAGCACTAGGAAACTTTTATATGGATCAAAGATACTGATCTAATGTAAGCCTTCGAGAAGAAGCAAAGATCAGATTATGACTCAGATTCTTGACCTATGCCAGGGAGGCCGGAGGCTCGCTAGGCGGCTGCGCTTGTGGCCTCGCTTCAGTAGTGTCACATTGTTTCATATTGCTCTTAATGATGTGACACTACCACACGCGGAAAGTCGATGACCAGATTTGGCCAGCTCGCCGCAGGTCGCGGGCTATCATAGGTTGGAGGATCGACGGGCAGCCGGGCATCTGCAGCTATTCTCTCGCAAGCCTTTTTGCCTGAGACGCTTTTGGAAGAGAGATCAAGCCCAGATATATACCCAGGTCTACGAGCTGTACGGGTTGACGGAAGACGTTAAAAAAGTTAATAGCGGTTCTGGAGACAAGACAAATGGACCCAAATTTGATATCAATTGTTGTAGTCATTATTGGGGGCCTCATAACATATCTCACAGCTATTAAAATAGAAAACCAAAAACGCTTATATGAATTAAAAAAAGAAAATTATATTGCAGCAATACGCTCATTTCTTGAAATTAAAGAAGATATTTCAGACGGTTTTATAAAAGACTCATCACATGGCATTGACCTGAATGAAATTAGAAGGCTGAAAGTCAGAAATATCAACCAAGCTTTATATTTAATCCAGTCCATGCTATATATTAGCTCAAATGATGAAATTAATTTTATGGTTAAATCAATAATAATCGAAATACAAAAAACGCTTTTTGAGCTAAACGATAGAGAGCGATCAATTCATTATGATAAATTTGTGGATATTGTTTTAGATAATTTAATACCTGCAATGAAAGAAGATCTTATGACCACGAGCTACCGGCAATTTTGGTGGAGATAACAACATCTCAGATCTGCGATATACTCGCTCTGTCTATCGAGCCGCGCCTCGTCTCGTGCTCTCGGGGAAGGCTTGGCGGCTGCCTTGCGGCTGTGCGGGAGCGCTGCCAGATCCTGGGCTTTTCCCCGATAGCCAAACCCGCAAATATAGCAGTGTCACATCATATCCATGATTTCGGAGTAATGCGACACTACCATTTAGATGATCCGATCCGGTCCATGCCGAGATATCCGGGCACAAGGCAACCCAGTTGGCAGATGGAGTTAATGTACCACTTATTTATATATTAAATGAGTTCACCAGAATTGTCAGTGGTGAGTAGAAATGAAGAAGTTCATTTGCAGAAATTGCGGAGTAGTGAACGAAGCAAACGATGCTACATTGACAAGTAGTGATGATTGGCTGGAGTGCACGCTTCCAACTGGATTTGAATGGTGTCTGCCAGCCGGAAAGATTACCCCCGTCGTCGGTGAGGCAATTTATATTTCAGGGAATGGCGAACACCTCACACAGGACGCATATATTGATAAGTATATGATTGATCCAGAACTGGCATATAACCTAATGCGCGGAAAGGTCCAGGCCCAGACTGCCGATCAGCTCACGGCTGGTATGAATTTAACTCGCGGGGTCAAGGGGTAGAGAAGTCCCCATCCTTTGGGGTGGGGAGGAAGTCACTCAAAGAGGGTACTGAGAAAGAGCAGTATATTACCAAACGTAAAGAGCAAGATAGCGAATGCGCCAATCATCTTCTTTGGTGTGGATCGAGCAATGAATAGGATAATGAACATAGCAGCTAGGATAGCAAAAGATACTAGGAGCGCTCTGCGTAACGGTATAAGAATATTTTTTGCTAAACCATAGTAGTATGTAAGGTAATCCAGCAAGCCGGACGTGGAATAAAATATGACTTGATAAACAGATAGGGAAATGACCACTAGAAGTACAGTAAATATCAATAATCGATTCCATTTTGCATATCGTTTGACTCTCTTAGAAAATTTATTATAGATTTTTGATAAATGAAGCTCTAAATAATTATTTATCTTATTGATTTTATCATTTATAAGGAAATACTCTGAGGCCAGAAGGACACCTGCAAAAAAGTTTGCAATGATCCCCGCTTGCTCCAGAGTTCTAGAATCCAAGCCAGATACAGCTAATTGAATATCAATTAATGGCATTATTTCACTCTAGCCCCCAGATGGACTTACCAATTTAAAGTAGTTGCCGGTGGCATATGTGGTAGCAGGAAGATTCTTGGTGTAATCCGTTACAATCCGAAGAACTCATTTTGGCAATGCCGATAGCTTATCATTCTCATTCGGTGTCATGACCGTAAATTCTCCAGAAGTCTTTCGAAAGCGGTCAAAATCACTTAGGATGCTTCTTACCTCCTGTAAGATCGCGGCCTGCCCTGGGCAGGGGACGCCAGGGGGCCGGAGGCTCGCTAGGCAGCTGCGCTTGCGGTCTCGCTGGTTAGTGTCCCTCGCTGGCTTGGAGCTGCAGGTCCTGCGAGGAGGCGGCCTGGGCGGCGCGGCTGGGTGGCAGGAATCCGGTCGAGCTGGATGGCCGGGACGGTCCTGTGATGAAGATCCTCCGGGGAAGCTGGATGCCAGCTAGGATGCTCTCGTTGCGATCAGGATCTCACAGCCACCACTGCCAAATCATAGGCACATTCCTGCACATGAGGATAGTATTTCTTTGATATCTTATGACAAAGATCTTCTTCGCACCACCCTCATGCTGTGCGCTCCAGTTTGCCTCCGGGTCCAGGTATATGGTGGGCTCAGGAAGGAGATCAACGTCTGGAGGTGCAAAGCTCACTAGATTAGCTCCTGCTTCTGGATCGATGACCTCTCCCGCTCCCGTGGTCGTCTGGGTGGCTGTGAAGTTGCCCCGCCAAAAACCTTCGCCACTAGAAGCGGTGAAGCTGCCCCTCAGACCTTCACCCATGCGTTCGCCGGTCAGCCGGACGAATATGGCCGGATTGCGGCGAAAGGTGATGGCAGCGCGAAAGGAGCTTTCTATGCAGTATCCAATCACGTAGCCGTCGCCACGATTGCCCAGGGTCGCCCTGCCCTGCAGAGTGGAATCCTTTTCGCTCAGGGAGGCCACGCTGCCTTCGGCCAGCCGGTCGTCAGGGCCGCCGCTCTGAACTTCGTAGCTGATCTTCCAGCGACCGGAGAGATCATCATAGGCAGCCGCTGATAAGACAAAGAGAAATGCCAGCAAGGCTGCCAATAAACATCTAAGATTGACGGAGGTCACTCCCTGTACCCCAGCTTCTCCGCCATCTGGAAGGCCCAGTCGCCCTTGATCCTCTTGCCCAGGGCCTGCAAGGCTTCTCCCTTACCGTGCCAGGCATCTCCATTGAGTGGGAAAATCTCGATGGCCTGCCTGTAGGCTTCCAGAGCCTCCTCATTTCTGCCCAGCTTGAGCAGCGCATCTCCCTTTCCTGCCCAGGCAGCATCTGATGCAGAGGATATGGCATATGGGCCAGGAGAGACCTCTATGGATCTGTCAAAGGCATCTATGGCCTCTTCATACTGTTCCATCTTGAAAAGAGCCCTGCCCTTGCTCACCCAGGCCATAGAATCGTCGGGATTCTCCTGAATCTCCAACTCGTTGATCTCCAGGAGGGATCTGTAGGCCTCCAGTGCCTCGTCCTTCCTTCCTGTTGCATTCAGGGCATCGCCCTTGCCGATCAGGGCATTGGTTATCCAGTTGCTTTCATTGGCGCCCTGCTCTATGGCCTTTTGATAGGTCTCTATCGATTCATTGTACCTGTGCAGGTCACTGAGACTTTGTGCCTTGTACATCAAGGCTGATTTGTCCTCGGGATCGAGCTTTAAGGCCTCATCGAAGGCCTGCAATGCCTCCTCTGGCCTCTCAGCCTCCGTTAGAATGTTGCCTTTGATACCCAGCACCAGCTTCCTGTCCTGGATATTGTCCGGGCTTGTCAGATTGAAGGCCCTGTCTGAGGCCTTTAGGGCTTCGTCGTACCTCCCTGCTTCTGCAAGGAGGTGGCTGATGGTGATAGCAGCCATGCCGGCCTTTGAGCTGTTCGTCTCGATGGATTTTTCGTAGGCGTCTATGGCCTCGTCTTCTCTATTCAGGCTGAGAAGAACCTCAGCCATCTTGAACCATGTCTCTCCATCCGCCGGACTATCGGCCAGGGTCTGGCTGTAAACCTGGACAGCTTTCTCCCTCGACTCCCCGGCCTCAGTCTGCCTGTCAAGTGAATCGAGAATCACGCCCCTGCTCCACCAGGCATCTGCATCATCTGAATTCTTTTGCAGATCCTCGTCTGTGAAGTTCAGGGCTTCCTCGTAGGCCCCTACTGCCAGGTTTCTGTCGCCCATGAACTCATGCACCTGTGCTTTATGCAACCAGAAGGTAGCGTTACTGGAATCCAGCTCGACGGCCTTATCAAACGCCTGCAAAGCGCCCTCGAAGGAGCTGTTGTTGAACAGCTCGTCCTCGCCCTTCTTGGACCAATCCTCTGCCGTCATCTCCTGAGCAACAGCGGAGATGCAGACCATAGCTATCGCTAATAGGGCAATAATAAATCCTGTTTTCATTTACAATCCTCCTTTAATCTCAGAAAAGATGCTGAGGTCATTCCTGATACCCCAGCTCCTTTGCCTTTGCAAAAGCTGCTTCTGCCTCAGAAGTGCGACCGAGTGCCTGGAGAGCATCGCCCATCCACCAGTATCTCCAGCCGTTAGAGGGTCCGGTTTGGGTAGTGATCTCGCTTCTGAACAGCTCGACCGCCCTCTCGTAGGCCGGCACAGCCTCATCGTGCCTGCCCAGGCTCTCCAGGACGTCTGCCTTCTCCTTCCAGAACTTGGGAGCATCTGGGGTTATGGCCAGGTCGATATCGAAGGACTGAACAGACTTGTTGTAAGCCTCGACAGCCTCACCGTGCCTGCCCAGAGCATCCAGGGCCTCTCCCCTGCCAAGCCAGGCCTCGCTTCCTACCAGTGTTTGCCTTGGCTTGCCTTCACCATCTTTATCAGGGTAGTCGGATTGTAGGGCACTGTCAAAGGCCAGGAGGGCGTCCTCATAGCGCTCCAGCCTCATGAGAAGGCTGCCCTTACCCATCCATGCTGTAGCTTCGCCAACAGGCTGGCCATCTCCAAGCTCTATCGCCCTGTCATAGGCTTCGAGGGCCTCATCATAGCTGCCCTTCTCCACCAGGATCTTTCCCCTGAGCCGCCACACTATGGACTGGTCCAGCCTTTCCTGAGGGCTATGTGGGACCTGGTCAGGAGACGAATCCAGCACGGACGCGGCCTCATAGCTCCTTCCCATGACCATGAGCAGCCCAGCCATCTCAGTCCTGGCCTGGTCGTCCTGAGGGTCCAGCTCCAGGGCCCTCTGGAAAGCCTCCAGGGACTCATTGAACCTCTCAAGGTCCCTTAGAGTAAGGGCCTTGTACTGCCAGGCATCTGCGTTTTTCGGGTCCTGCATGGTGGCCTTGTCCAGGGCTATCTAATGCCTCTTCCAGGGAGCCGTTCATCCTCAGCTCCTGGCCCTTTTTGGACCAATCCTCTGCCGTCTCCTCCTGCGCCAAAGCACAGGCGCAGAGCATAGCTATCGCTAACAATGCGACGGCAAATCTTGCTTTCATTTACAGACCTCCATTTAGCTCGGAAAAAGGAAGAAGGGTCATTTCTCATACCCCAGCTTATCCGCCACCAAAAACGATAAGCTGGCGTTGCCAACCTGGCCCATTGCCTTCTGTGCCTCTCCTTTTCCGTGCCAGGCGTTGCTGTAGTGGGGACCCAACTCTATTGCCTTG
>JBAQXX010000081.1:0-5445 GCA_049299735.1 Methanothrix sp. | reverse complement strand
TCTGCATGGAGAACTTCGACTACGATCTTCTCATGAAGGGCCTCGTTAATGGCAAGTTCGGGCTGGATGCAAAGGACGTGGCCCGTTTCGAGATCAAGAAGGGCATGTTCCGGGTAATCGACAAGACAGGAAAAGCCCATGAGGTCAAGATCGAGGAGACTGACGAGTACACCTTCCCTGGATGCGGGCCATGCTTCGACTTTTCAAGCGAGCTGGCGGATGTTTCCGTGGGCAGCGTGGGCTCAGGCGACGGCTGGTCTACAGTTCTCACCCGCACAAAAGCCGGCGAAGAACTTTATTCTGCCGCTTTAGCTGCGGGCGGCGTGCTGGAGAAGGCGGTCTCGGAGAAGGGGCTGGCATTGGCCGGGCGGCTTGCCGCCGGAAAGGTCAAGCGCTTTGAGAGCAAATCCGTCGAGATGAATGTGAGCGGCATAATCCGTTAGTGAAGGCAAAGGAACACTGATTTCATATGCTCTCCGTCGGGCTGGCTGGAAAGCCCAATTCCGGCAAATCCACTTTTTTCAAGGCAGCGACCCTGGTAGATGTGGATATTGCCAATTATCCGTTTACTACTATCGACGCCAACCACGGCGTTTCCTACGTGCGTGTGACTTGCCCCTGCAAGGAGTTGGGCATCAAGGAAGGCTGCGGCCGGTGCAAGGATGGCCAGCGCTTCATAGCTATCGAGTTGATTGATGTGGCCGGCCTGGTGCCAGATGCTCATTTGGGCAAGGGCCTGGGCAATGAGTTTTTAGATGCTCTGCGCGTGGCGGAAGCTGTCGTTCATGTGCTGGACGCTTCGGGCGGAACCGATTCCGAGGGCAATCCGGTCGGGCTTGGCAACCACGATCCCGTCTCCGATGTCAAGTTCCTGGAGTACGAGATCAGCATGTGGCTGAACGGCATTCTCAAGCGCAACTGGGAAAAGCTGATGAGAAACTACAGGGCTCTGGGAGGAAAGCCAGAGCAGGTCCTCATAGAACAGATGGCCGGCGCTGGAGTCTCGGACAGCCAGGTTCGCCGGGCTGTGACGGAGATGAAGAAAGAGCTGGGAAGCTGGAAGGATGAGGATGTGCTCCGTTTTGCCATGATGCTGCGGTCCTACAGCAAACCCATGATCCTGGCCGCCAACAAGATGGATGTAGCTTCTGCCGAGAATGTCAAGAAGCTCCTGGAATTGAAGGACGAGCTGGTTATACCTGTGAGCGGGTCGGCAGAGATTGCGCTACGCATGGCCGAGAAGGCGGGTCTGATCAAATACAAGCCCGGTGACGCCGACTTTGAGATCGTGGGCCAGCTTAACAAAGCCCAGACAGCTGGGCTGGAGAAGATCCGGGCGCTCATGAAGCAGTACGGCGGAACGGGAGTGCAACAGTGCATCAATCGGGCCGTCTTCGAGCTCCTGGATTACATCGTGCTCTATCCGGTCGAGGATGAAGGAAAGTTCACGGACAGAAAAGGTGTGATCCTGCCCGATGCTTTCCTCATGAAGCGGGGCAGCACTGCGCGCGACCTGGCCTTCCGGGTGCATTCGGATATAGGGGAGAGCTTCCTCTTCGCCATTGATGCTAAGACGAAGATGAGGCTGGGCGAGAAGCACGAGCTTAAGGACGGGGACGTCATAAAGATAGTGTCGACGAAGTGAAGGCAAAATTGAAAATTCTATCGCTGCTTTTCATAATCATGCTGCAGCGATAGTACTATTATGGCTTGCTTTCCAAAGGCCGCCCAACACCTTAAATAGAAGCTGGGCAATCAAACCAGCCGATGCGGGCGCTTTCGGTAATGCTTATTTTGTTTTCGTTTTTGCTTCTATTCAGCCCGGCTTTCGCAGATATGCCTGCCTCATTCTACCAGGCCATGGAGAATGTGAAGACAGAAGATACCCTTTGTGTCAAGAACTACGATGCCGGGGCGAGCGTCACCGAGTCCTACAAGGATTTCGAGCACCTGGAAAAGGAGACGGAGGTCGTCAGCCGCTCCTACAATACATCCCATAACGAAAATGACTACACGCGTGGCAACGCTTCCTTAGAGGTCAATTTAAATTCCAATGTCATCGGAAAGGCCCACGTCGCCTGGCAGTCCAAAGACATGATGGCTGACTTCAACGGCCGCCATGCCGTCTACAGCCGTGCCACTGAGGATCTGACTGGCGTATTCAATATCGAGAAGTTCATCCAGCTCTGGTCCAACAGCACGCTTGGCTCCGTCAGTTTGAACTGGCTGCCTTGCAGCTAGATTTTGTCTTCGCTCTCGAAAGGATCAAATCCTTGTACATCTTTAGCCGTCCAGAAGGAATGCTCATGAAGGTTCTAGTCAGTGATTCATTAGCCGAAGAAGGCGTAAAGAGGCTTTCGTCGGGAGCAGACGTTGATGTCATCACCAACCTCTCTCCCGAGGAGCTTATCGAGAAAATAAAGGATTACGATGCTCTGGTCATCCGCAGCGGAACCAAAGTCACCGCCGATGTCATCAAAGCGGCAGACAGGCTCAAGGTCATCGGCCGAGCAGGTGTCGGTATTGACAATGTGGATGTGGAAGCCGCCACGAAAAGGGGCATCATTGTGCTCAATACCCCGGGTGGTAACACTATCTCGGCAGCAGAGCATACGATTGCTATGATGCTGGCCCTAGCCCGAAACATCCCCCAGGCCAATGCAGCACTGCACAAGGGCGAATGGAACCGCAAGAAGTACACAGGTGTCGAGTTCTTCAACAAGACATTGGGCGTGGTGGGCCTTGGCAGGGTTGGCGCAGAGGTTGCGGCGCGCATGAAGTCTTTCGGCATGCAAATTCTGGCTTACGATCCCTTTGTCACAGAAGAGAGGGCCAATCAGATGGGCATCACCCTGGGCGATCTGGATACCGTGCTTCGTGGCGGCGACTTCATCACAGTGCATACGCCGCTTACCAACGAAACGAGAAACCTTATCGATGAGGACGAGTTCAATATCATGAAGCCCGGCGTGCGCATAGTTAATTGCGCTCGGGGCGGGATCATAAATGAAGCCGCTCTGGCCAAAGCCGTAGCAGATGGAAAGGTGGCAGGAGCTGCCGTGGATGTCTTTACCAAGGAGCCGCCCACCGGAAATCCCATGCTGGATCAGGATAAGATCATAGTCACGCCTCACCTGGGAGCCTCGACTGCTGAGGCGCAGGTCAATGTGGCCCTGGCTGTGGCCGACCAGATCCTGGCCATCGCTAAAGGGGGTCTGCCCACCAATGCCATCAACATGCCTGCCATATCACCTGAGACACTGGCTATCATGGAGCCCTTCATGAAATTGGCCGAGAAGATGGGCGCTTTGCTTGGGCAGCTTGCGGGAAAGGGCTTTGAGACTTTGGAGCTGATTTACAGCGGAACGCTGGCCGAAAAGGACACCAGGCCCGTGACCATATCCGCTATCATAGGATTGCTCGGCTGCATCATGGGGAACGGCTCAGTCAACTTCGTTAATGCCCAGAGGACACTCAAGGAGATGGGAGTCAAGCTCCTGGAGAGCAAGACCGAATCTGCAAACGGATACAGCAATGCGATTACACTGAAGCTGACCGGGAACGGCTCGTCTACAGTCGTGCAGGGCACGGTCTCCGGAAGCAAGGAGAAGCGCATTGTTCAGTTCAATGATTACCATACCTACATTCCTACTGAGGGAGATATGGTTATAGCCGTCATCGAGGACCGTCCCAATATCATCGGCCCGTGCTGCGTGGTTCTGGGTGAAGGAAAGATCAACATCGGTGGAATGCATGTGGGCCGCATTGCGGCAGGCTTGCCGCAGCTAATGGTGCTGAGTGTGGATCATATGGCATCCGACGAGATCATGAAGAAGCTTTGTTCTGTGCCGGGAGTGACCAGCGCCAAGATGGTGGAGCTGTAAAAAAATTAGTACAGAAATCGATTGGGATGATCTGGCGGGCGCGTTTTTCCCGCCAGTTTTAGGCTAGGCAGCGCAGCCTAGCAACTGCTTTTATGAGGTTCATATAAAACATAGTTTTTTACATCATCAACAATATCTAAATTGAAAATTGAGATCGAGGCGAGAAAATATGATTAAGACTGCTTTTTTGGCCGTAATGAGCCTTTCCTTACTCTTTATGGCGATATCTGCCCAGGGCCAGCCAAACTTTGGTCAGACCTATACAGATAGTCAATACGTGAATAAAATTTACCCCTCTGATCAATACTCATCGACAGTACCTTCCGGAGCTCCGGTTCCAGTGGCGCCGGACAGCCCGCAAGAACTCGGCCTATCTACACCTGCAGAGGACTCCACTTATACAGAGGCTCCTCCCGTCACAGAGACCGGCAGGGCCTTGATTCCTTCTGGTGCAGCTGATGCAGCTAACTATGCAATGCAGTACACAGGCGATGTCAAAAAAACTCAGTACTCTGTAGGCAATCCATCTCAGTCCATGATGGTTATTCCTCAGAGCGCACCAGCTACCAACAAGCTCTACGTATCGTTTGTTCCACAGACGGTTACTGGCTGCAGCCTCTATAGCTGGATGCCCATGTGGCTGCAGACATTTGGCTCGGGTCCCGTATGGTTTTACGAGTGGTATCCGAGCGGGCAGCTCAGCGTCAATTACCTGGGGATTGCTTCCGGGGGGTGGCAGAAGAAATGGTTCAATGCAGATACCCCTGGCTGGCACATACTGCAGTACCACTCGAGAGGCTGGAGCAACTATATTTACATCTACGTTTACGCGGCAGACTCGGGCCGCTGGACCGATCAGGGACCTCATACCGGGCCAACATCCACGACCGCGCCGTCCTACTCTGGAACATCTGCAGTGACCTTGCGGTCAAGCTGGCTTATGGGGTATAATGTTTACCTGGATGGAGAGTATGTAGGCACCGAGGGGATTGGATCCGATATTCTTGACGGAACATATAATTTCCGGGTGCCTGGCAACATGTGGCATACCATAGTGATAAGCAAGAACGGACAGAGCTATGATGAGACCGGCACCTTCGTGAGCGGCGCAGCCTACAGGTTTACCCTGTGACGTGCCGTCCGGCATTTTTTTTCCGTTTGTGAAAACGACACTGCGCTATCAACTCCCATAACTTCCCGTGCGCCCCTCCACGTCCTTCTTTTCTCTCTGCCAGAAAAACCCTATGCAGAAAACTATAAAGTGCAAGAGCGAATAATAGTATTAAGGTGAATCAAGAATGAAAGAAGAAGTTTTCTTTGGCGAAGGCATGGCCAGGACCAAGACAGAGTATCCCGACCTCTACAAAGCCATTGTGGGAATGAACGAGGCCATCTACACCGGCAAAGCCCTGGACTACAAGGCCCAGAAGCTGATTGCCATCGGCATCAATGCCGCCGCCTCCGACGACCGGGCCACCAAGAAGCAGATGATGAGCGGCATGAAGGAGCTGGGAATCACCAAGGACGAGATTGTGGATGTCCTGAGAGTGGTTCTGCTAAC
>JBAQXX010000080.1:0-16927 GCA_049299735.1 Methanothrix sp. | reverse complement strand
CTTGGGGATATAGGGCCAATTATAATATCCCTTGAAGAAATAACTTGCTGTTATCTGGTGAAATGCAAGTTGGTTCTTGCTACTGGATATTACTATGAAATTTACAACAAAACTGGCACGCTACCGAGAAAGAGGCGAAGGTCGCGCTCACAATTATACATAGTCTCTGTGGCATGCAGCGATTCTACAGTCCATTGCAGTCAGCAACCCTTTGCATCGCCACCCTGAAGAAGCATTGCAAGTATTGCGCAATGGCTGTAAAAGAGCCGACACAATAGATAAGAGGTAACAAAGCGCTATACTGGATTTATCAAACGCGGCGCGATTTAAAAACCAGTAAGATTACTGGTATGAGGTAAGAGCCCATGGAGAACGCAAAAATGGTTTCATCGCAACAATATTCACCGACAATGACCAAGGATTACAGCCAGATTTCAGATACGGCGCGAGCGGTGAATGCAGAGATAATTCCCAGGATGGCCTCTTACATCCGGCGTATATCGCCGCAGATCTCCGCCATGAGCACTGATGAGGTTTTTGTGATCGCCGATTACGGCGCCGCAGACGGCGTGAATTCGAGCGAGTTGTTTGAGGCTGTCATCCGCCGGATTCACGAGGTGAATCCTAAGCTGACCATCAAATTAGTCTATATTGATCTGGCAGATCCGGCGAATTTCGAGACATTCTGGGCAACCTCGGCATTAGCGAAATTAGAGCACGTAGAGGCCCAATACATCCAGCGGTCTTTTTATGAACCATTTCCTGAGATAACAGGCAAACTCCGGATCGGTTTCTCCTCCACCGCGCTGCACTGGCTGAATGCCAAAACGGTTGGACCTGATTACTTTTGCCATCCCCTCTGCATACAGCCCAACCAGTTGCCTGACTTTGAACGCAGAAAATTTGCGGAAAAATGGATTGCGGATTGGCGGTCGTTTCTGCACGAATGCTCGACTTCGCTGGTTAATGAGGGAGCAATGTTTTTTGCCAACCTTGCCAATCTGGGAGACGACCGGTGGCCGGCATCGCCGGGATATAACAACCTTATGAATATTTGCATAGAGTTATGTAAGGAGAAGAAGCTTTCCGAAGCAGAGCTAAACGCCATTTTCATACCAGATTACTTTGCGACGCCCCATGAAATGTCATGTTTGCTGGATGAAGACGATCTTAGGTGTTTAGCCGTCAACGCCTGTGATACTTTGACCGTCCCGTGCGCCTATTTTGCCAAGGCGCAAGACAAGCTGGACAACCCGCAGGAACGGTCCGCGCTTGCCGCTACCCTGGCCCACGTAGTCAGGGCCTGGAGTGAATCGTCGATGCAGATCGGCCTATACGCAGACAACAAAGACCTGATCGAAGACATTTATCAGAGGCTGCAAGGCAAGTTCTATGAAAAACCCGAAGGCTTGCCCTATCAATATTGCCTGCTCGAACTGGTAAAAAGGACATGAGGTGAAAGGTTGAAATTTGACGGACCTTTCCCCGTTTTTTTGCATACATCAGGCGTCGTTAATAGGTTTATTACAGATTTGCACACACCGTTTGGACCTGGCTCTTTTCATCCAGCCCCAGCAGCTAGGTGAGCGAGACCCCATTTTCCCCCCTCAGCCACTCAAGATCTTTGCGCAGATTTGCGTCTATCCTGGCTGCGCCCAGGTCAGCGCCCGCAAGAGACTGCAGCGTCAGAAGATCGTATTTGATTCCCTCGAGATTGGCACCTATAAGATCCACGCCCGTTAGAGCCATTTCAGTCAGGTTAGCGCCCCGTAAATCTGAACCAGAGAGGTTCACATTGTTCATGGCCCCTCGGCACATCCTGGCGTCACGCAGATCAGCTCCACTAAGGTCTACCTCATCCAGGTTGAAAACATTCAGGCCGGCTGCCCTCAATGAAGCCTTGCGCATGGACGTTCCATTCAGGTTCATGGAATAGAGAGTCGCCCCTGTGAGGTCTGCGCCAGATAGGTCCGCGTTATTCAGATACACGTGCTCAAGTCTAGTCTTGCTTAGTTTTGCATTTCTCAGAATTGCGCTGGTAAGGTCTGCGTAATCCAGGTTGACGCCCTTCAGAGTGCTACCTGACAGATTAGCTCTCACCAAATATGCTCGTGTAAAGTCTGAGCCGGTCAGATCGGAATTACTCAGGTTGGCTCCAAAGAGTTCCGATCTGGTGAACTGGCAATTTGTGAGGCTGCTGCCGTTCAGATCCACCCAACTCATTTTGGCGCCCATCATGTTGGTCCCGGTCATATATGCACCATCCAGGATAGCACTGCGGAGGTCTGCATCCAAGAACCTCGCTCCATCCAGATTGGCATCAATTAGATTACACCTTCTGAGCAAAGCATTAGTTAGATCAGCGTTTTCAAGATTAGAGTTCGATAGATCGGAATCGTCCAGGTGCGTCCCGCGCAAACTGGCGCCAGGCAGCTTAGCCCCAACAAGCCTGACTCGGCTCATAAAGGCATTTTCGAGGTTTGCGTCGGACAGGTTTGCTTTCGTGAGATCGGAACCCTCTAGACTTGAAGCTACAAGATATGAGCCAGTGAGGTTCGCCATGCTGAAATTTGTACAGGTCATGTTGGCAAAACCCAATATTGATTTAGCCAGCTTGGAGCCAACAAAATTGGCTCCGCCACAGCGCGACGCAGAGAGATCTGCCCCAGATAGGTCTGCATTAGAGATAGTGGCATCGATCAGGTTCGCCCCAACCAGAACGGCCCCGGTCAGATTGGTCCCATTCAATTGAGAATTCTGAAAGTTGGCACGAGACATGAAGGCTTTTATGAAACTTGCTCCGGTCAGATTTGAGTTTACCAGATAGCTAATTGGCAGGTAGGCACCTTTGAGGTCGGCATGGGAGAGGTCGGAATCGTGAAGATCAACCCCTGGCATGAATGCGCCACAGAGATTGGCTCCGATGACACTCGCGTTGTAGATGGTGGCGTACATCAAAAAGGATCGGCTCAAGTTCGCGTTACCAAGATCGGACCCTTGCAGCTCAGATTGATTCAGGTCAGTCCCGGACAAATCCAAGCCGCTCAGGTTCCAACCACTGAGATCGGCACGAGAATGGAATGGACGGTTAATTATCGTGCTGCCTGGAGGTAAGCTAGCAGTGGAAATGCCAAAACGGTTCAGCTCATAATAATCAAACATGTAACTGTTGAAGTTCTCCCTTATCACAGGAATATTCTCTGCGGTCTCTCCCCGCAGGATGCGAAGGGCAAGCTTCGCCGCCTCGCTTCCCTGAGACGAGCCCGTGAGCATCTTTCCACCTACAACACCATATCCCAAAAGAGCCTCCCACAATGCATAAATTGGAACAAAGCTTGCTCCTTGAATTAGACTTGTTGCATCTTCATAAGTCAAGATATTTCCAGTCCTGTCCCGATTGAAGGTCATCTCCAATATGAGGCTATCATTAGGCAGAGAAGAGACGCGCTGCATGAGCTCCTTTGTCGTTAGATTATCAAGGTACTCAAAGGAGACATTGTTATCGAATTTGGGAATTACTGTATCCACGATCTTTCGATTGGCCTGGCCTGTTGTTGTATTATCATTTACAACAGCAATAAGCTTTGTATGTGGATGCAATTCGAGCATCAATGAAATGGTATCTTGGATATCGAATGCCTCCATTATGCCCGTAAAATTGCGTTTTCCTCTAAGCAGCTCATCTTCGAAGTTGATAACGCCGCAGAATACTACCGGCGTTCCCGGAAAAATCGCTTCGCTGTTATTGAGCAAGAATTGGAATGCGTCGGTATCGGTGGAAATGATTACATCGAAGTGCCTATCTTTGTACTTTTCAAGATACAATGTCTTCAAGTCAGCCAGACGGGCAGCATTTGGATCAATCCTCTTTGTGTCCATGAATTCAACATTGATAACCGCCGAAGGCATATAAATTGCAAATTGATGCTTTATCTCGGAGATGATGCTATCATCCCATTTCATCCCAAGATTATAGGAGGCAAGAATTAGAATTTGCTTCGAGGTCTTTTCTTCAACTGCTAAAGAACCTGTAACCAGAAAAGCTATCAGAAGAAATCCGATAACGAATTTTATCATATAGGCTCGCAAGTACATAATTTTAATCTCCCTAGATTACAGTTTGATTTTTTAGTTAACTAGATCTCACAGTCAAATTGGCCAATCCAGGATATTGACCATTGGGCACCAACTTGTAGACGGTATCATCTATGCGGACCTCGACGTGGTCTCTTTTAGGAACCGCGTCAAAATCATGTGTGACCAAAAAGAATGCAAGATCATTCACGTCCATCCGTGGGTCCTCAATCTGAGTGATCGATTTTATGAGCACCGAATCTTCGGCTTCCGCTGAGGACAAAGCTGTAAAGGACTGCGTTGTGAGGAGGGTGAAAATTATGGCCGGAATGAGCAGATTCTCTATATCATAATTATATGGTTTTTGTGTCATTGTTTATTCACCTGGCAATTATTATCCCCACACTCAAAGTATTATCTCGATCTTGGCATATTGAATAAAAACACATTCAACCTTTAAATAAATTCTCTAATCAAATCACCACCCATTATCCTATCGCTACAAAAATTGAAGCTCAATAAAATGGGGTGAATGGGAAGACTGCCCGTCTTTGCCCAGAAACGTGTAGGGTCGGCGCAGCCTTCCTTGCCACACATACCAGTTCTCACCGGCCCTATAAATCCTCAAGCCGCGCGGGGCGAAAGTGTTTTTAGTATTTCCCTTAGATTTTCTCCGGCTTTTCCAACAGCCGGGTCTTTTTCATGAGCTCGCCAGTGCGGGCATGGGGCCGGCGGGAGACGCTGTCATTGGCCTTCTCCAACTCTCTGGACTCGTCGGCGAGGCGCGCAGCCGCGCGCATGACCTCGTGGCCTGCAGCGGCGGCGAGCGCTATGGCCTCCAGCTCCTTGAGGCGGAAACAGGCGGCGGCATCGATTCCTGCCACGGCCTGGGCCATGTACAGGGCCCCCACGGCCTTGGCACGAGCATAAGGATTGAAGAAGTTCATGCGCTCGGCGCACTTCTCGGGCGTGGCCAAAATTGTGGGCAGCTTTGCTTCTCCGGCAGCGATGCCCGTCATGGCACGATCCAGCTCCTCCTGCACCAGCCGAATGGCTCCGCAGGCAGCCAAAACTCGGAGCGCATCGGAATTGAAGAGGGCCATCTCAGCCGGATCTAGGAACTCGCGTTTGGCACCGATGAGCGGGTCCATGGGCAAGATGATGTAGCCGAAGCCTTCTGCGGCGAGAGCGTCGCGCGCCTCCTTCTTGGCGGGACCGTCGGAGATAACGATTGTGGGAATCCCCTTGAACAGCTCGCGTGCCGCCGTAGGCCCGGCCGTCGCGGCATTGGGACTGCTGATGACCACCAATTGCGGTTGCCAGGCCAGCAATTCTGCAGAGGCCTCGCCCTCCTTCTTGGTCATCTTGGGGCCGAAGCTAACAATCTTGAATTCTATGTCAGTTCTTTCCGCAATTTCGTCCAGGGAAAGATCAATAGCCGTAGAGGTGGCTATGTTTCCTAGCTTCACAAAACCGATCTTGAACATACCGCGACGAAAGGACGAGAAAAGATAAAAGGATTTTGTGGCTCTCCCAAACAACGAGGAACCTAAATATCATCCATGCCAGAGAAAAACTGTGAGCGACCATGTCGATTTTACCAAGAATATCCTGCCATTTCTATCTCAGCTGGAGGAAGACGAGGCAGGATACGATCCCGCGGAGATCTCGCGAAGGTATGGCATCTCTGAAGAGCGCATCGCTATGCTCAGCAGGAATGAAAATCCGTACGGCCCCAGCCCGCGTCTGCGTGCGGCTATAAAAGATGTGTCGCTGAACAGGTATCCGAACTCCCAGCCCTTTTTAAAGGCCCTCACCACCTATACAGGCTATCCTGAGGAGCACCTTGTGGCGGGAGCAGGTATGGATGAGATCATCACTACAATCTGCCGCATCTTCCTGGGAAAGGGAGACTCTGCCCTCATTCCCGTGCCCACCTACAATTTCTATGGCGTGGCAGCGGAGCTGTGCGGGGCCAGGCCCCACTATCAAGCGCGGCTTTCAGGCTTTGCTGTGGATACGAAAATCCCGGACGGAACCAAGATGGTCTTCCTATGCTCACCCAACAATCCCACGGGAAATGCCCTCTCGGAAGAAAACGTTCGTGCCGTGGTGGAAGGCACCGAAGCCATCGTCTTTTTGGACGAGGCCTATGCCGAGTTTGCAAAAAAGAGTCTTCTCAAGCTGGTAAGTGAATACGATAACCTGGTGGTAGGCCGCACCCTTTCCAAAGCATTCGGACTGGCAGGGCTGCGCCTGGGCTATGCTGTAGCGCCGCCCTGGATCGCCCAACAGTACCGGCGCGTCGCACCACTGTTTAGCATAAGCACACCTTCCCTGGCGGCGGGCGTATCTGCGCTGCGGGATTTGGACTGGATGAGAGAGTGCGTGGGAAAAATCGTCTCGGAGCGAGAGAGAATGCGCGAGAGACTGGCCTGTGCCAATCCCTCGGAGGGCAATTTCCTTTATGTTCAAACCCGGAAAAAATCAGAGGTTGTAGTGGAGCGGCTGCTCTGCCGGGGAATCATGGTACGGGACTGCAACTCCTTTCCCGGCTGCGGCGAAAAATGTTTGCGCGTCACTGTGGGCAGGCCTGAGGAAAATGACAGATTCCTGGAGGAGTTTGAGAAGGCTGACACGACATCGTCAAGTTAGTGGTAATAAGGCGATTTGAGGCCATGCTCAGAGTGCTACCATTTTTGCAGCGAAGAGGACAAAGGTGCTGGCAAGCTTCTACTGGCCCTAAATGCTACTTTAAACAAAAGAGGATATCTATTGGCTTGCCACCGCAAGAATATTTTATTCATTGAGGCGGCATTAGGATCAATGCTCCACAAGTCTGGAACGGCCCGAACCAGGGCGTTTTCTGCTGGTCCTACTTTAGCATTTGGACCCAAATATTTTTATTTATATCATACATTATTTGAATAAGACGAAGATATGGAGGAATTTGATGAAATACGCACTAGTATCTGGATTTGTCCTCATCTCGATATTACTAGCACTCTTTGTCGGATGTGTCAGCGCAGATGATGTTGCAGCTTCAAAAGAGCTTATTAATGCCACCAGGGATAATAATACGGGTACGTTCAGTTCATACGATTCACAAATGAAAACCATCGGCGTTATCGCTGGGGTAAGCTGGGTGTCATCAATCGAATATTACAGATTGATGAACGAGATGGTTAACAAGCAACTTGGGGGATTGCATTCGGCAAAGATTCTAATGTACTCCATTGAATTTGGAGATTTTTCAAAGGAAGAAAAACTGGCAGATAAAGGAAACTGGGACCCCCTCAATAAAACGATGATTGATGCCGCACAAAGACTCAAAAGAGGTGGCGCAGATTTTATTGTGATTGCCTCCAATACGATGAACTCACGAGCGGATGACATTCAAGAAAAGGTCCAGATCCCGGTTCTCCACATAGCGGATGCAACCGGTGAAAGAGTGAATGACAGTGGAATAAAAACGGTTGCACTACTGGGAACGAAGTACACTATGGAGCAGAACTTTTATAGGGATCGGCTGGAGAAAAATCACAGACTCAATGTGATTATTCCCAATGAAACCGAACGGGAATACATCAATTCTGTGATATTTGATGAGTTATGTGCCGGAAAGATTTGTAACGAATCAAGAGAACAATTCGTTCAGATCATTAACCGTCTTGTGAATGAGGATGGTGTGCAAGGAGTCATACTGGGATGTACCGAGATCCCATTGCTGATCAAACAAAAAGACGTAATGGTGCCGGTTTTTGATACCATGACCATACACGCAGAGGCTGCGGTAAAATATGCTCTGAATAATCGGGGATAGAGAGATATACAACGAAGTTCATTATTAGCGGAGGGATTAGATCAGAAATAGATCCTTGATATTGGCAATTGCATGTTTTTTTTTTAGTTTCAATTGCCAGCAGCCTCGATTCTGGTAACACCGGTCTGTCACCCATACCATTTGATCTGAAAGGATATGGTGCGGACCAGATAACGCCAGAGACTCCCGGGGCAGAAGTTCTAACGAACAGGAAAAATGCATTATCCAACAATTCGAGCCTTCAGCAGGTTCTCCATGAGGACGTCATGCCGGCACCCCGGCCGAATATCATAATCATGCTGGCCGATAATATGGGATATATGGACCCTGGCTGCTACGGTGGCGGCGATGTATTGGGTGCACCGACGCCCAGGATGGATCAGATGGCCAAAGAAGGACTCAAGCTGACTTCCTGTTACTCGGAGACACAATGCACACCCACAAGGGCAGCAATGCTAACTGGGAGGCTGCCGATCAGAACGGGCATGGCCCTGGCCTCGATGGCAGGCGCTAAGGCCGGCATATCTCCTGAGGAGACCACACTCGCACAAGTGCTATCGGATGCCGGCTATAACACAGCTATGTTTGGCAAGTGGCATTTGGGGGATGTCAATGAAAGCATGCCTCAGAATATGGGGTTCGATGAGTGGTTCGGGGTATTATATCACCTAAATACCTACAGTCAGAAAGAACGTATCGGCTACGATCCCAATTGGGTAAAGGAAGATCCATTTTACGGAATAGTGGAAGCCAAGAAAGGCGAGAACCTTAAACTTGTGACGCCATTAAACATATCTTCTTTGGCATTTGTTGATGAGCAGTGCGTAGACAAAGCAATTGCATACATCAATAATCAGGCAAACTCCACGAAGCCCTTCTTCGTATACCTTCCCTTTGTCAGGACGCACTTTCCCAGTGTTGCAAATCCGAAGTTTGCAGGAAAGTCCAGCAAGGGTCCATATGGCGATGCGGTAATGGAGACAGATTATCATGTCGGCCAGGTTCTGGATGCGCTTCGAGATGCAGGAAAAGACAACAATACCATAGTGGTTTTTACAAGCGATAACGGACCAACACTTGATCAATGGCCGGACGCAGGCTATTCGCCATTCCGGGGCGGAATAGGTACAGCCTATGAAGGCGGTGTGCGCATTCCCTGCATATTCCGGTGGCCGGGCTATATCGAGGCAGGCAGAGTATCTAACGAGATCATGAGTCTCCTAGATCTGTTCAGCACCTTTACAACGCTAGGTGGCGGAAAGATCCCCACGGATAGGCCGATTGACGGCATCGACCAATCGGATTTCCTGTTAGGGGCGCAGGAGAACTCCAGCCGAGAATGGGTGGTATGGTATACTGGAACCGGCAGTGCAGCCGAAACTCTTCCTTCAGCCGTACTCTGGCATCAGTTCAAGGTTCACACCAAGGCATATGACTCATTCCAGGGACCTGAAAGCGATTACGGCCAAATTCCTGCGGTCTATAATATCGAAATTGATCCAGGCGAGGAGCATAATATTGCGGGAGAGCACGATTTCGTAATAGATGCATACCAAAAGATCTATCGACAACTTGTGGCCAGCATGAAAGAATATCCAAATACTCCATCGAGGGCATATCCAATTGCGGGTGCTGCAAGCTGATTAAGACGAAAGTGCCTTCTGTTTTCATTTTTTTACAAGTATGAATCATAAGAAAATTAATTAAACCAGAAGAGATAATAACTATCAATGAGCAAGACGAAGGCACTGCCCGGTTTCCATCTCCTGGCCAAACCCACAGGAGCGGCGTGCAATTTGGGCTGCAAGTACTGCTTTTTTCTATCCAAGAAGAACCTGTATCCGAAAAGCAGTTTCAGAATGTCGGATGAGCTTCTGGAGACTTATATCCGCCAATACATCGAGGCGCAGAAGATTCCGCAAGCCACCATTGCCTGGCAGGGCGGCGAGCCAACGCTTATGGGCCTGGATTTTTTCAGGCGGTCAATCCAATACCAGCAGAAGTATAAGCGCCCGAATATGATAATTCAGAATACCATGCAGACCAATGGTACACTTCTTGACGGCGAATGGTGCGAATTCTTCCATGAGAACAACTTCCTCATCGGCCTGAGTCTGGACGGGCCGAGAGAGCTTCATGATGCTTACCGGGTAGATAAAGCCGGCAACCCCACCTTTGATAGGGTTATGAAAGCGGCCCGGCTCCTGCGAAAGCACAAGGTGGATTACAATATCCTGACTACGGTGCATGCCGCAAATGCAGATTATCCTCTGGAAGTTTATCGCTTCCTGAGAGATGAAATAAAGGCGAATTTCATCCAGTTTATTCCCATAGTAGAGAGAGATAACGACACCGGATTTCAGGAGGGCGACAGAGTCACTGATCGTTCCGTCAAAGCAGATCAGTATGGCCGCTTCTTGATCTCCATCTTTGATGAATGGGTGCGCAAGGATGTGGGGAAGACCTATGTGCAGATCTTCGATGTAGCTCTGGCTGCCTGGGCGGGAGTTGCTCCAGGAATCTGTGCCTTCTCGCCGACCTGCGGAACGGCCATGGCATTGGAGCACAACGGCGATATGTACTCATGCGACCACTTTGTGGAGCCCAAGTACCTGCTCGGCAATATCAGAGAGCGGAGCATGGCCCAGCTGGCCGGATCCAGAAAACAGCAAAAGTTCGGCAGGGATAAGATCGATACTCTGCCTGAATATTGCCGCCTGTGTGAGGTCAGATTCGCCTGCAACGGCGAATGCCCCAAGAACCGTTTTATCAAAACGCAAAACGGCGAGATCGGCCTTAATTATCTATGTGCCGGCTATAAAGAATTCTTCAGGCACGTCGATGGGCCTATGCGGTTTATGGCCCATGAACTTCGCCAGGGCCAGGCTCCTGCCAACATTATGAGCTACATGAAAAACGGTCAAATCGCACATGTGATTTTCAAGCCGGGCAGAAACGATCCCTGTCCGTGCGGCAGCGGACTAAAGTACAAGAAATGTCACGGCAAGGCCGGATAAAATAGAAGGAAAGAGGTCATATCAACCGTCTCGGAAAATCCTGACCCGCCCCCGGTCGGCATCAACCTCAACCAGAGTGCCGCTTTTTATCTGCATAGTCTCCTCCTCCACTCCGTCCACCAGGGGAATGCCGCTGATGATGGCGCCCACTGCGACGATCGGCTCGGAGCGGAGGTTGATCATGGCCACGGGCGCAAGATCTCTCTTTTTAAGCTGATAGATAACGTAGGAGCCAACCGTCGAGCCTTTGCCACCGGGAAATATAAGCACCTTTCCTGCGATGCACTGGCCGAATAGCTCGTGCGCCGGATCAACCACCACGCCAGTCTTTGCATCGACATTGCCCAAAAATGAGATGGCATCCCCTGTCACCAGAGCCGGACCGCTAGCGAAGCCGCAGGCAACCTTGTGGCATTTTATTTCCATATTTACCGCCTCCTTAAAGCTACATCAATGCACTCTTCAAGGCTTCCCAGGCCCGCCCCAACCCCGGCCAAACCGGGCAGGTAGACCAGCGCCTTGCCGGAACTCGTCATCATTTTACCAAAGCGTTCCGTGGCAGGAGAGACGACCATGCAGGTATCGCAAAAGACGTGCGCCCCGCTCTCCTCGATGGTTGCCACCTGATCAGGATGCGCGTCTGCGATCTTGCGGGCGGTGCAGACCCACAGCTCCTTTTGGACCTTTTTGCCCTGCAAAAGCCCGGCGATCCTCACCAGCTCCTCAGCCGAGCAGTGTGGGCAGCCCAGGGCCACAGCGTCCGCGCCGCCACCTGGATATTTGGCATAGACCTCATCAATCTCTTTTCTGCCAAGACAGATCGTCTCCTCCGGCAGCCAGAGGTCGGGCGGAGCAGGCGTGACATTTTCCACGTAGTAAAGGGCCACTGAGCCGCTGGCCGCCATTGCTGCGCCCAAAGCTTTGAGCTCATCCGGAGCGGGCCGCAGGCCCTGCAGCCGGAAAAATGGCACGCAGTCCTTGACGATTCTGCCCACCAAAAATCCCAGAGCACCGTAGTCCGATCCCCGCAGATCGGCCTCGACCTCCACCAGGTGCGTGGGCAGTCGGTTCTCGTCCAGATGGTAGCCGTAAAGAGCCGTCTTTCCCACCAGTGCCGCGGCCAGGGCTGACGGACCGCCTTCACGGTTGGTGCGGGCACCAATGACCGAATTGGCATAAGAAACTGCGGATGACTCGCTCCAGGCCAGGTGATCACCCCGGCGGGCGAGGTCATAAATCTGATAAGGAGTGCAGGTGCAGTCGATGGTAACGCCCAGGCGGCGGTAGGCTTCGATGGTCTCTTTCTGCTTTAGGGCAAATTCTTCCTCAATGCCCATCTCCTTCCAGCGGCACAGATCCATGCCTGCCGGATTTAAAATGCTGGGCACCACCACGCGGCCTTCCAGGTCGGAGATCCACTCGAGACCTGCTTCGCCGATGTTCTTGTAGGATACTCCCGCGATCTGCACCGACCTTACCGGCACGAGCCTCTCTGCGCCATAAATGTCGCCTAACGCTACAAGGATCTCCATCATGCGGCGCAGGGTCTCGCCTTGCTCGCCCTGATAAATGCCTTCTTCCTCACGGGACAGGTACATGGCTAATGGCTTCTGGGCTCTATGCAATAAACTCTTTTCCTGCAACTTACGTTCCAGAATTTCGTTCAAGAGATGTCTTCTCTAATCGTGACTTCGCGTCTTTGCGGCTTCGCGTGAGACAATTGAATCTTGCGCGAAAGCCAGCAGGCCTGATCAGCCCGGACGGTGGCCAAGCACACGTGCCTCGCGGACAGAGGATGGACGAAGATGCCTGGCCCGGGGTCAAGGCCGGGAAGTGCGATGAAAATGCCCTGCGGGATCTTGCAGCTTCCTGGCCTGTGGCCTCTCAGGATTACTGCGTGGCATCGATCTCACGCCGCCGGGTGTCATGCTCTTGTGGAACTACTGCCCACGGTTTCGCTCATCGCCAAAGGCTATCTTAACATTATGGAATGAATCTTCGACAATTGCATGCTATCGATTGACCAGCATCGGCTAAATAGGAAAAAGTGCTGTAGAATCCGGCGCGCAAAGGTAGACAGACCTTACGAGGTCGAAAGCATATTTATAAAATTATCATGGGCTCCGATTCTGGGTGAGAAAAGTAGCGTATTCGAGTGCATGTAACTTACCACCTATCATCCAGTTCACCGAAGTTCTCTTCTCTCGATGCCCAATGAGGACGACTCTGGGGCTCGACTTCTTGCATGGATATGTAATCGCTAAGCTGCCATCATCGATTCTTTAACGACTTCAAAGAATTCTCTGCATATCGCCGCAGAGCAAAACTAGATAAAATGATAAGCCCTCTAAAGAGGGCATGGACTTTGCCTGACCGACTATTCGATTAAATGGGATCGCCAGGATTTTTATTGCTGACTGAAGGAAACGTCCGACAGAATGTGATCGGCGAGAAAATGTAGTCCCATCGGCCACAGCTGAAAGGAAGGAACGAGATAGAAAAGAGAGTGGGTAGAAGATGGCGACAAATCCCATTATCGAAGAGGAAAAAAGAAAATTATGTATTAAATTTATAGTTAGAATAATATGGCCACTTTTTCCAATTGGCATAGAGATTTTCGCTCAATATCTTCTTCAGATGCCTATTTCCTTTCCTAATAAGAGTATTCTAGTGTTAGCTTTCATAGTGCCCGCGTCATATTTGCCAGATTATAAAGATGAAATATAGATTCATTTGTCGATAATGTGTTGCTTCGTCTCAATAATTCCGTTTTTTTGCTCAATTGTTAGCAATGCCACATACATACTATGGTTTGGACTTTTTTTGTTAATTATCTTTGTATTAGCTTTCACAATAATTGATTATCGCTTTTACAAACAAAATGTATCTAGATTGGAGGATTAAATATGGTAGATTACGTACTAATTATTAATATATTAGCAGTAATAGCAACTTTGATAGCTGTTGCATTAACTTTTATAGCATATAATTATAAATCAAAAAAACTGGAAAAGCGCAAAAGACCTAAACTCTATTTGGATCTTCAAGGGAAAGACCTTAAAGGTAAAAACTTTAGTGGATCTAATCTAGCTGAGTTAAATCTCAATAGAGCTGATCTCAGCGATGCGAATCTTTCTGAAGTAAACCTTAGTAGAGCGAACCTCGCGGATACGGACCTTAGTAGAGCAAATCTCAGCAGAGCGAATCTATTCGAGGCAGATCTCAGCAGAGCAGTTTGCCGAAATGCAAATATGTCTGATGCCAACCTGAATGGCGCCAACCTACGTCATGCGGACCTTAGTAGAGCAAAGCTCATAAATGCCAACCTTAACTACGCTAACTTAGTCGAGGCGAATCTAGAACAAGCAGATCTTACGGGCTGCAAGGTTTATGGGGTCTCAGCATGGGGATTGAAACTAAAAGGTGCCGTGCAGAGAGATTTGGTCATTACTCCTCCCAACAAACCTGCCCTCACAGTTGACAATCTTGAGATGGCACAATTCATTTATCTTCACACCAAGCTCGACGAAGCCCTCAATGTTTATGACGCGGCTGTCAAGCTCGATCCCAACAATGCAGATGCATGGTACAACAAAGGCTGGGCTCTCGCCCAACAGGACAAGTACGATGAAGCTATTCAAGCTTTTGATAGAGCCATCGAGCTGAATCCAAAAGATGCAGCAACCTGGAACAATAAGGGTGCAGCACTTAATAAGTTAGGAAATAACCCAGATGAAGCAATTAAAGCACTAAACAAAGCTATTGAGATCAACCCGCAAAATGATGAAGCTTGGAGTAACAAAGGCAATTCCCTCCTGAAACTAGGAAAATTAAGTGAAGCTATCAAATTATATGACAAAGCTATCGAGATCAATCCTCAAAAACCCATGACATGGTACAACAAAGGTACTACTCTTAATGAGCTAAACGAGCCGATTGAAGCTATCAAATCATTCGACAAAGCTCTCGAGATCAACCCGCATTACGTCAATGCATGGACCAATAGGGGCTATGCCCTCTTAAAACTAGAAAAATTAAGTGAAGCGATCAAATCATTCGACAGAGCTGTCGAGATTGATTCACAATTTGCCGAGGCATGGAACGGCAAAGGTCTTGTTCTCAGGTATCAAGGCAAGTACGATGAAGCTATTCAAGCTTTTGATAGAGCCATCGAGATCAAACCATATTATGTAGAGGTCCTGTGCAACAAAGGCTTGACTCTTCTTGAGCAACGCGAGCACAATGAAGCCATCCAGACGTACAATAAAGCTATAAATATTAATCCATCTCTTTGGCAGGCTTGGGTCGGCAAAGGTCTCGCTCTTAGTGGACTAGGCAAGTACGATGAAGCCGCAAAGGCTTACGATGAAGCTATCAAACTCGACCCCAACAATGCCGTTGCCTGGAACAAAAAAGGCGCAGTTCTTGAAGCATTAGGCAAGATAACCGAAGCAAATGCAGCCTACGCCAAGGCCAAGGAGCTTGGATATACGGACTGAAAACCAACTCTAAGAAGTATGTGTAACCTGCAAGAATCCCTCTCTTTTTCCGGACAAAAACCACCCACTACGCCACAGCATAATTTTATAAATACTATTCCAGCCTGATAAGTCAGATGGTGCGCGGCAGATTGTGGCTTATTGCGATCGCTATCATTGGCCTAAGAAGACCGCTATGCAGAAGGCAATCAAGTGAGATTGTGCAAAATTCCATAACCTATGGAATAAGGAGATAGGTCGAAGAAGATCTAGGCCAATTTGAGAAGGTTGTATAACGCAGTACATATAACCTGAAAGTTCTCCTCGTGCGCCCTCAAAAGTTCTATGTAAGTCTTAAACGTAATGCCATAGAACCATATCCCGTGCACAAGACAAGCACCGGAGAAAGGCTCTACAGAGGAACGCCCGCGAGCCGTCCCGCGATGCCCAAGCCCTGTAGAAGGCCGCCCCCGCGCACACGCTAGCCCGCCAGGAGGCGCAGAGGGCTGGAAGGAAAAAGGCGGATCGATCCCGGCAGAGACCGAGGCCTGACCATGCGGGGGAGATTTACCGATGACCAGCAGATGCGCCCTAGACCAATCGGTGCAGTGGATGCGCCCCCCCAGGAACAATATCCAGGTCACGCACAGCCTCGGCGATGAGGATGTCGGCCAACGCCGCCGCAGGAAAGATGACATCCGCGCTTTCGATGGGCCCATAAAGCAAAAAATCCGCTCCCGCGAGGAGCTGCATGGCCCCTGCCGCCGCGTCGCAGCCCTTTCTGACGGCGGTCTCCTTTTTGGACAGCCAGGGCCAGGAGGAGACGGCATTGTGAATGCCCGAGCCTACAGGCAGGCCCAGGCGCGCCTTGGCCGCCACGGAAAAGCGCAGAGCCGACCCGGCCCCGCTGCCCAAAGGCAGCACCGCCGGATCGATGAGCAGATTGACCATACCCAGCTCGCGGGCCAGAGGAAGCAAACCCTTCGCCAGCACATTGCCGCCCGTCTCCAATATAGAGAGTGAACCGTCCACGCCCGGCTCGGCCGGATTGTAGGCCAGAATGATGGCAGAGTCGATCTCCGAGCCCTGCAGGGCCTGCGCCTCTTTTTCCTCCGTTGCCAGGCTGATGCTGTTGTATATGGCCCGGTCGGCGTACCCCAGTTCAGAAACCAGGAGCGCGGCCGCGCTGCGCGTGGCAGCATCCGCGGAATCGATGATGAAGGGGCCGCTCCAGACCTGATCTGCAAAATCAAGGTACCTTTCAAAAGCCGGAGCGCTACGGGCGTACAGGTGCAGGACAGAGGGGCATCCCGTCTCCTCGGACAGCTCCGCCTGGCGAGATATCAGCCTCTCCGCTGCCGTCCTATCGAAGATGCCCCTCTCCTCATCTTCTACAATCTTGTGCCCCTGATAAAATATCGTGCCGCATAGAACAGAAGGCAGCTCGCCGCTCTGGCCTCCAAACTTCACACCCGCGACATTTACAATGGACTGCTCTTTGCTGAATCGAAACAATTGTCATCCCTCTTCCTTAA
>JBAQXX010000079.1:0-34708 GCA_049299735.1 Methanothrix sp. | reverse complement strand
CGGCGTGGATAGAGCGCGGGTGCTGCGTATTCGAGATAGAATAAGACAGATAAAAGACGGCCAGCTTCCCGACCGGCCTGAGGATGCACCCTGCCAGGACTGTTGGGCCGCGGAGATCTGCGAGACGGGAGAGATTTGCAGAGCGAGGGACAGTCCGGCGTCAAGATTTTTCTAATGCACAAAGTGCAAACCCATACCTTATAAAGGGGAAGCCTCATTTGCTGCTACGAAACCAAGAACATTTTCAATCTGATGGCAAAGCGCGCTGTTCTTGGCGGATTAAGAGGATAATAAATGGCAACCATCGAGGAACAGATAAAGGCACTGGAAGAGGAGATCTTTAACACTCAGAAGAACAAGGCTACTGAGCACCATCTGGGCAAGATCAAGGCCAAGATCGCGAAGCTAAAGGCGCAGCAAGAGCTTCAGAAGATCAAGGGCGGCGGCGGGGGCAGAAGATATTACATCAAGAAGTCCGGAGATGCGACTGTGGCCCTGGTGGGCTTTCCATCGGTCGGAAAGTCAAGTCTGCTCAACCACCTGACCGCCTCCAAATCAGAGGTTGCCGCATACCAATTCACTACCCTGGAGGTCATTCCGGGGGTCATGAAATACAAAGGCGCTGAGATCCAGATACTGGATATGCCCGGCATCATCAAAGGCGCTGCCAAGGGTAAGGGCCGGGGCAGAGAGGTCATAACAGCAGCTCGCGCCGCGGATATAATATTACTATTAGGGGACGTATTCAACTACAAGCTGAATATTCTGGAGCGCGAGCTTTACGATGCGGGAATCCGGCTGGACAAGCAACCCCCCAATATTCATATCACTCAGGACAGAAAGGGCGGCATAATCATACGCAGCACTGTGCAGCTCACCCACATGACGGAGTTTGAGATCGCAGATATCATCCGCGCCTACGGGATTGTCAATGCCAATGTCACAGTTCGCGAAGACATAGATACCGACAGCCTGGTGGATTTTTTGGCAGGAAACAGGGTTTACATCCCTTCAGTGGTGGCAATAAATAAGTTTGACCTTCGATTCGGTGATGTAGAGAACAAGATCAAAGAAGAGCTGGGCAGGGATTATCTGCCACTCTCCTGCGCCACTACCCAGGGCCTGGAGGAGCTAAAGGACCTTATTTACGAGCGTCTGGGCTTCATTCGCGTCTATCTCAAGCCGAAAGGCGGCAAAGCAGACCTTGAAGAGCCGTTGGTGCTGCTGGATGGAAGCAGCGTCAGATCGGTTTGCGAGCATCTTCATCGCGACTTTGTGAATCTCTTCCGCTATGCTCTGGTCTGGGGCAAGAGCGCCAAGTTCCCAGGTCAATCGGTAGGGCTGGATCATGAGCTCAAAGACAACGATATACTCTCCATAATTACCAAGAGAAGATAGGAAAACGGAGATTAAACGGGGTAAAAGTACAGGAATGAAAGCAGCAGAGTAAAACGGTGGCGGCGCGCCTGCGCTGCAAGCTGCTGGGCATTCATTTTGAAAAAAATTTATTTGGTTTTAACCGGTAAGTATATAAGCTGAGCGGTTCTTTAAGTGATGCTGGATTCGTCGATTCAAAGAGACATGATGAGATGTTTTCAGAAGCGGTTTCGATTCAAAAGGTAAGTGAACTAAATGTTTGAGAGAAAGTATGAAAACAGCGGTAGCAGCAGAAGTGGCTACAACAGCGGTCCCAGAGAAATGACAGATGTTACCTGTTCAGAATGCGGCAAGCAGACACAAGTGCCCTTCAAGCCGGATGGGTCCAGGCCGGTTTATTGCAGCGAATGCTATCAGAAGCATAGACCTGCTAGATCACCTGGTAGATCATCTGGTAGATACTAAACCTTCAATATTTCTTAATGATATATTTATAGGAGGGCAGCATCCGTTGATAACGGAAACCTTTGAATGAAGGTAAAATGCCTCAACCCCTCTCAATTTTTGCTTTGATGGAAATAATGAATGTTGATTAGAATAAATTAGATGATGGGCATGGAGTAGAGTCTAAATGAAGCAACCTGAGAGACAAGACATAGCGAAGTTTGACGGCATAATCTCGGAGCTCGGAAGAAGAGGGATAGTTGTGCTGATGCATCGTCCCACCCGCTGGGGTTATGTCGTGGACGCGGTTATTCCTTCAATCAAGATAGTCATTCTAAAGATGCCTGATCTGACCAAACAGGTCAACGTAGCCATGAGCCAGTTTAGGGATCTGATCAACAGGCTGGAGAGCGATGGGTATCATGTCATGGTCATTCCCAAGAACAGCATGGATGAGGCACAGGTAAAAGCCTTCTGCGATAGGATTGCCGCAGAGCCGGCTCTAGCTTCTGCCTGATTTTCTATTATTTTGCCTGATTAATTATTAATTCGAGATCTACTTATCGGCAGATTTTGCAGTCTCCTTGCGCATGGGCCTTGAGCTTATCCTGCCGGTTTTAGCTCATCATGATTCAGATCGGTTGATCGACAAAATAAAGGATGTCGAATTTCCGGAGCTTGAATTGATCTTGCTGAAAACAGGATGAAGCCTTGGCGCCGTAAATCCCGAAAAGCCCTGCTTTTGGAAGGTGAACTTCTCGCCGGACTTTGAGTTGAGTGTACCCTGCAAAATAGATACCTGCTGGAAGATGAGAACGCTCTGCAAAGGAGGCTGGTAGTCGAGAGTTGTAGCAGCGCTCTTTTGCACATCTACCGCAAGATCCAGGATGTAGTCTCCGTTATCTGCCTCTACATTATAGGCAGCAGGAAAGACTGACTCAGTAATATTGTCAAATGAGTAACTAGCATTTGAATAGTTTAGTTTGATCTGCTCATCTGAGAAAACAATGCTCTTTCCGTCTTTCTCTATCCCTAGAAATGCCGCTCTTTGCTCGCCCAATATCTCGGCGAATGCCAGGGAAAATCCATCCAGGGGAACAGAAACAGAGGCCCTGGTTATTTGAGGATCGCTTAAGGCAAAGCGGCCCCAGGCATGCTCGTGATAGCCTGTGCCTTGCAGGCTTTTTGTCCTGTTGCCGATGGTAAGAGTGCCAGTTACCTGAGCAGAAGGCATGTAAACCAGCCACTTGAGCCAATCGCTCTTGAGGTAGCTGATATGAACCTGAACCGGAATGGCAAACCAGGGACGGGCCGTGGGCTGATAAACCAGATCCCAGCGAATCGGGTCCCCTGTGGCACTGTCCAGGGCCTCACCCCAGACATGCAGGTTCGGCTCTTCCTCTGAGGAAAAGCCGCTCTTGTCAATGTCGAACATGGGAGAGTTTCTGTCCCCCCCATATCCGCGGCTCTGGTGCTGGCCCATGACATGAGGAATGCCATCCTGCATGACCACAACCTGCACCTGAATCTTTCGAGCAGAGGAAATATTATCAGGATCGCTGAGGAGATAGACCACCTGAACCTCTGTGTCATTATCTGCTGCATTGAAGTACCACCACTCATTGTAGAGCTGGTCATCCACGCCATTGGCCATGTAGTGGTAGGCATTGTCCTTGAGCGAGGCATCGACTGCCCATCCCATACCTGATAAAAATGGCGCGACTATTGCTATTATCATGGCCATCAGTAATGCCTGATGCCTGTGGCAGATCTGTTGCATAAACCTCCTCTGGATCACTAGATAATAATTGATTATCATACCAAATATAGCTATCCTTTCATCTTGGCCTCATGCTTTCCGCCGGGAAGTATGCCCGCGCAAATAGGAACATGGCCCTGTGAAATAATGCAATCTACATTTGGCTTTTCCAAAGGCTAAACTGAAATAATAGTATCGACATAAACAAAAGGACTGCGCTTTCAGAAGGAAGATTTGAATGGACAAGAAATCAGCTCTAAGAGCGTTCTTCCGGTTTGTCAATCGATTTATTGTTGTCCCGGTATTTCAAATCGGCCGGGGGGCTGTCATATCAAATTCCCTCACTGGAGACATTATGGTGCTTGGCATCACGGGCAGGAAGACTGGTAAGATCCGCTATACTCCAGTGAGCTATGCCCAAATCGGGCCGATGATCTACTGCTATCAGGGAAAAGAGATGAAAGGACAGTGGTATCTGAACCTTCTGGCCAATCCGAAGGTTGAAGTGCTCCTGCCTGAAGGCCACTTTTCAGGGCATGGGGAGCCTGTCCATGACACTGCAGAGAAGCTGCAGGCAATAAGGCAGATACTGCTTTGCAGCGGCCTAAATCGCTCCATGTATGGATTCGATCCCAAAAAAGCTCCGGATGAAATAGTACAGGAGAAGACAAAAGACATTCCTGTGATCCGGATCCTGCTTGATTCATGACGCTCTGAAATTGAATACAGATTAAAGAAAACGACCCGCAGGCCTAAAGCGGAATCGTTGCGAGCTTATTGGTGACCTTCGGGATATGCCAGCCAGTACAATGCCCCTGAATGTTGGTTCCGAATATGCGATTGCGAGCGTGGGATGATGACCCTCACGAACCAATTCATTTTTGAGCTAATGATCTCTTTATTATCGCTAACCTAGCGCCACAGTTGGCGCAGTTTCCTCGTTTGATGTTATTTTCCGTCCGGATATTTTTCATTCCGGCTTTGGTGTTCTTGCAGACAGGACATTTCGGTATGCCTTGAGCTTTTATCCATTCATCCAGTTCTTCTTGATAAATGACCCATTCGCCTTCTATCTCGGCCCACTTCAAATCAATCAAATCCGTCACCATTCACCACCATCTCCGGAATCACCACTATCTCCTCCTGAGTCAGAACCAGGATCGTAAAAATCTCCATAACTTGATTCGCTACCATCATCTGACCCGTAGAAATCGCCATAACTGGATCTGCCAGAGTCATCGTCGTAGCCTTGGCTGTCTGTATTGGGCGTTGTTTCCTTCACAATTTTTTATTATTTAGTGATCTGGATCAAATAACCATAAAGGCAAATTTAGAATCCATGTAGATTTATTCTTATAACTTTAAAATATGAAAATATATAAGTAAATCACATGCACTGCACCCTCCGCAGAAGATCGCAGAGAGTCCCTGCAAATGGATGCCGAATAGCTGGCCAAGGATGCCCGCGCCCGGGAGGGCCCCCGCGCACCAGCGCCCCGCCACGTGAGGCAAGGAGAGGCAGATGAGGCCGCAGCCGAAAGCCGGGACCCTCACGCAGGCGAGAGAACCTGAATGCGCGGAAGACGGAAAAGGTCATGCAGACCGCTAAGAGCTACAATACCTATACCTGACTGAAATGGTTTCCCAGCGTGAGGGCATCAGGACGATGGCTCTCGCAGGAAGCGCCAGGAAGATAGTATGCCGAGGCGGCCAGAAGATATAGGTGGAAGCCTTATTATCTCAGAAATTGAGATGGTAAGGCATGTTCATGAAGAGGCATGTGCTCTCCATGCGAGAGTTCTCTAGAGAAGAGATCGACTCCGTCCTCGATCTGGCCGCGTCACTGGAGCCTTATGCAAGAGGCAGAAAGAGCGACATGTTGGCGGGTAAAATCCTGGCGCTGCTTTTTTTTGAGCCCTCCACACGCACACGCATGTCATTTGAGACGGCCATGAATCGGCTGGGCGGCAGCGTCATCAATCTGGGGCCCGCGGAGGGGTCGTCCATCTCCAAGGGCGAGTCTCTGGCGGACACGGTGCGGGTCATCGGCGGCTATGCCGATGCCCTCGTCATCCGTCATCCCAAAGAGGGCTCGGCCCGCCTCGCCTCTCAGTTCTCGCCGGTGCCCGTCCTCAACGCCGGCGATGGTGCCGGGCATCATCCCACCCAGACGCTTTTGGATCTTTACACCATCAAAAAGGAGAGCCATCTGGAGAATCTGAGCATTGCTCTTGTGGGCGATCTGAAGTATGGGCGCACAGTTCACTCGCTGGCCTATGCGCTTTCGCTCTTCGGAGCTGATATTACTCTGGTATCTCCCCCAGGCCTTAGAATGCCCGATTCGATAAAGGTAGATCTTTCCAACAAGGGCACTCGCGTTCGCGAGACCTGCGACCTGGGAGAAGTGATCAATAATGTGGATGTGCTTTACATGACCCGCATTCAGCGCGAAAGGTTCCCGGACCCGGTAGAATATAAAAAGGTCGCCAAAAGCTACAGGATCACGCCACAATTCCTGAACGGGGCCAGAGATGACCTCATTATCATGCATCCTTTGCCGCGGGTGGACGAGATCGCACCTTCCGTGGATGAGACGTCGCATGCCCGCTACTTCAAGCAGTCCTTTTACGGCGTCCCCGTTCGAATGGCTCTTCTCAAAATGCTTATTGGCGGAGGTGCATAAAAATGGCTGAACCAAAGGGACTGCGGGTAAAGCCCATCAACAACGGAACGGTGATTGACCACATTGCAGCAGGCCAGGCGCTAAATGTTCTCAAGATCCTGGGTATCTCCGGTACCACAGACGCTACAGTTTCCGTGGTCATGAACGTGGAAAGCAGGAAGCTGTGCAAAAAGGACATCGTAAAGATCGAGGACCGCGAGCTGTTAGAGGAAGAGGTCAACAGGATCGCCCTCATTGCTCCGGCCGCATCCATCAATATCATACGAGATGGCAAGGTAATTGAAAAGCGAACTGTGGATCTGCCCGATGAGATTGTGGGCGTGGTGCGCTGCCAGAATCCCAACTGCATTTCTAATACCCTCGAGCCCATCAAATCCAGGATGCTTGTCAAGACCAAAAATCCAGTCTTGCTGCGCTGCCTCTATTGCGAGCAGCCTCTTACCGACATAATCGCAGAATACTTAATCTAAACGAATGCGAAAGTATAAATCAGGTTCTGGGCATTGTCTTTCCCCGGATTAGATGAAGTTCATTCAGGTTAGGATGGAGTAAAAGATGACTGTAAAAAATGGCGATTTCATCAGAATTGATTACACAGAGAGCGTTGAAGGTCAGGTAATCGCTGCCACCGATAAGGACGTGGCGACGGAAAAGGGAATCTTTAATGAAGAAGCCCAGTATGGGCCGCACCTCATAGTAGTTGGCGCAGGCCAGCTCGTGAAGGGCTTCGAAGAAGACCTGATCGGAAAAGAGATCGGCTACTGCGGCAAGGTAGAGATACCACCCGAGGGCGCTTTTGGCCTTCGTGATCCAAAAAAAGTTGAGATCGTCCCTATAAACCGGTTTAAGGAGAAGAAGCCGGTTCCCGGTATGCGCGTTGGCGTAGAGAATAAGGTTGGAACCGTCACCAGAATCTTCGGGCGAAAGGTGAGCGTCGACTTCAACCACCCCCTGGCCGACAGAACCATCGTCTATGAGTACAAAATCAATGAGTTCATCGAAGATCGGCAAGAGAAGCTCAAAGCCCTCATCAAGACCTTTGCCCACATGGATCTTGAAGCGGAAATAAAAGATGATGTGGCTATAATAACCGTTCTTTGGGAACTCTCCTATTACAAGGAGTGGCTCATGATCAGGCGCGGCCTGGCGGATATGATCATCCAGCACCTGGGGCTGAAAGAGGTGGACTATGTCGAGAAGCACACAGGCGAACGTGTCACGGCCGAGCTAATCTCGCCACCGGCAAAGGAGCCCGCGACAGAAGGAACTGGATCCGAAGAGCAGAAGTCTGCGGAGACAACGCCGGCCTGATTGTGCAGTATATCTTTCTTTTTTTGATAAATTAAAAAAAAATAGCCAATTATAAATCGCATTGATGCTGCATTACTCATCGAGCGCTACATCATTGGCCGGATCTTTAGAAATATAATCCGCCATGTTGAGACCAGGACCAGCTATTGGAATAGTAGTAGCTCGCTCCGCCCCACCCATAGACATTGGCTCCATACCAGGGGTCATAGACTACCGGATTGTAATAGTAGGGATAAGTTGGATAGACCACCGGCTCAGGCGCTGTGTAATAGTAGGTCGGATAGGTGTACGTATACACTGGATACCAGGAGTATGAGCTATAGGTTGGATACCAATAGCTGTACGAATAATACCCTCCGGGATTCAGCCAATCGTTATGTCCATGACCATCGAAATCATGATTACCGCCATGGCCATCAAAGCCGCCATGATCTTCACCATCTGGTGCAAATTCGGGATTTCCAGGTTCACCAATGGCAGCGCCTACAGCAATTAGCATTCCCAGCGCCAGGATTGATAACATCAGTTTTATTGAGTTGATTTAGATTCCTCCAAATACCATTATCCATTTGCTTAATATTAAAAGGTGATTTTTATGTAGATATCACCTAATATCTATATGAACCCTCTATGTAGCTGCGGATACCTAAAACACCCTTCTCAACGCGCAGATGGAAAGACCTCATTAAAACGACTGGATTTTGCGGCCCCAAAAGCGAAACCGCGGTGGAGCACCCGCGCAGCAAGCTGCAGGATATTGCGCTAAAAAATAAAATAAACCGACTTTGCGGCGGCATATCTTCATTCCTTGTCTAACATCTTTGCCCGGCAAGAGGCCCGCGAAGCCCATGAACCCCGCGACATCCTCGCCCGAATAATTTGCGGGCCTCTTTTCCAGATCCCTGCCCTCTTTACATCCGTGCCTGGCCGTTTTGCCTTTTACTGATAGCGCTTCACGACTGATTTATGAGAGGCGACTGGTTGAGAGAAGATGCCTGTTCGATAGGCGCGCCTTCCTCTTTGGGCACTTCGACATGCAGGGTGTAGAGCAGGTCCCTGACGATCTCCCAGGGGAAGGTGGATATGACACGGCAGTCGGTCCTTCCGCGATATACTCCATCATCAAAGACTCTCGCATCCGGGGAGTAACTGGCCGCGGTGATCAGGTCGCCCTCCTGATATTGTCCCTGCCCCAAGAACTGCCTTTCAAACCTGAAATTGCCCAGCACACCCGGCTTTCCGTCTATCAAAGGCTGGTATAGATTGGGCTTATCCGCCCCGGCACCTATAAGAGCATTGTACACAATATATTCATTTGCGGTAATATTAGCGACCATTGGCTCATCATAACGGGTAAGGATCAGCCAGGCAAGGTAATCGGCGCTGTCTATGGTAAGGTTGTACCTGACAAAATTCACACCCAGAGAGGTTACACCACTGGAAGGCGCTTCAACGATGACCCTGTACTCCATCGTAGTATTCATGTCAAAAGAGACGTTGTAGGGCCCAACCGGTCCTGATTCGTAAGCTGCAAATGCTGGCGCCGCCATGGAAAGCACCAGGAGCAGGATTAATTCCGCCCGCATTACTATTGCCACTGATTTCATTGCGGCCCGGTTTTGTTGCCGAATACATTTTATCCTTTTGGTGGATCCGTCCGATTCTAATTTCCTGACCCGCCGGGCACTAATCATAGGCGTGCAGATCGAAAACTTAGCCAGCATGGCCGGCAGCAAAGCATCCGTCCGAGGCTATATGCGCGAGGCCCTAACCCGGACGAAATCTTCAAGCTGAATTTGTAGATATAGCAAAATAATAATTCCATCATTATTGTTGGTTATCGAAGGCAAGCATTATATAGTTTTTCACGCTTAATGCTGATATACTCGAGGCGAATATGATCGATGCTGACAAGGAGAAGCTGGATAATATAATAAAAAGATATGATGGAAAAGAAGGCTTCTTGATCCAGTTGCTTTTGGATTTACAGAGCGAACTGCATTGGATCTCCAAAGAAGCCATCGGGGAACTTTCCCAGAAGCTTAAGATTCCAGCAAGCCGGATATTCAGGGTGGCGAGCTTCTATAAAGCGATGAATCTCTCTCCCGTAGGCCGGCATAAAGTATGCGTTTGCATGGGAACCGCCTGCCAGGTGCGAGGCGCTCAGAGACTGCTGGATACAACCGAGTCAAAATTGGGCATAAAATCAGGCCATACTTCGCAGGACAATAGCTTTACTTTAGATAGAGTCAACTGCCTGGGATGCTGCGCCATCGGCCCGGTAATAGTAGTAGATAATGAGTATCATGGCCGGGTGGACTCCAGGAAGGTAAAGAAGATATTGGGGCTGCTTGCTTCCGATAGTGAGCAATAGATAGGAAAAATGGGGAATAGATGGCAAGACTTACATCAATTCAGGATCTGGAGATCCTGAGAGATGAAATCGAACGCAAGAGAGATCCCAAGAGAAAAGAGGTGGCAATCTGCACCGGTACCGGGTGCCTGGGCCTTGGCGCACGAAAGGTGGCCAGCGCCTTCGAAAGAGAAGTGGAGAAAAGGGGCCTGGAGAGGGAAATTCATATCAAGGAGACGGGATGTCCCGGCTTTTGCGAGAAGGGAACTGTGGTAGTTGTATATCCGCCGGGAATCTATTACATGGGAGTCTCACCGGATGATGTGCCGGAGATCGTAGCAAATACCATTCTCAAAGGCGAACTGGTATCGCGCCTTCTTTATACGGATCCGGCAACAGGCCAAAAGGCAATACTGGAAGAAGATATACCATTTTATAGCCATCAGATGAGACTTTTGATAAAAAATAATATAAATATAAATCCTAAAAATGTATACGACTACATCGCCCTGGGCGGTTATGCCGCTCTGACCCGCGTCTTATCGCAGATGACAGCCCTTGAGGTGATTGAAGAGATAAAAAAGTCCGGCCTCCGAGGCAGGGGCGGAGGCGGATTTCCCACAGGAAAAAAATGGCAATCAACGGCGTTAGCACCTGGCCATCCCAAGTATGTTATCGTCAATTGCGATGAAGGAGACCCGGGTGCCTTCATGGATAGAGCTCTCATGGAGGGCAATCCACATAGCGTTTTGGAGGGGCTGATAATTGGAGCCTATGCAGTTGGATCGCATACCGGCTACATCTATGTGCGCATGGAGTATCCTCTGGCCGTAGAAAATGCTAAATTCGCCCTGCATCAGGCCCGAGAGCTGGGTATTCTTGGGGAGAACATACTGGGCAGCGGATTTGATTTCGATGTATCCGTGCATAGAGGGGCGGGAGCCTTTGTCTCCGGAGAGTCAACTGCTCTCATGAACGCCCTGGAAGGCAAAGTGGGCGAGCCCCGGCCCAAGTACGTCCACACCTCGGAGTGCGGCGTCTGGAATCTACCCAGCCTTCTCAACAATGTGGAGACCTGGGCCAACATTCCGTTCATCATCAACCGGGGAGCTGAATGGTTTTCCGCCATCGGAACGGAAAAAAGCAAGGGAACCAAGATCTTCTCACTGGTAGGAAAGGTCAACAATACCGGTCTGGTGGAGGTTCCCATGGGCATGAGCCTGTCCGACATAATTTACAGGATTGGAGGCGGAATTCCAGATGGGAAAAAGCTCAAAGGAGTGCAGACGGGAGGCCCATCCGGGGGAATAATTCCGGCCCGGCACTTGCAGACGCCGGTAGATTTCGACGAGCTTGCTCGCCATGGCTCCATGATGGGCTCAGGCAGCATTATTGTCATCGACGAGGATACCTGTGCAGTCGATTTGGCCCGCTACTTTGTGGACTTTCTCTGTGATGAGTCCTGCGGCAAGTGCTTGCCCTGCCGGGAGGGCCTGAAACAGATGAGGGATATACTGGACGGCATCGTTTCCGGCAAAGGCCATGAGGGCGACTTGCAGATTCTTAAAGATATAGCCGACCTGATGAGAAAGACGTCGCTATGTGCATTGGGCCGCACAGCCGTCAATCCGGTTTTAAGCACTATGGCCAACTTTCCTGATGAATATGCAGCCCATTTGATCGAGAAAAGATGCCCCTCTTTAGCCTGCAAAGCTCTTGTTTCGTATTATATCGAGCCGAAGGTCTGTATAGGCTGTAGCCTGTGCAAGAAGAACTGTCCGAAAGGAGCAATCGAGGGAGAGGAGGACGGTATTTGTGCCATAGATCAATCCCGATGTACTAGATGCGGTATTTGCCTCGATGTCTGTCCGGCAAAGGCCATAGCGAAGGTATCTCGCGGACGTTCCCAATCTTCTTCCAGTGCCGGTTTGGGGAAGGCAACAGGAGGTGAGAAGGCATGACCAGGTTGAAAATCAATATTAACGGTCATGAGATTGAGACCGATGACGATGGTGGCTCGGCCACGATCCTGGAGGCAGCAAGGCTGGCCGGCATCCATGTCCCGACGCTATGCCATCATCCTTCTCTGGAAGCCTATGGATCTTGCCGGCTGTGCACTGTACAAATCATTAAAAATGGCCGGAAAAAGTTCGTTACCGCCTGCAACTATCCGGTAGAAGAAGGGCTTGTCGTAAATACCTGCACCCAGGAGATTGCTGACATCCGGAAGATGATCCTGGAGCTTCTCATTGCCCGGTGCCCCCAGGAGAAGAGATTGCAGGAGATGGCCAGAGAATATGGGATTTTCAAGCCCCGTTTTATGCAGGAGGATAAAAATTGCATCCTCTGCGGACTATGCCACCGGGTCTGCGAGGAGCTGGTGGGGGTGGCGGCCATAAATGCTCAGAATAGAGGAGTCTCCAGGGATGTGGATACGCCGTATGGAGAATTATCGGAAGACTGCATCGCATGCGGGGCCTGTGCCCTAGTTTGTCCCACAAAGTCCATACTGGAAAGAAAAAACATTTACCCGCTCTCCTCAGTCGATATCAAAGAGATGGAAGAGGAATTCCTGAGTGGAACGATTGATAATGATCTGGGTGTAAATAGAGAAATGTTTGCCGGCAAGAGCAGCATTGAGGGGCAAGATGGGGGCATGGCAACTTCAATTCTCGAGAGAGGAATTGAGATGAGCCTCCTGGATGCGGCGGTTGTTGTCCAAAAAAATAAGCGATGCGGCGCGAATGCTGTTTTTGTTGACGAAATGGATCAGGTTTTACAGGCGAAGGGGACAAAATACGTGCGCGTCTCTGTTATCGCCCCGCTCCTGGAGGCCTTAGAGAGGGGCAAAAGGAGAATTGCCGTTGTCGGCACGCCCTGTCAGATCCGGGCCGTCAGAAAGCTGCAGCGGCAGGGCTATTTTAATGAAAAGTTTCCGGATGCCCAGATATTTCTAATCGGGCTGTTCTGCTTCGAAAGCTTCGATTATTCATTTCTCGAAAGTTGCATCAGGAAGCTTTTCGGCATTGATCCGGACAGGGCCGAAAAGATGCAGATCGCCAGAGGAAGATTCATAGTGACAGTAGACGGCAAAGAGTACTCCTGCCGGGTGCGGGAGCTTGAGAGTGCGGTGAGAGCAGGATGCGGATTTTGCGATGATCTGGTCAGCCGGCTGGCAGATATTTCGATAGGCTCGATTGGAAGCGCAGAAGGATACTCCACAGTGATAGTCAGATCCGAGAGGGGGGAAAAACTGCTGGACGCGGTGCAGTTTGACCGAAAGGAGATTAGTCGAGAGGAGATTGTCAAACTGGCTGCAATTAAAAAGAAGAATGCAGATAAAAATTTTGCAGGGATTGTGGCCGGGCTGCCCGACCCGATTGGAACTGAGAGGATGGAAAGCGCTCCAGTTTGCAGCAATTTGGGCATCTTGTCTTGAGTTTCAGAGGCGGACTGTTCCGGACTCAACGCTCAATTTTAGAGAGGGACTCCTCGATCTGGGCCTGAGCGGGTACGAGTCTGTGCTCAGTGCTCATCTCAAATTCGACTCCTTTCGGCCCTACACTAAATCTTCCCATACTCCTGTAGAGAAGGACAAAAAGTACTGTTGCGGTAAAGAACATAAACAGAGCTGTAAATGATGTTTCATTCAATTTAGCTATCCAAAAAAGGTATAATGATATTGATAGCGGCAAAACCAACACGCTTGAAATCATAATTTGCTCTTTTGTTATCTCTGAAGGCATCTCAATTCTATCGATGGATCGAAGATTCCTTATCGCTTTTATGTTTCTTGGATCAATCGTTCTGGCCTTAAAAAACTCGTCTTTTGCATTGTGATAGAGCTTTTTCTTAGTATATACCCAGCCCAAGTTATTGTGGATTTCCGATTTGACGGAGTCAGCCATCTTATCAGAGCGCTCCAGTGCGAATTTGTATTCGTTCTCAGATTCATCCAGCCAATCTTCATCGGCCAAAATGTCGCCAAGTGTACCACGAGAGTACGGATCCAATGGATCAATATCTAGGGCGATTCTTACTTCCTTTTCTGCCTCGCTAAACCGCCTATATTCTCTCAAGAGATTTGCGTAGTTATTATGAGATGCGGCATGATTGGAATCGGCCTTGATCGCGAGACGGTACTGCTCCATAGCCTCATCCTTTCTTCCTAGATCCGAGAGCAACAAACCCAAATTGTAGTAAGCCATGGCGTGATTGGAATCGGCCTTGATTGCGAGACGATACTGTTCCTCTGCCTCATCCTTTCTTCCCAGATCTGAGAGCAGCGCACCCATGTTATTGTAGGCCATGGCAAAATTGGGATCGGCCTTGATTGCGAGACGGTACTGCTCGATAGCCTCATGCTTTCTTCCCAGATCTACGAGCAACAAGCCTAAGTTGTAGTAAGCTATGGCAAGGTTGGGATCTGCCTTGATTGCAAGACGATATTGTTCCTCAGCTTCATCATTTTTTCCCAGATCTGAAAGCAGCAAGCCTAAGTTTGAGTAAGTCGCGGCCTTATTGGGATCGGCCTTGACTGCAAGGCGGAACGGCTCTACAGCCTCCTCCTTTCTTCCAAGATCTGCAAGCAACAAGCCCAGGTTGTTGTAGGCCGTGGCAAGACCAGGATCGGCCTTGATTGCGAGACGATACTGCTTCTCAGCCTCCTCCTTTCTTCCAAGATCTACAAGCAACAAGCCCAAGTTGTAATAAGCCCCAGCAAAATTGGGATCGGCCTTGATTGCGAGACGATACTGCTTCTCAGCCTCATCCATTCTTCCAAGATCTGCAAACAACAAGCCCAAATTATAATAAGCCCCAGCAAAATTGGGATCGGCCTTGATTGCGAGATGGCACTGCTCCTCAGCCTCTTCCTTTCTTCCAAGATCCATGAGAAACGCGCCCAAGTTTGAGTAAGCCGCTGCATTATTAGGATCAGCCTTTATTGCGAGACGATATTGCTCCTCAGCCTCTTCCTTTCTTCCCAGATCTGCGAGCAACAAGCCCAAGTTTGAGTAAGCTGCGACATTATTGGGATCAGCTTTGACTGCAAGGCGGAACTGCTCCACAGCTTCATCCTTTCTTCCCAGATCTATGAGCAACACGCTCAAGTTGTAGTACGCTTCGGCATAATTGGAATCAACCTTTATTGCGAGCTTGAACTGCTTCTCAGCCTCATCCTTCTTTCCCTGATTTGCAAGCAGCGAGCCCAAATTTGAGTAAGCGGCGGCATAATTGGGATTAGCATTTATGGCTTTTTTATAGAATTTCTCGGCCATTTCAAAGTTATGCAAAAAAAATGAGGCACTTCCTGCATTTTTATATGCCCGCGCCTTTTCATCGAGGCCTTCAGCCGCTGCTAATGCAAGGATGTATTCATGCTTGTATTGCTTGGCCTTATTCTGGATTTCAGATAATTCCAGAAGCCTTTGCGGGCTAATTTCCATTTCTTTAGCGAAAGCAATTGCTTCGCCAACGCAGGCGTCCAGGTCGCCTTTCTCTATACAGGAAGCAATCTTTTGCAGGAGGTCCTTTTCCTTATCTTCGGTCATGAGCATCCTTTGATGATTCTCAATCCCCATTCGCCCTGCTAACTTTAATAATTCTTTCCTCCATTACCCCGAAATTCCTTCTCGGTAGTCATCGCGTTTTTCGCTCGAAAGATCTATACAGGAACAGGCCCAATGCCTTCTCATGGACTACTCATTCAAGCGAGGCTTCAAGCCTGACTTAGAGCGAATTCAAAAAGCACTGGAAGAGGAGTTTCCTTCAGAGATCAAGCAAGAGGACGGTAAGCTTCTGCTCAGCTATGGAGCTCTTAAAAGCATCTGCGTGTCGATCACCGGCAAGAAGCTTACCGTGACCACGGAGTCGGTATTAGGCGCCAGCGACGCCGAGGCCATGGATACCAACAAACGCTTTAGAAATTTCCTGGAAAAAGCCACAGGCTACAACGCCAAGCAGAGGCTGCAGATGGCCAAAAAAGAGGTAACTAAAGGGGCTGATTGAAGCTTTATATTTTTCAATAAATGGCCAGCTTGCCTTTGACAAACTGCTCCACAAGGGCGCCGGTGCTCTCCAGCCAGAAGTCCAGGATGCTATCGACCTTCGACTCCATCGCGGGTGTCATCTGCAGGTCGCCTGAGATCTGCACGCCGCAGAGGAGCGGATGGCTGATGGGCGAGCCGATCTTGCTGACCAAAGTAACATAGGCCTCGTCCACACCCTCCAGCTCTGCGATCTCGGCGGCCGCTTTTTGCGCCAGGACGTTGTAGATCTTGCCAACGTGGCTGACCGGATTTTTTCCGGCTATAGCTTCCATGGTCATGGGCCGCATGGGTGTGATCAGGCCGTTGCCGCGGTTGCCCCGGCCCGTGGCTCCGTCGTCGCCCATCTCAATGGAGGTGCCTGTCACTGTGAGGTAGATGTTCTCCCCGGCATCGGCGCAGTTCACAAAGACCTCTACATCCCCGGAGCTTTCTGCTTTCGCCTTTCTCATGACTGCTTCCTGGACGGCGGCCTTGGCCCCATCGTACTCCTCTCGCGAATTTATCAGCCGCGATACCATGGCAGCAGCTACTACGAGGGTCAGCCTGTCTCCTATGCGTACCGCCATGAGCTTGGTGTCCTCTCCCACGCCCGGAACGCTTCCCACAACCTCCTCCAGATCCAGGATGAGCTGCTCAGTGCTGCTCAGCGGCGCATATCCTACTCCGATGGAGGTATCATTGGCTCCCCGGCCGATGAGGCAACGCAGCTCCGGGGCGCCCTCTTCCACACGCGGCTCGACCTCGAACTGCTGCAGGTTTTTCACGGTTTTATAAAAGTGTGAGGCTGTAGCATTCTCAATGATCTCGCTGATCGGCTTTGCCGAGGGCCGGCTGGCCCGGCCGCCCACGACCACCGAAGGGGGCTTTAAAATGGTGCCTCCGCCAAAGCGCGGCGCGCTCTTGCCTGCGATGATAAGAACCTTGTCCACATTGTGATGCAGGATTTGGCCGAACTCGTCCAGGTAAAACCGGCATAGGTCGCGGGAGATGGCCTCGGAGATGCCGTCCGCCAGTGTATCCGGATGGCCCAGGCCTTTTCTTTCCACTACCTCGAAGGGAGGTGGATTATGCTTATTCAGGGTGATCATAAAAACCACAGGATATAATTAGATGGGTTATGATTAATACTTTTCTGAGATTAATAAATTTTTCAGTTTACCCCCTATGCATGAATTTATAAGCTTGAAAAACTCAGGGCTTCTTTATATGAGTGAAACATCGGCCATTTCCGGTCAAGAGACCATTCAGGAGTCCTTCGTAAAGAGGATAAGCGCTCTGCAGTCCGACAACAAGAGCCTCGCTGAAGAGCTGGAGACAACCAGGATGGAGAGGGAAGAGGTAAGAGCAAAGCTCTTCGAGTCCCTCATTGCCAATAAAAAATATCTGCGAGAGGTTGAGCGGCTGAAGAAAGAGAATATACTCCTCAAGAAGATGCCGCTGTTCCTGGCAACGGTTGTGGAGATGGGATCGGACTATGTCCTGCTCAGGCAACACGGCAATAATCAGGAGTTCATAACCACCGCTCCGCCGGAGTTGATGGGAATGATCCAGACAAACTCTCGTGTGGCCATAAACAACTCTCTGACCATTGTCCGCGTCCTGGACCGCTCAGTAGATGTCCGGGCAAAAGTAATGGAGCTGGTAGAGGCCCCCGATGTGTCCTATGAACAGGTGGGAGGTCTGGAAAGCCAGATTCAAGAGATCAGGGAGACCGTTGAGCTGCCGCTCACGAATCCAGCCATATTCAAGGAGATCGGCATTGAGCCGCCCAGAGGCGTCTTGCTCTACGGCTTGCCGGGAACTGGCAAGACCATGCTCGCTAAGGCTGTAGCTCACGAATCCAAGGCGACTTTCATCCATATGTCCGGCTCGGAGCTGGTACACAAGTTCATAGGAGAGGGCGCGCAGCTCGTTCGCGATATCTTCCAGATGGCGCGCGAGAAGGCTCCCAGCATCATATTCATCGATGAGATCGACGCTGTGGGAAGCATCCGTACCCATGACGGGACCACGGGAAGCGCCGAGGTAAACCGCACCATGATGCAGCTTTTGGCAGAGATGGACGGATTTAGAACCAGGGGAGACATCAAGATCATTGCGGCCACGAACAGAATCGACATTCTGGATCCTGCTCTGCTGCGGCCCGGTCGCTTTGACAGGATCATAGAGATTCCCATGCCTTCTGCAGTTGGAAGGCTCAAGATCCTGGAGATCCATTCCCGGAAGATGAAGAAGGATGAGGATGTGGATCTGATGGAGATTGTCAAAGTCACCGAGGAAGCGAGCGGTGCCGACCTCAATGCCATTGTGGTTGAAGCGGGCATGAATGCTCTGCGCAGAGGCGCATCTTCGGTTGGCAAGGGCGATTTCGAGATTGCAATTAAAAAGGTGCTCGGAGATGAGATCGAGGGATCGGAGGAAGCCCTGAGGATGTTCTCATAGGCGGCAAAAAGCCGCAATTATTTTATTTATTTTTTGATTTGTATTGTCCCGAGCGGTCTGGAAACGCTTAAATATTCTTTTTCCTTCCCTAGTCCTGATGAATCTTACAGCAATGGCAGGCATGACCGATCCGATTCTTCTGGCAAATTGGATTCAAAAAGCTGTGGATTCGATGACGGGCAGACATGTTGACCTGGTTTTTATCCAGATTCTGGCAAATACCATCAGCAGCATAGATCTGACATCGATATTTTTAAATGTTTTTTTTATAACTGTAATTGCACTTTTAACCCGTACATCCGCTCGCATTGTAGACCGCATGCTGGCGAACTATATTCCCACTGTGGTGTGCAAGGTGCAGATGAATATGGACGAGACCATGCAGCTCATGATGCGCAGATTGGTTTCCGCCACGATCTACGTTATCGGCCTGATGCTCATCATCTATCAGATACCGCAGCTACAAAGCCTTGTCACAGCCATTCTCGCAGGCGCGGGCATCGCAGGTCTGGCCATCGGCTTTGCCGCCAAGGACTCTCTCTCCAACTTCACCTCAAGCATCTTCATTGCTGTCTTCCAGCCCTTTCGGGTGGGAGATTCGGTGGACTTTCGGGGTGAATACGGCCAGGTGGAGGACCTGACGTTAAGGCATACGGTAATTCGAACCACTGATAATAAGCGAATTATTGTTCCAAATAGCATCATGAGCATGGAGCCGATCATCAACTGGTCCATTAAGCAGCCTGAGATAACCTGGATGGTGGACTTTGACCTGGAGAAGGCTTCCGACATCGACCGGGCCCGGGAAATCATCATCAAGGTTGCTCAGAGCCATCCAATGGTGCTGAAGGACAAGCCGCTAAACGTGCTGCTGATGAACACCAGATACTCGGAGCTAACGCTGCGGCTGGAGGTTCCTGTCCCCGGCAGGAATGTAGCAAAGGTTATTGGCTGCGATATAAGAGAGGCAGTCAAAAAGGAGTTCGAGGTGCAGGGCATACCACCCGCACCTACGCCTTGATTTTTATCGCAATGTCAATCCTCAGCAAAAGAGGATGCCGATGAGACCCACAGCGGCTCGCTTCGCCGTGACTGGACAGAGGATACCGCATCTAACAGAGACCATTATCCTGGCGGAGAGGGTTCATGCTGCTTTGGTTAACCTATCTGACGGCTCTCCTGTTTTCACAGGATGCGATGATAAGAAAAAGCCATTAGAGGGGCATGGCCATGCCCATATCTTTTGCGAATCCAATTTTGGAGCAGGAAAAGCTTCTGGTGCCGAGATTTCCCATATTACCATTTACGCTTCAATGGGATTTAGCTTTGAAGACATGCAGGCTCTGGAGGATCTCAAAGAGATCTGGGAAGGCAAAGACCCGGCGGTTCGTCTCCTTTTGCAGGAGCTGGGCCGCCTGGAGGACTTTTGCGGCAAAGACCCTGAGCGATGGCCAAGCCCTATGCTGGCGAAATCGAGAACCTGGGTCTCTCGCACGCCCTTCCTGTCCACCCGCCACCCCAAAGTCACGCGTGCGGGCGTGCCCAAGTGCGACGCGCGGGGGCTGCAGATCGGCAGTGCAGAGCACGATCTTCTGCGGCTGCTGGAGCTTGCAGGACTGCCGGAGCCGGCGGTTCTGGAGCCGGTGGCCGACACCTGTCTGGGCGACAGGACGGTTCCCTGGAGCAGTTTCGTCTGCCGGAGGAGCGGCAATGGGGAAAGGCGGGCGGTGGTGCCTGCGCGCGGCTTTCGCATCGAGTTTGGGGTGCCGGTACAGGGGCCGGTGGCGGTGGGGTACGCGAGCCACTTCGGGATGGGGGGATTTGTGGGCGATGGACCCAAATGCATTGATCTTTGAGAAAATCTTTATCACTAAGAATGATGCAAGGGCTAATGGGGACATGTTATGGATAAGGAAAAAACCAAGGAGCGTATTGGCTTGATCCTGGACGGGTTCGAGGAGATCGACCTAGCGTACGTCTTTGGGTCTTTTCTGGAGCGAGATGACTTTCATGATATCGACGTGGCCATCCATCTAAACAAAGAGCAACTTCCCTATAATAGATTCAAGTTGGCTCAAATGGTGGCCAGGAGTCTTGAACAGGCAATCCTGCCCAGGGTTGATTTCGATGTCCGAATCCTCAATTATGCTCCTGCCTATTTTCAATATGAGGTTATCAGAAAAGGGATAATCGTATTGGAGAGAGATCAGAAGAGAAGAGTCGACTATGAAGCTCATTTAATATCTGAATACCTTGATTTGAAGTACATGTATGATCTATTTGATCAAGCCTTCCTGGCAAGAGCCTGAAAATGAGAACGTTATCAAATCTCCGAGAGCTGGAAATATCACTTAAAGATTGGGAAAGATACCAGTGTTATTCCTTAGAGGACCTCAAGAATGATAGGGATAAACGGAACATGATACTTCATGCAATGCTGGTCAGCATTCAGTCCGCGATAGACATTTCATCCTATCTGATATCGCAAAATGGCCTCAGGAGGCCGGAAACCTATCGTGAGACCTTCGATCTTCTCGGCCAGTCCGGCATAATTTCCGAAGAATTGGCCGCTGAACTCTCGGATCTGGCAGGATTTCGAAATGCTCTTGTTCATGTTTATTGGGATCTAAATTTGGATGAGATCTACAGCATACTGCAAAACGATCTCAAGACATTGAGATCCTTTAAAGATGAGATTAAAGAGATTCTAATTAAGGGTGGCCTATCTACGTAAGACCTAATCAATATCGTTTTAATCATAACGCAAATTTTTCTCTAATAGTAATTCAAATATGTGGATCATCTTTATATTTCATTACATACTTTCGATTTCAAGAATGAAATTGTTCCGGCGCTACGTGGACGATAACATTGGCAGGTTTTTCGAAGGTGCAACAGCAATGAGGCAGATCTGCACCTATAGTAATTTTCAGGATAGTATTGCGCCGGAAACGATACCAGGATTTATTAGTTGGATAGGTTGCAGACGTGGATCTCATGCACGCACCTCACGCCTGGGCGCATCCGCAGGCGCGCCCAGGCAAGCGAGGCCGAGTGGGACGCGCGCGGCCTGCAGATCGGCAATCCGGAGCACGATCTCTTGCGGTTGCTGGAGCTGGCGGGACTTCCGGCTCCGGAGGCGGTGGACTCAGTGCCCTGCACTTCCTTGGGCGGGCGGGAGACGCCCTGGGCGAGCTTCGCCTGCCGGAGGAGCAATGGCGAGGGGAGGAGGTCGGCTTATGGGATCGGCTATGGGTTTCGGATCGAGTTTGCGGAGCCGGTGCAAGGGCCGGTGGCAGTGGGGTATGCGAGCCACTTTGGGATGGGGGGATTTGTGGGTGAGGATAAATTGCAATGGGAGGCGTAATAATGGAGAGTGGTGATCTGGTAAGAGCTGTCTTGAAGCAGTCCGGGTATGAAACATCAGAATTTAGTCAAAACTTATTCAGAGTAGCAGCATCAAATCCACTGTTGGTGCATTCAAGATGGATCGGCTGTTTATGTTCTCCAGAAAATACAGAAAACTTTGGAACTCTGTTGTCCTTTGCACAGGAGTGATCGCCTATGCCTAAATACTACATCCACGCCGAAGCTTTCAATCTTGATCATTCGGTTTACGACACGCACGATATCAGTACCATCCGCGGGGGGAGTTTTATATTGCTCGATGCCGTTAAGCGACGACTCCCAGAGGACATCCCGGATCTAGAACCTATTGCCACCGCCGCGAGCAAGGGCGTGTTTGCCTATGATGATCCTGGCGACTTGGCCGCACAACGGACAGGTATGGTGCAGCAGGTTCTTTTCAGCTTGCATGACGCTACCGGTGGTCACGCTACTTTCTTGGTTGCCGTCGAAGAAGACATCCCAGACGATTTCCCATTGGTGCTCGCCCGTTTGGAGGCGAATGTCCGCCGCCAGCAATGGCGCATGCCCTCTATAATTGTTCCACCCTTTGATGCCACGGATCAAGAGTGCTATCTTGACGGCTGGCGGCCTGGTGTGGAGCCATATACTGTTGATCCAGATGTGTCAGGGGCCAAGATAAGCAGAGCCACCTATTTTCGTAGGAAGCGCGGGCGTGAACTTAAGCATACCCTGTTCAAGGAATTGTTCCCTGAAGGCGGCGTCGAAGACGACCTATGCGCTAGGGATTTGGGGGAGCTGGCGATCGACGCTAGCAAGGGCATCATGAGCGGCAAGATAGCCTTCATTCATATTGATGGAAACAGTTTTGGCCGTATAAGAAAAAATAAGTGTATCACACCCGAGGCGCGTAAGGAATTCGACGTTTGTATACAAAAATGCAGAGAGGCATTTTTAGACGACCTGCATAATACTGCCCATTTAGATCCCGATTTCCGATTATCAAGAAATGGCAAAGATGTGCTCCGTCTCGAAGTGCTGTTGTGGGGCGGGGATGAGTGCACGATGGTTGTGCCTGCGTGGAAGGGTCTGGAGGTACTCGAGCGCTTCTACAGAATTACGGCTAGCCTTACATTCGAAGGCGTGCCTATGACACACCGCGCAGTAGTGATCTTCTGTCACCATGATGCGCCAATCCTGCAGATTCGCAGGCTGGCAGACAGATTGTTAGGGATGACTAAGGATGATATCATCAGGCATTTCAAAGCAGCTTTTGCTACGGATCCAACGCTGGCCAGCCTCGATGACGCAGATCGCAATGAACAGATCAAATGTTTATCGAACGCCAATTACGGCAATGCGGCGCGGTACTTGGTCTTAGAGTCGTTCGACATGCTCCGCGGTTCTCTTAATAAGTTTCTTGAGCGTTACTATGGCAAAGCAGACATGAGCAACATGCTGCTGTATGGCAGTAGGATGTCGGAACTTAAGGATAATATGCACACGATCTGCGGAGCCGTACCTAAAAGTCGCGTGGTAAAGCTTGCCAATGCCATTAGCCGGAGTGATTTAGCTAGCGAGAAAGAACTGTATAAGCGACTGATTGAATCAATTGATCCAGAAAAGCGGGATACAGTACATGCAAAGATCGAAACCTTCACGAAAAGCAATAGTGCCGGATGGTATCTCTTGGCTGATTTATGGGACTACGCAAAGGAGTGGAAGGCATGACTCAACATTATACTTGCACGATCAATCTAATTGTACTGGGCCCATTCCTCACCGCGGCCACTGGGCCCGACCGATATGGCGTGGACAAGTCAGCGCACCGCGATCATATGGAGAGGTTGGTTATTCCTGCAAGTCACCTCAAAGGGAAACTTCGATCTTCGCTGGAAGAACTGGACCCATTCTTCGATCCTGCGGTTTGCCCCGATCTCAGTGCACTTTTTGGAGCAAAAAGCATTGAGGGCAGCTACGAACCTGTCCCTGCAGCGGTTCATTTCAGCGACCTTGTCTGTGCCAATCCGGCCATCGAGGGAACACGAACTCGTGTTACCATCAACCGTACATCGCAGACTGCGAAGCAGAACATGTTGCGCGAATTAGATGATCTTTTTGCCAGCGGAACAGAGATCTGCTTCACTGGTGAAGCAGCCTTCAATGCACCGGATCCTGTCACCGCTACTCGGTTGGCGAGTGTGTTGCAGCTTGGCCTCCAATGGCTAGCGACGGTTGGATCAGAAAAAAGTGTCGGATTCGGGCGGCTAAAGTCAGCGCAAGTAAGCGCTCCTGTAGAAACGACAGTACCTTTGATTCCGATGTATGCAGGAACATCTAACGCGCTGCACCTTAGGATAACTCCCCAGGAACCACTGCTAATCGGTGGGATCAAGAGCCGACGCACCAATTATTTAGTTTCACGCCAAGAACTAACCGGTGGATTGATCAAAGGCGCGTTGGCCGCGGCACTGAACGAGGCTCATGGTGTGTTTCCTATGACGAGACCGCTAGATGCAAGTTGTGCGGCTGATTTTCCCGGTTTTGAGGCGTTGGTCAAGCACTTCTCAGCGATCCGCGTGACACATGCACGACCTGCGCTTGTTGGCGGTCCTCGACCAATCCGATTGCCACTTTCCGCGGTGGAATACGGAGAGGAAGAGCCACCACTGATCGGCGATGTGGCGCTGTCTGACGAGCGAACGCCTTTAGTGCATGATCGCCACAGCCCGGCTTACTATGGTGACGCAAAGAACCTTAATCAATATGAAGGTCTCGCCGAACCGGTCGAGTTGTTCTTTACCCGTTCAGAAATCAATGATGTGTCACAGAGAACTGCCGAAGGGCAGCTCTTCACCTACCAGTTCTATGCACCATGCACTAAAGAAAAGCAGCCAATAGAGTGGATCTGCAACGTTGACTTCGATTCCATATCGGAATCCGCGGAGCGGAAGGTTGTGCTCCAGCAGTTTGCAGCCGCAGTCCAGCAGCACTTGCATCGGCTGGGTAAGTTGGGTCGAGCAGTGACTGTAGCAGCTGAAGAAGGTCCCGCCGCCCCAGCGGTGAACAATCGCCCCTTCATTGATGATGGCATCGCTCTAATGACGTTGCAGAGCGATGCCGTCATGCTTGCCCCAGATGTCGTGCGATCTCTGCCGCTTGGTCAGGACTTGCATGGAGCTTATGCTGCATACTGGGATGAACTCTCTGGCGGCGCGTTGACACTGGATGATTTCTTCGCCCATCAGGGATTTGAAGGAGGATACCGGTACCATCGGTACTTGGGCGCAGCAGAACGAAAGAATCGCCCCAACAATTATCGACCATATTATCTAACACTCTCTGGCAGTCTCTTCAAACTAAGAGTGACGGATGAGATAAGGGCGCCTAAGCTCCTGACTCAATGGATGTCGAGTGGGCTGCCGCTGCCCAAGTGGGCACTTGCTGAGTACGGGCAGTACAACCGTCCCCTTTGGGAAACCTGCCCGTTTGTCCCTGAAAACGGGTATGGGGAAATTGCTGTGAATCTGGCCTGGCATTGGGATCATCCGATCTCACGGCTGCACCAATATTGCGAGGCAAAAAAATGACGAATCAACTTAAGGGCGATGCCTTTTCGAATCGGTATCGTATCACAGGAACGCTGACGGCGGTATCGCCGCTTCACATTGGAACGGGTGACGAGCGACCGATGGAGTTCCGTAGCGAGGAAGAAAGGAAGAAGATCATAGAGAAAACAGGAAAGGTTCCCAATATTTCCACTATCATTACTGATCATCGCGGCAAACCACTGATCCCTGGCAGCACGCTGCGTGGTGTGCTGCGAAACTGGCTACTGACTGTTCTGGAGGGTATCGGCACACAATGGGCAGTAGAGCGTGATTATAGCGAACTGCTGGATCGGGACCAAGCTAAACAGATCCAACAGGTCAGGGATACTTTCAGCCACCTGGAGCTATTGTTCGGCACTCCGCTCAATGCCGGTAAGGTCGAGGTGTGGGATGCGACGTGTATCACTGGCGATCTTCAAATTGCGAACGATAGATTACTGGGCTGGGATGGGACCCGTTTGACCTACGTGGATACATCTGTGGCTATTGATCCCGCTCGTGGCATAGCAAAGGACAAATTGTTGTACAAAGCCGATGTTGTGCCTCCCGGAGCGACATTTGAGTTAAACATCGCAGCCCAGAATTTATCCGATGAGGAGTTGGGACTGGTGCTGCTGGCGCTAGAAGGCTTCAACTCGCAGATTTACCCAATACAGGTGGGGGCACGTGGAGGGCGTGGCTATGGCCGGATGAAATTCGAGATGTGCGCAATTTATCGCCTTGAATGTGATGGTGTAAAGAAGTGGATTAAAGAGACTCTGCAAGCAAGGACCACAGATAAGGCACCTGCAGGCTACTTCGGACTGCCCAAGCTTGATGAAGCCGAGCAAGAGCAGAAGATCAAGGACGTTAAAAACAAGCTGATAGCTGCTATGAGAGGGTAGCGCGCATGTACAACGATCGATTGTACGCTGACGGAGTGCACAGCATGCTGCTAGCTGAATGGGAGCTGCTCTGCAATACACCGCTGGTCATTCGTAATGGGTATCATGTCGCCTACACCGACAACGCCCAGCCTAAGACAAAGACCCGGTACCATAATCTCCAGCTGAAATGGCGGGACAAGATAAATCAAGAATACGAAGTTTCCTCGCTGCATTACGGCTATGAAATACGAGATGCTCAGGTATGCAGCTATCATTTTGTGTCGCCAAGTAGCATCAGAGGTGCGTTGAGGTCATGGAGTATCCGCCATTTAGTCCATCCGGCGCTATATCCTGCGCTGAATCCCGCTTCCAATGAGGATGAGGAGGCAGTGGCTGCCCATAAGGCCTGCGTTTTTAAAGGTTTGGCGCAAAGCGATACAGGCTGCGAACTGATTGCTTCGCTGTTCGGTCTAGCTGCAGATGAAGGTGAAGCGGACATGCCGAGCAACGCCGGCCGGCTGGCCATCGAGACGGAGAGATTTTCAAGGACAGAATTAGGGCCGGTAGATGTCGGCGGAGTTAACATGGAAACCTCCGGAGGGCCAAGCAATGTGCATCGTGAGATGATCGCACGCAATCCACTCGATCGCATGACGCACGCCGCGGTCGGGGGAGGGCTGCACCGTTTTCTGGAAGTAGCGCCCGGAGCAACATTTGGAGTTCATCTGCGCATAATCAATCCTTTAGATTGCGACCTGGGGCTGTTGGGGCTATGGGTACGTGAACTGAACGATGGCATGTTGCGCATTGGGGCGCTCTCAAGCATCGGGCGCGGGCGAATGGAAGTGCAGAATCAAGCTTACGAGCTATGGCGGAGGCCAAATGCACCGAGGCTTCAAGGCCATGCATTCATCCGGGAGGAAGCAGGCGGCAAACGCAACAATGACATCCTAGCTGGGCTATGGGAGCGTTATGTTGTACCCTCTGAAGCTTTGCTCAAATTCGCAGATTATTTAAAAAATTTCACGGGAGGTGGCGACGATGCCTCACTATCCTAATCCGTTTGATTTCGTGCCGTTCACTTCAGCACCCATATTGCGCACAGAGGAGCAATTCGACGCTCTGGGTGAGAAGTTTAGTGGGTATTTGGAGCTAGAGATTAGAGCGTTGACCCCTGTTCATGTTGTGGGTCGAGTGGAAAGTGGCGCAGCAGAACACAAGAGCTTCTTTTTCCGGCAGAGTGGCCTACCCTGCGTCCCTGCTTCGAGCATACGCGGCTGTTTAAGAGCTTTCACTGAGGCGCTAACTGCTGGATGGGTTTCTCGAGCAAATCCCGAGTATCCCAAAAAGTATCATGGCCGCCATGTCGGTTTTAGAACGTTTGAGAACTATGATCCGGAAAGGAGCAGTCAACGCCGAACTTCACCGCCAGCTGTAGATCCCGCCTTCAAACCCGGAGCAATTTCCGATGAGCTAGATGTCGCTTCGTATCTCTTCGGTACAGTTATCGAAGGCAAGCAGGCGGAACAAGAAGAGCAGTCCCGCAAGAGCAAGGTATGGGTGGAGGACGCCTACCTTCCGTTGGAGTCAATCACATTTAACAAAGATTGGTGGGCACCCGACATTGGAGGCGAGGCTTTCATGGGCGGTGCTAAGCCCAGTGCGTCGAATTGGTGGTATTTTGAGCCATCTGAAGTATGGAAGCGTAACCTATACGACAAGGACGGCTACCCATTAGACAGGTCCGGACGCCCGCAGCAGGTCGCGGAGTTTATTGGCGATCACCTTCGTGGACGCAAATTCTACTATCATCAGGATCCCGTAGCCTGTGTAAAGATATATCACAAAGACAGCAAATACTGGGATTATAATAAAAAAATATTTCACCCAGTCTGCCTGGAGTGCATTCGACAAGATGCAGTGACGCAGCCATTCCGGCTCTATTTGGACGGCATCCCGAGGTTCCTGTTCTTGTTACTGCTGCGTGTCTTGCACTTACAGCCAAAGGCCACTATGCGGCACAAAATTGGCTACGCAAAGGCCTACGGCTATGGATCAATTGAATTCGTTCTTAGATCGGCAAAATTGCGGACTGCAAGCCCTGGAATACCGAAAGCCTTGACGCTATGGAAAAAGGTTGTTGCAGGATCATGGAGCGAAGATGCATTATCTCATTCGGGATTGACCGATCTTATAGACCAGAATGCTCTGGCTTGGCTGGCACGCATCTTGGGCTGGCCCCATAACACCTTGTTGTTTGTCTATCCTCGTTATCAGAAGCAGGAGTTTCAATCAGCTATCAGATACGGACAGTTCAAACATGAGCTGGAGGATAGAAGTATGGCCGTTGCTGACAAGATGGTTGTCAATCCAAAAAATGCGCGTGACATTGCCGAGGCGCTTTGGGGCCTCAAGCGGCCGATTGACTTCCGGCTGTATCAGGAACGCGCCGAGGGGTGGGATACCATTGTGCAGCGCAAACCCTGATATTTATAGGAGGAAGCTATGACCCCGAGTGGAATCGCTGAACGACAGAATTCGCAAGAGAACCTTCGACTTCTTGCAGCGCAACGGCAGCTCTACAGCGAAGAAAAAAAACGCACAGGTATATGGTATGTATTTTCCCTCTTCGTTGCTGTCTCTTTCCTGGCTGCCAGCGTCTTGCCCTTCTTAAAGCTCTTCGAACCCATCGTGGCTCTTGTCGTACTGGTAGTGATGATAGTAGAACTAGCCATGCTCCCTCAGATCAGGCAGCCAAGGAATATCGCTGCGATTATCCAAGAGCAGTTTGACTGTGATGTACTTGATCAGGAGTGGAACGATGCCTTGGCCGATAAACCAGATCCCAAGGCCATCGAAGAAGCCGTGCAGCGGTTTAACAAGCGCAAGAATCGCGATCAAGAATGGAAGCGACTTGAGAATTGGTATGAGAATCCCATGATTTATACAGCGCCAATTCATGTAGCGCGCATTGCCTGCATGAAGGAAAACATCCAATGGGATTCAGGACAACGGCGAGAATGGGTACGATTGGTCATAGGAATCACTGCCGCATTTGTGATTCTCTTTGTGGGAGTAGGCGTGCGAGAAGATTGGACGCTGAAACAATATTTCTCAGGATACTTTCTCCTTCTGATACCTCTATTTGTGGCTATCCGCGATCATGTCGTGCGCCATCTCGAAGCCAACAAGCGGCTAGATCACCTTAACAGCGTCATTGAATATCTGAGCCGAGATGCGCTGCGAGAAACGGTAGATGCTGCAGAGATCGTACGGCGCACACGCTACCTACAATCAGAGATTTGCCATCATCGGATGGAGGATGTTCCAATAATTGATTTGTTCTACAAAAAACTAGGGAAGAAATATGCTCCTGCGGGATCTGGTGGTGTGTCGTCTCCGCAGCAATAATGCTGATTCCCTCTTCCTCACCCATACTCATCACCCCTGCCGAGCTCCTGCCTTTGCTGCCGGAAATCCCCCGCAGTGGTGGTGCGAATTATGATTATCCGCTATCTTTTTCTCCTTGTGCAGCCTATAAACAAATTGCATGTTCGCTGAATACATCCAGGCAGCTCTTGAAAAGGCCGAATACGAGATAATCGATAACCCTGATCCGTATTATGCTAATGTTCCCGGCCTCGTGGGCGTCTGGGCTACAGGCAGGACCTTTGAAGAATGCAGAAATGAGCTGATCGAGGTCATTGAGGAATGGATTGTGGCCAAACTTCAATGGGGGCAAAGCGTACCGCCTATGGGTGGTCTGACAATTTCCTCGTCCTCTAAGGAGCCGATCCCAGTTGCATAAGCCGTTCTCCAGTGTCGAGACGAGATCTGATAAAGCGACTGATCAGGCTGGGGGGCAGTGGGACCTTTTCAAGGCAAAAGGCAGAGAGGAGTGGTTCTCAGCGGACTAACCTGCATCCGATTAGCGGTATGCTTAGGCAATTGGTCTCAATAAATATCGCCTTCTCCTCGCCCGTCACCCTCGCCTAGCCGCTTCCGCTTCTGCCGGAAATCCCCCGTCATCGTGGAGCGCCGGGCTCCGGGGGTCGGGCATGCCCCTGCATCATGATAATAGTCAATGAGGCATTTTCATAGATGCTGAGCACAAAGATATTTATCGTTTATTGCCAATAGAGAAACCATGGATATTGAGGCTGAGGTCGTGGAGATGAAGCAAATGCTCATTGACATCTCCAGAAGGATTGATGACGTGCTTGACGAGAGCATGACCGAAGAACTCATGAAACTATCTGAGGAATCTATCATGGAACTGTATGAGGATGAACCGGACCTCTATAGCGTCGCAGACTTAAAGGTAAGATACAAATGAAGGGAAAAATCATCCTGATACCTGTCCCTTACACAGATTTGACTGCTGCAAAGCTGCGGCCTGCGCTGGTCATCTTTGAGGGAAGGCGGGATTTGATTGTGGCTGCCATAACAACGACAACGTTCAATATATTTCCTGAATGGGATGTTTATATCGGCACAAAAGATCCAGAGTTTTATCAAACTGGCTTGAAGGCAGCATCCGTCCTAAAGCTGACCAAAATCTCAACTGTTCGCAAAGATCTGGCAGAAGGCGAGATAGGGAAGATCGATGGCGATTTGAGAGACGAAGTCAATCAAAAGATGAAGAGAATTTTCGAGATATGATTAGCGAACACCCTGGACAGGGCGCTTACGAGTTCTCTAAGTTGAATGTCTGGACTGCAGGCCGCACGCACTCATCAATATTGCGATTGGAGAAAAAGGGGCTCGTATGGAGCTTGAAGAAATGCGCCAGCCCGGATACTTCGATGAAGTCGAGAAAATGGTGACGCGGAGAGAGGGAGAGAGAGCTGAAGGGCCACATACCCGCATAACGGCATCCTCTCATTAAGGGGGAAACCGTTGTCTATGGGGCGGATATTGCTAAAAACCCAAGCCCAATTGAAAAATAAAAAATAAAAATGCTAAGATCACCGTCGCATCATTGAGATTGCTTTGGAAAATATCTTTCCCAAACCAAACCTGCTCTCATCTTTAAAGGACCAATCCTTCCCCATCTTTGCATCAGTCTCGCAAGGTATGACTTTCAGCATCTCATTTCCGGCCTGTTCCATTACGCCTTTGAGGAGCTTGGAAGCCTCCTTTGCTCGCTTATGCGGCACCTCTAAAAGAATGCTGTCGTGAACGGCATTTATCAATCTGAAGTCACTGTATTTGGGCAAAGTCAGTTTCTCGTAGATCCTGCCCAGAGCAATCTTCTGAAGATCTGCACCAGATGCCTGCACTGGTGTATTTATCAAGGCGTTTCTATGCCTGGGATCAACATATCTGATGCGACCTAATGCTGATCTGGAGATCTTGTATGTTTGACCGTCTATCACTGCAGTAGGTGCTCCCTCAGACGCCTCTTGCTGCCATCGTTTCAACCCCGGATAAGATCTATAAAATCTATTTAAAAATTCTCGGGCTTCATTTTCTGTCAATTTTGGAAGCTTGCTTAAAACCATGTTTGCACCGCCTCCATAAATCGTTCCATAGTTCAGAGTCTTGGCGATCTGCCTCTCTTCGTCTGAGATCTTTTCCTTCTGAAATATGGCCTGTGCTGTCTGCTTGTGCGGATCAAGACCTTTCTTAAAGATCATTATCATAGCCTCATCTCCCGAGAGGGCAGCGACAAGCCTCATCTCAATCGCCGAAAAGTCCGCCTCTACAAAGGACATCCCTGGTGCGGCTATAAAAAGACCTTTCAGTCTGGGCTCTCTGGGGACCTGTTGAATATTGGGACTGGAACAGGTAATGCGTCCGCTTCTACCACCCAGTTGCTCCAACTTTGGGTATATTCGATTCTCTCTGGCAAAATCCGTCCAATTTTTTAAAAACCCTATCTGTTGCCGAAGTTCTCTATACTCCAGAAGCAGGTTTATGAAAGAGTCTTCCGGATAAGAGAGATCTCACAGGTCAACCTCTTTGGGGGTGTGGATATCTCGATGCCTGCACTTACCGATCTAATGCAGCGGGGCATTCCTGTCCTGCACTTCACGCGCGGCGGCTGGTTTCAGGGACTGAGCGCCGGGCATACCCACAAAAATGTGCAGCTACGTATGAGACAGTTTGCCTGGGCTGAGGATCGCAAGAAGTCTCTCTTGGTCGCTCGCGCTCTAATCTACGGCAAGATCAGAAACTGCCGGACTCAGATACGCAGAAACGACGCCAAGCCTCCTGAAAATGCACTGGACAGGCTGGAAAAGCTGTCCAAGGATGCCAGGAATGCGTCCGGCATCGATAAGCTCCTGGGAATCGAAGGCGCAGCAGCCGAAGTTTACTTTGGTCGCCTGGGTCAAATGCTCAAAGCCGATCAGGGGTTCTCCTTTCAAAACAGGAACAGAAGGCCGCCCAAAGACCCTGTGAACGCGGTCCTCTCTTACCTCTACGCAGTTCTTGCCAAAGATATGTTTGTGTCCCTCCTGGCGATGGGCTTTGATCCGTATCTCGGTTTCTACCACCAGCCCCGATACGGACGTCCGGCTCTGGCGCTGGACATGATGGAAGAGTTTCGGCCAGTGATCGCCGACGCCACTGCCCTCACCTTATTCAACAAAGGCGAGCTATCGGATAAGGATTTTATGAAGACGGGAATTGGCGTGTCTCTAACCTCCAAGGGAAAGAAAAAGGTCATAGCAGGCTACGAGAGACGCATGGAGGCAGAGATCACTCATCCCCTCTTCGGCTACAGCGTCAGCTACCGCAGGATACTGGAAGTGCAAGCGCGGCTATTGTCCAGGACAATTTCCGGAGAGATCAAGGAATACCCCGCCTTTTATAGGAAGTGATTTCGGTTGAGCGGAAGGAATTGCTATGTTGTAAGCTACGACATCATGGACCAGAGACGATTGCAGAAAGTGCACAAGACTATGAAGGGATTTGGGGAGGCTATCCACTATTCTGTTTTCCGCTGCGATCTGACCGGCAAAGGTCGCGTGGAAATGGTAGCAGCGCTCAGTGACCTCATCAAGCACGATCAGGACAGGATCATGATATTGGATCTTGGGCCTACTGACGGCAGAGTGGATGAAAGGATTGAATTTCTCGGCATTCATGCCAAAGATACGGACTCGTCCCGAAGGGCCGTCATCATCTAAATTTGAGGCGATTGCAGCATGTTGTATCCAAGCCTGCCCGGCGTTGAGGGCGCCCGAGAGCTCACCCGCGCGTTTTTTCGCGCGCGGCAACCCGCCATAGTTTAAACAACACCAAAAATCAAATGAATCAATGATCAGGTAGACCATATTTCAAGGGAAAGTTTAGATAGTAGCAATGCAACCAAACTGATGCACAAGATTTGGCGAGCAAGCCCCTGTGGATTCAGGGCCGTCCGGGCCAGACGGATGGACTTAATGGGACGGAGAACGTCTCATTTTCCGCGCATCGAGGTGGTGTCCATTTTCCCAGGAGATGCGCGGAAGGTCTGTGCATATCGAAAACTGCCCTCAGTGACTGTTAACTTTCTGAAAGTATTGTTAGAAGTTAACATTACGCGCGAAAATCGCATTTTTTTCGATATCAGTAAAGGCCGAAAAAATGGCCGCCGTCTCCATGGCTGAAAAGTCGTGGCTCAATTGAAACACTTATCGTTGTGCCAGCTTCGGTTGCAGATGCATCGTCTCCATGGCTGAAAAGTCGTGGCTCAATTGAAACATGTCTTTCAAAGTTGCCTTCTCGTGAACAAAATCGGGTCTCCATGGCTGAAATAGTCGTGGCAATTGAAACGCCCATGCGCCCTGGCAGGGGCTCACACGTGGCGGATGGAAAACAAGATCTATTGACATTATGAATTCAGTTTCCCATGGGAAACACAAATTATATCTACTTACAATCCTTACAGAGCTATTATGCGCAAAATGAGTAGCGAGGCTGAAGTCAGGTCATGCGTCTTCGGTTAGCTGATCATTTATGCCATAATCATTATAGGCCCTCATTAATTTATCAATAGTAATAGTTAATTTAATAAGATTTATATAGAATACGTGATACCTCATATAAGTTGGGGGATTAGCATGCCAAATGGGGTATCTACGTTTTGGGAAAGGTATTGTTGAGCAAGAGCTTACCAGTATGTTTGAACCCAAATGGATTAGAGCTACGGCAAAAGAAAGCGGATTGATTGAACGAGAAAGGAAAATTGACCCACTTATAATGTTCTGGACGCTCGCGATCGGCTATGGATCACAGCTATATCGAACTCTTACAGAACTGAAACGTGAATACGAAGTTAGAGGAAATGTATCCATCTCCGATAGCATTTGGCACGATCGTTTCACCCCTGAACTGGTAAAATTTCTCAAACAATGTGTAATTCATGGCATTGAGCACATTTCTCAAGAACCAAGTAGGATTTTGGGTGAACGTCTAGCCACCTTTCGAGATGTAATGATACAAGATAGCACTATCA
>JBAQXX010000078.1:0-42291 GCA_049299735.1 Methanothrix sp. | reverse complement strand
CAAGTGACCGGTCATTCATGAGGCTGGGTGTATCGATACTGATAGATATCAATGAAGAATGGATGACTACTAAAAAGTATTTATCCATGGATGCGGATTGACTTGTGGGATAACAGGGCCGTCAATTATTGACCAAAGAAAAGAGTTTCTGGATAGAGAGATTCGAAAATTAGGGCCCCGGCCTCTGCCAGGGCCTTCTCCGCCTCGCCTTGCAGCCTCTCTGCCTCCCGGCGAATCGCGAGTGCACGGGCGGCCTTCTGCAGGGCCTGGCGGTGATCGCCGGAGGGGGTGCGGTGCATGCTAAATGGTTCTATGGCATTTTACTTACAAATTTGCATAATGTCATAGAACTGTTTTGAGCCGCAGATTCCGGTCTCCACTGGAAATAGAATAATATAAAGGTAGATAAAAGGTGCATCCGGATCGAAGAGAATAAGCGGCGTCTATGCGCATGCTTCACCCCTCGAAATGCTTGTAGAGCTTGTGTGCTTTGTCGATAGTCACGATCTCTAGGATCTTGACAAGCTTCTCCTCCTCGCAGATTTGATAAAACACGGTGAACGATCGACCAATATGCAATCGATAGAATTTGAATTCGAGATGCAGCAGATCCTTATCACCTCCCTGGCCTGGGAAGGGATCTTCGGCAAGGGCGTGGCACTTCTCTTTAATAAGCCGCTGGCTCTTCTCTGGGAACTCTGATAGATATTTCAGAACCTTTCTATCGATAACCACCTTGCGGCTCAAGGAGGCAACTCCACATAGTCGCCTTCTTCGGCAATCTGCTTCAGATGCTCGATCAAACGAGCCTTCTTTTCTCGTTCGATCATCTCTGCGAGGAGCTGGTTGAAGGTCTCTCCCGGTTTCCTGAGATCGGATAGCTCGGCCCATATCGGCTCAGTAACTGCTACTCGCTTTGTGGCAAGCATGGTGATCTTGTAAAGATTGTAAAGCAGATATAACTTTCGGCACTTCAGCTGATACCCGTAAGCAAGATGCAACTATTTCGGCAACAGCCTCTCCGCCATCCCCCACTCCTCGCCCAGATCCACCCCGATATCCATCCCTGGCTTGATCCTCTTGAAGTCGGCATACATGATGCAGATGAGCTGCAGCGCCCGCAGGACGTGGCTCTCCTGGGGATCGATCTCGTAGGAGCGGCGCAGATAGTAGAGAGCCCGCAGTAGTTATGCTATGTTAATGATCTCTTAGGTATCGGAAAAATTATTTGAATGAAGGAAAACATTCTGTTAATGATGGTTTTTATGCGAGTGAGGAGAGTAAGCCCCCTTCTGTTCGTGACGGCATTCAGCTTAGCGCCATACCCGAGCTTGGCTGGACGTCCGTGATTTCAGCTCTATTTTGGCTTGCACCCACAGGGTTTCGCCGTTTCATCCGCCACCCGCGCGACCTCAGCCTCGCGGCATCATCGCTTTAACGCGGAGCGGTCTCGTTTCTGTGCCAGAGCCGGAGCTCTCGCCCCACATCCTCAGGGGATGTCTGTGTGTCCAGTGGTGGGGGGACTTTCCACACCGGCCAGAGTTGGCCAGCGGCAGCCGCCCTTCCTCTCTCGCTGACAACGTAGGTCCATGGCACGGTTTATAACGCCTTCGCTCTTGGTGCAGGGCAAATCTTTATCCCAGGACCGATCTTTCTATCCCTCAGATGGCCCGAGATCAGAGAGATTACTACTACTGGCAGGCAAAGCAAGAGGGCTATAGAGCCCGCTCCGCCTATAAGCTGCTGCAGATAAATGAGAAGTTTCACATCATCAAGCGAGATGACAGCGTGGTTGACCTGGGGGCAGCGCCCGGCGGCTGGCTGCAGGTGGCGGCCAAGCTTTCTGGTGGCAACATAGTGGGCGTTGACCTGGAGGGCATAGCGCCTATCCCCGGCGTGAAAACTTTTAAGGCGGACATAACCAGTGAGAGCACCGTCGATCTTGTGAAGGAGGCCTTGGGAGGGGATGCGGATGTGGTGATCTGCGATGCTGCGCCTAACATCACCGGTGCCTGGCACAGGGACCATGCCGTATCAATCGACTTAGCCCGCTCGGCACTTAAGATTGCCAAGAAGCTGCTGCGGCCGCGTGGAAATTTTGTGGTCAAGGTCTTCCAGGGCGACATGTTCCCGGACTATTTAAACGAGGTTCGAAAGGAGTTCTCATCAGTCCACGCCCATTCACCGCTTGCATCCAGAAAGGAGAGTGCAGAGACCTACGTCGTGGCGAAAAAGCTGCTCACGAGCCCCGTGAGGAGAGGCGATATGCTGGACGTGCAGATCGAGTATCTGGGCAAATCGGGAGACGGTGTAGCCCTGGTGGAAGGCTTCGCGATCATTGTGCGCAAAGCGCAGCCCGGCGAGAAGCTGCGGGTGAAGATCGATGCGGTCAAGCCCAATTTTGCCTTTGCCGATATACTGGAGAGAAAGGATTAATAACCTGCCCAAGAAACACAGAGTGAAGGGGCGATGCTATGGAAGACAATGCCGTAATTTTCGTCGGTGACAAACCAGTCATGAACTATGTTCTTGCCGTAATGACCCAGTTCAACAAGCCGGTCTCCACAGTAACGCTGAAGGCCAGGGGACGTGCCATCTCCCGGGCAGTGGATGCGGCTGAGATTACCAGGAATAGATTTATGCTTGATCTCATCGTCAAGAACATAACCATCGGCACGGAGTCCATCCAAAGCGAGGATGGCAAGACGGTAAATGTGTCTTCGATGGAGATTGTGCTGGCCAAGACTTAACTATATTTTAGCGCAGGCTGCGGGCTACTTCACCACCACGCAGGCATTCTCGTCGAACGGATTCGTTCTCATAGCCAGAGAGAATAGATACGGATAGTTCGAATTGAGATATCTCATGTATGCCATCCACTCCATGACCAGCAGGAAATACGCCCTTTCAATGTCGCCGGCAAGATGATGATAATCGGAGTCCGGCAGTCCTTGAAGGTCCCGGCGCTGCTCCAGTTCCTCGGTAAGGTGAAATACAGCCCGAAGCAGATTGGTAAAGCTCTCATTCTCCAACAATAGAGGGTTTTCCAGCAGTCTCAGAAAAAAACCACGTTTGGAGCTCAAATAGTTGGTGAGTGCCTTGATATCGATCTTCTTGATATCAATGCTGTAATTGTGATTCTTGAATTTGTCCTGCACCCTAATAATTTCCTCGTCGGACCACTGGTCTATTTTCACCAGGTCCCCGCTAAGCCGGCAGAGGTTGGGATCGTTACCGGAAAGATAGGTCAAAAGCCATGTGCCAGCTTCGCTAAAGAAAACTCCTACTACTATGTTCATCTTCTCCATCTTATTCTGTTTGGATCTATTGGCAAGCAGCCGATTGAGAATTAGAGTTACAAGCAGTACATTCAAGGGCAGATAGCCAAGCGAGTTAAAGAGATAGTTGAAGATATTTTCGGCATCACCGATAATCAGGTATTTTATGCCGTAGATGATCACAGATAGCAGGATCAAGAAGATGCCAAGTCGCGTTTCCCAGCTCAGCTTCATTTCCATTGCCATTCTCCAATAGTCAAGGCCGCAATTTCCGATCAATAGCTAAAGAAGCATCGATATCTTTACCTACAATAAATTACCTCAGGGAAATCGGTGATTATATGTTTCCAGGACTTGGAGGATTAGGCGGAAGGGGCGGCATGAGCCCCAAGAAGATGAAAGGCATGTTAAAGAACATGGGCATTGATATCGATGAGCTTGAGAACGTCTCCGAGGTTATCATTCGCATGCCCGACAAGGAGATTGTCATAACCAATCCCTCTGTCGCGATCATGGATTCCCACGGCGTACGAAGCTATCAGATATCTGGCGATGCAACTGAGCGCATGCCGCCCAGCGTCGGCCAGGAGACGGCCGAAGAGCCCCCAGTTGAGATCCCGGACTCGGACGTGCAGCTAGTAGCCGCTCAAACCGGCACAAATCTGCCAGAGGCAAAAGCTGCCCTGCAGCAAGCCAAAGGAGACCTGGCTGCCGCCATAATAAAGCTGACATCAAAATAGGCATGCTTGACACCCTTCGTGACCCCGTTCATGGTGCCATACAGATAGATGAGCTGGAGCGGCATCTCATCTTGTCCCGACCAATGCAGCGACTGAAGGGCATTAAGCAGCTCGGTCTGGTGGAGACGGTCTACCCAGGAGCAAGCCACAGCAGGTTCGAGCATTCTCTGGGAACCATGTTCATGGCCGGGCGGATGGCCGCGCACCTGGGCCTCTGCCGGGAGGAGGTGCGAAAAGTGCGCCTTGCAGGGCTTTTGCATGATTTGGGGCATTCGGCGCTCTCCCATGCAGTGGAGGGCGTTCTTCGCCGAAACCCGGACATACAGCCCCAATTAGAGGGACGGCGTGTTTCCAGACATGAGGAGTTCACCCGCCAGATCATAGCGGCTCATCCCTTCGGAGAGGAAGCATTACAGGTCGCAGAGAGGGATTTCGGCAACGCCGACGAATTATTTTTAGAGATTGCGGACATAGCTTCAGGGGCCAAGGCCCCGCTGGGCCAGATCATCGTGGGCGATCTGGATGCGGATAGAATTGACTTTCTTCTGCGCGATTCGCATCATTCGGGCGTCTCCTTAGGTCTCGTGGATACCGATCAGATACTGCAGGCTCTGACCATCAGCAACGGCCGCATTGTGCTGGCAGGGGAGTGCGACTATCGCGCCGAGATGTCCCAGACCGCGGCTGAGTCGATGCTCATTGCCCGGGCCCATCACTATAATGCACTCATCTATCATCCAACCGTTCAGTCCATCCGGGCCATGCTGCTGGCCGCATTGGAGCGCGCTTTGAGCCGGATGGATGCAGATGAGGCAAAGAGCAGCATTGTTCTATTCTTCCAGGAGTATACGGACCCCGATCTTCTGGATTTCATCAGTCAGAAGGGGGACGGCACCTCCAGAGATCTCCTGGCGCGCATAAAATATGGCAGAGAATTTCCCCTGGCGGCCAGGTTTGACCACAGGTCTCTGTCACCGGATATCAGAATGGCTCTCTCCACCATCTCTCGCCATGGGCGCATGAGAAAGCTCTTCGAGGACGCCCTCGGCAAGAAATATGGAGCATTGGTGGATGTCACCGTGGGCAGCGGAGTGCCAGGGTCCATGAGAACGCAGGCGAATGGATTTTTTTATGACGAATCGGCCTTAGCGGCGGGCCTGGTCAAATCTTTAACCCGCCAGATCGCTATCTCTTTCTTCTCAGACGATCGGCCGAAGATATCACTGGAAGAGGTCAGGGATCAGGCAGAGCGGCTCCTCTCCTTTATTCGATCCGAGAGCTACCTTCCCATTGACGGACTGCTGCTGCTATTTTATTCCCTGCACCAGATGCTCTCCGAGACTTACGGCCAGAAGATCCTCGTTCCCAGGATCAGAAACATAACCTGGCTCTACCGCACCGTGGCCAGGATAAGGGATCTGGGGCCGGCCAGCCTGTGTGGCCTTTTCGACTATTCTTTTCATTCCGATTATGGCTTTCTCTACAGCGAGAGGCTTTTTGAAGACATTCAGATCCTGGTGGCAGGCGGTATGATCTATCAGGACGAGCGGCACTATGAGCTAAAATCTCAGTGGCGGCAGCGATATGAATACATGCTCACTGCCGACGGCATAAAGTATGCTGAAAAGGTGGCCGGCTCTTACAGCAAAGAAGCAGAGGCCCTGGCCAATCATCTCCGGCAGGAGAAGCATACCATTCCTTATGATGTGGTGAGCATTTATCTCAAGAGATATACAGGCAAAAGAGCCGACTGAAAAGCCATGTTAAAAATGATAGGTTTGACAGGCTGCCAAAGAGACGCCTGTCATGCGAATCTAATTGATCTCAGTTCATCTGGTGCTGCTTGAAGGGAGTCTGCTCGTATGTCTCGACAGGTGTGGAAGGAGCCCATGCATCATTCAAGAACTGATAGATGCTCTCGCCGGTCCAAGCTACCGTCTTATCCTTTCCTGCTGCGCTGGCTGTATAGACAGGTGACTGGGCAGACGGTGAGGTGTAATTATCGTTCAGGAAATCATAAATGGCATAATTAGAGCTATTCATGGTGGTGTTGTTGCGGGTCATGTTTCTCTGTACCCCGGTGGCCTGGCTTGCTATTGGAGCGGCGAAGGTGCTCGGCGTCCAGCTATCATTGATGAAGGCGGCCATAGATGGTGTGGTCAACAGTGATGTTTCAGCCGGTTCCGGCATAGCGGCAAGGTCATCCTTTAAAACCGTCGAAGGAAGGGCCATAACAGCAGGCAATAGCCCACCCAGAGCTACCAGAGCAAATAGCACAAGCATAATATGTCTCATAAGGTCTGCATTATCCATCAGGTGTCCATAAAGCTTTCCGTCGGTAGGGTTAGTTTCGGGCAATGGCTAATTGGCAATGGATATCCATTTTTCCGTCTTACAGGTCTTTCAGTTCGGTTGTGGTCGCTTGCGGGTGCTCTATTAGGTATGCGGCCACAGCTTTGCGGTGCACCAGCCGGCAGCTCACGCAGCTCCAAAACCGCTTTCCTTTTTTGGTTCTCACATACTTGCCAAGTTCTTCATCCTTGCATGGATATAAGGGGCAGAAGCAGTGCGTGCAGTCCTGATCGGGAAAGTGGTGACAGGGATAATACTGGCAATTTTCTTTGCCGGTAGCCTGCACCGGCTGGTCGGCTACCTCCCGGATCAGGCACGGGTCATCGGTTACCAGTCCGTCGGCCCCCAGCCGGAGGAGCCAGCTCGCCTCTTCTTTGCTGTTGACGGTCCAGGGGTAGACCGCTATACCCTGCTGATGCGCCTCCTTGAAGAGCCTGGCATTGACTCGCTTCGGAAAAATAACCGCCGCTTTTGCCGAAATGGCCAATTGCACAGGATTTATGGGCAGCGATGAGATGATGATGCCGGTCTTTAGATCAGAAATGTCCGATAATTCGCGCAGGCTGCTATGGTAAAAGGAGGTCACGATGCATTTTTTGCCAGAGAGAGCGTCGGCCACCAGTCCTTCCAGGCCCTCTTCTTTCATCTCCACCACCAGGCCCAGGCCAAGCTCCCCGGCCAGAGAAAGGGCCTCTTTTAGTGTTGCGATTCTCAGGCAGTCCATGCACTGGCTGGCGCCGCATCCAACCTGTAGGGCTTTTAGCTCCTCCAGACTGAGATCTCCAACCAGGCCGTTGCCATTGGTGGTTCTGTCCACGCGTTCATCATGCATCAAAACCAGTTCGCCGTCGCGAGAGAGCCTTACATCCAGCGCCACATAGTCGGCTTTGCACAAAGCGACAGCCCTGATGCCCATCAGGGTGTTCTCCGCGGCCTTGGCCGCAGCTGCCCGGTGACCTATGACTAAAGCCATTAACCTGAAAACGACTGTAAAATATATCCATTTTTGCACAACGCTGGCAAAGGGTTATACTTCTAGAGAGACAGGGGTGAACTCCAATGCTGGATAATCTTGAGAAATTTTGCAGCCTTAAGAGGGATATCGCAGAGATCAACATAGATCCCCTGCAGCGGGGAGGGATTCTGACGCCGCAGGCGCGTGCTGCTTTGGTGGAATGGGGAGATGGCTACTCGGTCTGCGATTTTTGCGCCGGAAGGCTGGATCTCATCGAGACTCCACCAGTCGAAAAGTTCGTGCATGGCGCTCTTCCTGAATTCCTGGGCACGGATGAGGTGCGTGTCACCCATGGGGCACGCGAGGGAAAGTTTGCCGCCATGCATGCTCTTTGCGAGAAGGGCGACTTTGTGGTAATGGACGGAAATGCCCATTATACCACGGTTTTAGCGGCTGAGAGGGCAGGCCTGAAGATAGAATATGTGCCCTCCAGCAAAGAGCCTGACTATGCCATTTCTGCAGAAGGCTACATACAGGCCATCGAGCGGGCTTATGAGCAGAAGGGAAATGTGAGTCTGGCCGTCCTGACCTACCCTGACGGAAATTACGGAAACCTTCCCGACGCGAGAGCCATAGCAGATGCCTGCCATGACTACAGCGTGCCCTTGCTTCTCAACGGAGCTTATGCCATAGGCCGGATGCCCGTGAATGCACGCGAGCTGGGGGCGGACATAATCGTAGGCAGCGGCCACAAGTCCATGGCCGCCTCCGGACCGGTGGGCGTTTTAGGAGCCTCGGATGAGTACGCTAAGGCCATCTTTAGGCTCTCTTCCAACAAGAAGAACAAAGAGGTAGAACTCTTGGGCTGCACTGTGCGCGGCGCTCCTCTTTTGACGTTGATGGCGTCTTTTCCGGCAGTTGTAGAGCGTGTGCGTCGTTGGCCGGAGGAAGTGGAGAACGCCCGTTGGTTTTCCGCAAAGATGGAGGAGCTGGGCATGAGACAGCTGGGGGAGCGGCCCCATAACCACGATCTGATGTTCTTTATCGCGGAAAACCTCTATCAAATATCCTTGAAGGCAAAGAAAGGGCGCTATTTCCTTTACCGGGACCTAAAGGAGCGCGGCATAGGCGGCATCAAGCCGGGCCTCACTCGCCAGTTCAAGCTCTCCACCTACGGTCTTGCCAGAGAGGATCTGGAGAAGGTCTTGCAGGCGTTTGGTGAGATCATAGAATCTTATGGCAAGGCATGAAAAAAGTATGCAGAAGCTTTATAATTACACGAGATTAAATAAGCTGATCAGGAGGAAGAAAAACGAATTTCAGTTCGCGATATGTCTCCTTGGTGCTGGTTACCTTAGCGCTGATTTTGGCTTTCATGGTGCCAGCATGCTCCGGAGCAAATGAAACCTCTACCTACTGGTTTATGGAGGGGCTTGATCTTTACAATCAGGATAAAATCAATGATTCGCTCCAGGCCTACAATAGGGCTCTTGAGTTGGACCCGAATGATTTCGAGGCCTGGAACAATAAAGGAATTGACGAGGGCCTTTTAGGGAAGTACGACGAGGCACTCAAGTCTTTTGGGAATGCAGTGGCCATCAATGAGTCCTATGCCGAGGCCTGGTACAACATGGGTGTGATTTATGACTTTAAGGGGTACTACTACACAGCCGTCCAGGCATACAAGAGAGCCACCCAGATCGATCCATCCTATCAAAAGGCACTGGTAAGAAGGAGTGTCGATACGGATATCGTAATGTCCCGTTCGCTTTCCTGCGCCTGTAAGGATCCGATCATTTTAGTCTAGATGTCCGGATCTACCTTTGTGCGTGCTTTGTGAACTTTCCTGCAGGTTTCACAAAGCGCACAAAGCCGATACATGGGAACGCGATCCTCTGCGTAACGACCAAGATTTTTTCTAAGACAGGCCGCTGCCGCCCATACCAATGGGTATCTGGCTGATATCACCCACGCCGGTCAGGATCCTATCTGCATCCTGGCGTACATCGTGGTACCTGGATTCCTGGGATGATGCAGGCAATGCGAATTGCACGCTCTCAACTGCTGCTTGCGCAGTGGCGTTTGTATTCTGGCCCAAAGCTGATGCATCGGCCCCAGACTGTGCTACTTGCGCCGCAGTGTAGCTGGAAATATCGGGATTGATCCAAGTGGCCAGGAATTGCGATCGCAAAGAGATATTTCCATTGATCACCTGCAGTAGGTCGCCTTGGATCGATCCGCTGACAGCGTCATAAGACCCGGTCAGCTGGCTGGAAAACTGCACTGCGTCCTTGAGGCCGGTCAGGACCAGGTAGATCCTGTCCTCTTTCACAGAACCCACAACGTCTGCATTCCAGGCTTTTCCATCCTCGGGCTCATACTTGGCCTGGCCGTAGAGGTCGTCGCCATCCTGGTTGAGGACCATGATCACCTGGCTGCTCTCAATTCCTGTTACTGACCAGATATAGTTCAGGCTGGGCACGAAGCTGGACCCACTTTCGTTGGAGAAATCAATCGTAGATGCTGCCTGCAAAGGCGTCTCATTGCTTGAATCATTCACAGGCTGTCCTTGAGACGGGCAGGCTGAAAAGATGATTATTAGCACCAGGGAAATTATCATGGGTCTCTTCATCAATTTATGCCTCCAATTTTTTCGCCATCGTTTTGAACTTTCAACGATATGATATTCGTCATTTGACTATAAAAACGCTCTGAGCATATCAGCAATTAGGCATTTCAATCTTAATGGAAGAGAGAAGGAAAAAGGACACTGCGCCGAAAATCCCGGCGCCGAAATTCTTCCTGATTTACAGGCCATCACTCATCTAGATGGGTATACCGCTGATATCTCCGACACCGGTCTGGATCTTATCCGCGTACTTGTGAATGTCAACGAACCTTGAGGCAGGATTTGCCGTCTCTGTAGATGCATTCGAGACAGCCGTGTTTTCAACAACGACAGGAGCAGGAGTCTCTTCTTTGGGCTCCTCTATGATAGCAGGGGCGTAGCTGGATGTATCCGGGCTGATCCACATGGCGCTGAATGTGCCGCTGCCCACTTTCTTTCCACCACTGATCTGGGTGAAGTTGCCGTTGATGGTATCATTGGCATAGGTTCCAGCCATCTTGGTGGTGATGCTCTCTTTGTCCTTCTGAGCGGACAATGTCAGATCCACCTCATTTTCTGTGATGGAACCCACGACGTCGGCATTCCAGGCTTTTCCATCCTCGGGCTCATACCTGGACTGGCCGTACAGCTCGCTTCCTTCCTGATTAAGGACCATGATAATAGGCCCTACCTCTATGCCTGTAAAAGACCAGATATAGTTGAGATTGGGACCAGTACTCGACTGCGTGGTAGCAGCCGTCTCGTTCGCCGGGATACTTTCATTTGTCGAAATGGTCTCCGTAATACTCGTATTGTTGTCGGTCTGTCCCAGGGACAGGCCGGTGAAGATGGATACAAGCAGGAGAGAAATAATAATTCTTTTCTTATTCAATAATATGCCTCCGATTTATTTCCACTTTTCAGCGATGGGTTTTTCGTCATTTGCCTATAACACCGTCCTGTCTAGCCTTCTCCTTTATAAACTTTTCACCTGCATATTTCCCTGCATACATATCTGTAGATCTACCATAAGGCTGAACTAACGGGTTACTATTCTCACCAAAATTTTCAAATTTGAGTAATAAAAAGTGTAAAATAATTATTTTTTAAAGTATCTCCCAGCCGTCTCCAGGCTCCTGGCCATCAGGTCCGCTGCCTTTTCGATATCGCTGATGCACAAAACCTCTACAGGCGAGTGAATGTAGCGCGTGGCCACGCTGATAACGCCCGTAGGAATACCGGACTTGGTGAGATAAATGGCTGTGGCGTCCGTGGTGCCTCCGTCCGAGGCTTCCAATTGCACTGGAATCTCAAACTCCCGGGCTGTGCCTGCCAGCCACTCGATGACCTGAGGAGTAGCGATGATGCCCCGCCCTGAGGCGTCGGCCACCACTACCACCGGGCCCTTGCCCATCTCGATTGGCGCATCCTTCTTCTCGATGCCGGGATGGTCCCCCGGAATGGTCACATCGGCGGCTATGGCTACATCGGGATCCAGGCCATAGGCGGCAACCCTGGCTCCCTTCAAGCCTACCTCTTCCTGTACCGTAGCCACGGCATAAATGGTGGACTTTGATTTGGTCCTCTTCATGGCCTCGATCATGACAATAAGACCCGCCCGGTTGTCAAATGCCTTTCCTGTGACTCTGTCGCCCTGCAAAGAGGCAAAAGTCCGGTCTATGGATACGGGCGTGCCGGGCAGGATACCGAGAGCCGCCACCTCCTTATCGCTCTCGCAGCCGATATCGATGAACATATCTTTGCCCTCGACCACCTTCTTTCGGTCCTCATCTTTCATGACATGGGGGGGCTTGCAGCCTATGACGCCGGTGATAGGCCCGGACCTGGTATGGATGATGACCCTCTGATTTAGCAAGGTCTGGTCAAACCAGCCGCCGATGCGAATAAAACGAAGAAATCCCTTTTCGTCTACATGTTTTACCATGAGGCCGATCTCATCGGCATGGGCTTCGATCATGATGGAGGGAGACACTCCCTTCTTGGTGGCAATGAGATTTCCCAATTTGTCCAAACGGACATCATCCACGTAAGGCCCAATCTCATCTTTTACTATTTGCTGGATGGATCCTTCCCAGCCCGATATGCCATGTGCATTGCTCAGTTTTTCCAATAAAGATTTGATATCGCTCATTTAATCATCTCTCAATATAATCTGTTTAGCTAGGCCATCCTTACTCTTGCGCCCTCATTTCTGGCGCGAGTGATGAGAACCTCTCCACCAACCTCTCTCATGGCCTCTCGAGCAGAGGCTTCGATATCCCTGCCTTGTGTATCTGTTATCGCGTAAACCGTTGGCCCAAAGGAGCTGAGGCCCGCGCATGCGGCACCTGCTTGCCGCATCTGCGCCATCAGCCGATGCACTACGGGATGCTGCATCATTACTTCAATCTTCTTGAAGCCGATCTCCTGCACTCTGTTAACGGCCGCCCCGAAATCATCCAGGTTCTCCTCTACTATTGAAGGCACCATGCGCACCAGGATCTGGTAGCATAACTCATGCACCTCAGATACGGGTAGGGGGCAGTACTCCTGGAATATGTCTGCTTCCCTATTTCCATGAGCGCCCGCGGCGATGTCGGGCAGGGCCAGGATGATCTTCCAGTCACGAGGAAAGTCATGGCGCATAGTGACCGCTGCCGGCCGCACGCCGCCGCAGGCAGACGAGGGCGAAAAGCTCATTTTGTCTTTCCCCGGTCCATAGCTATGCCCACCGTCTATTAAGAAGCCGCCCGTCTCAAAGGCCGCCGTGCCGATGCCGCTGGTTCCACCCCGGCGAGTGAGGCGGGCGATCTCGCGCACGGAGAGAGGCTGGTGATAAAGCTCACACATTGCCTTTCCTGCGGCAATGCCTATCTGCGTTCCGCTGCCCAGGCCCGCATGCGTTCTGTATCCACTGCGTATCGAGAGACGCGCTCCTCCGAGATCCAGGTGCTTTTGCACCGCTCGGGCCGCATCCAGAGCGCGATTGGCATTCTCTCCCACAGCCACCAGATCCTCGCACCTGACTGCCTCCAGCAATATGTTCGGCTCATCTAAAGAGACGCCCACGCCCCCGTCCACTCGACCGCTGCTGCCCGTTAAATCGGTCAGGGTCAGATGCAATCTAGAAGGCGTCTGGATCAAAACCCTCTGCTCATCTCGAAAGCTGTTGTAGGGAAAGGTTTCCTTGATAGAGATGAGCGGCTGGCCGTGGCGAATTATCTTGTAGCTTCTTGTGAGCATAATCTCGCGAGCAAAGACGCCAAAGACCCGGCAATGCTCCTGCCCTGCGGACAAAAATGCTGTGCTTGTTATATCTCGCCGCGATTCGATGCGGTGTTTTTTCAGGATTACTCCAATGGGAATATCGGCCTTAGTAAGGTCATCTTTAAAGCTAGCATCGAGCCTTTTTAGTGGCGTATGCGAGACTGCGTAGACCAGAGCCTCATGGCTATTTGCCGTCTTTAAAAGCACTACCCTGAAATTGACCTCCTCTCCCGGGTTTACTTGAAGCTCTTTTGCCACAGTCTCATCAGCCGGCACAACCTTCTGCACCAGTGTCTCGATCTCAACCGGGCTTCCTGTAACAACTTCCAGCAGGCCTGTAACGGATCCGTCAGTTCCCAGCAGCATCTTCTGCACGGGACTGAGCTTTCCCACAATGCTTTCCAGCTTTTGAATTTCTCCGGGCAGGGATAGGGAGGATTGGACCATAGAAATAAATCCTCCGGATGGAATAAAGTTTTTCCCCTTCCAAAGGAACTGAGATCTATGACTTCCAGAATATCGGGATTTTACAAGCTTCCTCCATCCGAGAGGCTTATCGCTGTGGCAGAGCAGGCAGCTATTGGGACAGAAGAAATAGCACAGGTGCAGACGGGCCTTCTTCTTGACCAGGCCGACAAGATGACGGAGAATGTGATAGGCATGTTCCAGGTGCCGCTGGGAATCGCCACCAACTTCGTTATAGACGGCAAAGAGGTGCTCATACCCATGGCCACCGAGGAGCCTTCTGTCGTAGCTGCGGCCAGCAACGGCGCAAGAATGGCGCGGGAAGCGGGCGGCTTTTTTACATCCAGCACCGGGCCGGTCATGCGCGCCCAAATTCAGGCCACAGGAATATGCGATCCCTTTGCGGCCCGCCAAGCTATTCTGCTTCATAAAGACGAACTGACGAGGATGGCCAACGACAAAGACCCCATGTTGGTCAAGTACGGTGGAGGCGTCAAGGATATCGAGGTATATGTCATCGACTCCAAGATGGGACCGATGGTAGTAACCCATCTCATCGTGGACTGCCGGGATGCCATGGGTGCCAACGCCGTCAATACCATGGCAGAAGCGCTCGCGCCGCGGATCGAACAGATCACCGGCGGGCGGGTGTATCTGCGCATCATCTCCAATCTGGCAGATCTTCGACTGGTTCGGGCAAAGGCGGTCTTCAAGGCTGAGGAGATAGGCGGCCATGAGGTTGTGGACGGAATACTTTTGGCGGCAGAGCTGGCACAGGTCGATCCCTACCGCGCCGCGACCCACAACAAGGGCATCATGAATGGAGTAACGGCCGTGGTGCTGGCCACTGGAAATGATACACGGGCTGTGGAGGCCGGAGCGCATGCCTTTGCCTCGATAAGCGGACGCTACAAATCGCTCACCCGGTACGAGAAGAACAGGGATGGAGACCTGGTAGGAACCATTGAGATGCCCGTAGCTGTGGGCCTGGTGGGTGGTGCGACGCGCGTTCATCCTGTGGCCAAGACGACCGTGAAGATTCTGGGCGTCAAAAGCGCGGACGATCTCTCCCGCATCATCGCTTCGGTTGGGCTGTGCCAGAACTTTGCAGCGCTGCGGGCCCTGGCCTCGGAAGGCATTCAGAGGGGGCACATGTCCCTGCACGCCAAGAACGTGGCTGTGCAGGCAGGGGCTAAGTGCGATCTGATTGAGATCATCGCGGCCCGCATGGCAGCCGAGCGCAGGATAAGCGTAGATCGAGCCGTGGAGCTGATGGCCGAACTTGATGAAAAAACAAAGGAGAAAGATTGAGCTTGAGCTACAGGATTGGGGCTCTCGGGCCGGAGGGAACGTATTCGGAAAAGGCGGCACTTCTCTGGATAAAGAACAGGCAGGAGGCGGACCTCGTCTATTTCAATGACTTTGAGGGAGTGCTGGAGGCGGTGGCTGCCGGCCGGCTTGATGCAGGCACCGTCCCTGTAGAAAACAGCCTGGAGGGAGCAGTAACCACAGTCATGGATCTGCTCTTGAGATTGGATGTTGTGATTGTGGGAGAGGTGAACGTTCCCATTAGACACTGCCTGGTGGGTCGGGGTGAAGGTGACATCAAGGTCATCCTCTCTCACCCCCAAGCACTGGCCCAATGCCGACAGTATTTGCGCGAGCATTATCCGGAGGCCGAGATCAGGACCACCGGCTCCACAAGCCATGCTGCCCGCCTGGCCCAGGAGTTCCCTGAGATGGCAGCAGTAGCAGGAGCGGACACGGCTGAGAAATATGGGCTGCATATCCTGTCCAGGGAGATCCAGGATGCAAGCGACAATGTAACCCGTTTTATTGTAGCGGCAAGGAAGATGGCCACAGCCACCGGACGGGACAAGACATCGCTGGTCATCTACCTGGATAAGGATCGTCCCGGTGCGCTCTTCTCCATTTTAGAGGAGTTTGCCAGGCGCAGCATCAATTTGACAAGAATAGAGTCCCGCCCCAGTCGCAAGGGCCTCGGAGATTACTACTTTTACATCGACCTGGAAGGGCATGTGGATGACAGCACCGTAGAGCAGGCAATAGCTGCCATAAAAGAAAAGGCTGCCATGATCCGGGTGCTGGGATCGTATCCGCGGGCATAAGCCTTGAATGGAGCTGATTTGATGCCGATTGGAATTGTCCTTGCCCCCTATGGCACACTTTTTCCTTCTGCCCTGGCCACATATGACCGGATCCGAAAGGCCTATGAGCGCATATTTCCCGGCTCACCGGTTCGGATGGCATTCACCTCGCACCTCATGAGGAAAAAGCTGCAAGAGAATAAAGGCATCAGCATCCAGAGCCTTCCGGCAGCATTACAGGAGCTGTGCGACCTGGGACACAAGAGCGTGATCGTCCAATCCCTGCAGATCGTGCCGGGAAGAGAATTTCACCAGGTGGCAGCACTGGTGCAGGGATTGAAGGGCGCAAAGCCTGCCTTCCCGCGCCTGGAGATCGGTTTGCCTCTGCTCTCGGACCTGCCGGACTGCAAAAAGGTCTCATCCCTCCTGCCCGCCCTTTGCTGCGATCCCGCAAATCGTCGGGATCCAGAGAAAGAGGCGGTGCTTCTGGTGGGCCATGGCACGGGCCACCCAGCCGATGCTCTCTACTCCCTCATGTCCCAGGTATTGAAAGAAGAGCACAAGAATGTCTTCCTGGGCACGATCGAGGGCTTTTCTGGCCCATCAAAGTTGCTGTCCGAACTGAAAGGCTGCGAGGCGAGAGTTGTGCGACTCTTGCCTTTTTTGCTCGTGGCGGGAGGACATGCAGAAAACGATATCTTCGGCTGCAGTCCCGCGTCCTGGAAGAGCACCCTGGAGAGAGAGGGCTTTGAAGTTATAGCTGATCGGCGTGGCCTGGGAGAGAGAGCGGAGATAGTCTCCCGATTTCAAGAGCACACCAGAAATGCTCTGGAAAAGAAGGAAAATGGGTAGCATGCTAAGTAAATAGCGCCTTTTGAACAAATGAAGGCCGAATGCATTTTGGCCAATATGTATATATACTAGTACAGGCATTTGAGGAAGGTTGCAATGGCATCGATCCAAGGAACATTTCTTGAGATGTTTTTGTGGCATAAGTCGATTCTTTGAGTCGATAAAACGGTAAGTGAGTTAAAATGGAAAGATATGGAAGCGGCAGCAGAGGCGGCTTTAGCAGCGGCCCCAGAGAGATGCACGATGCCACCTGCGCAGAGTGCGGAAAGACATGTCAAGTTCCCTTCAAGCCCGATGGATCCAGGCCCGTTTATTGCAGCGATTGCTACCAGAAGCACAAGCCTGCAAGACCTGCCGGTGCCTCCAGGCCACCCAGAAGATACTAAGTTAAGCAGTTTGATTATTATTAGATCAGATAAAAGCAGGGCCATGAAAAAGGTTCCTGCATTTTTTTGATTCCTGAAACCTTATGCGGCGGATAAATTACTACTATTGGGATCCCGGCTTTTTCGCCAAAAATTCTTATGACAGGATAATAATTTAATATTAGAAAGAAACAGTGATAACAATGCGACTTATAGAAAAATTTATAGATGATGAGATCATGGATGATATTCTCAAAGAAGTAGCAGAAGGATACGGTGACCTGATAGCGGCAGCATTGGTTCATAACGTCAGTGTGTCATCCCTGCAGACCAGAGTTGTTGAACTACGCAATTTGAGGACAACATGGATCTCTTAAATGAAAAGAAGGTGCACTATTCGTCAGGTTCGTGCGCCAATTGTGGCAGCTCTGCTTCGGCCTCAAAGGCAGGACCTCAAGCCTACGAGATGAAGTTGTGCACTTCTTGTCTGGAAGAGCGGCATGTGTCCTTGGATGACCTGAGGACCAATGTGAGAAAGCAATTCGATTTGATCCGATCTCCCAATCTTCGCAGCTGCTTTTTGAGGCTGCTTCTCTCAGGAGAGGTAGACCTTGCCCCAGCCGGCTGGAGAACCGGAATGGCACTGGGATTTGAACTGAAGGACGCAGGCTTTGCCCTTCAAGAATCACGGCAAATCCTGCTCCAGGCAAAAGCGAACTCAAACGGAGTGGACAGGCTGCTGGATAATATCTACCGGAAGAAGGGTCAGGGATCTCTAGCATGCGAGCAGATCCGAGGGCTAAATGTGATCTGCGACCAATGCCCCGGTCAATATAAGATAGCTTCGCGTGAGCATAAGACAGAGATATGCTGACAGTCGAGTATATTTACCAGTATTGACGTTTTGGCAGATTAGATGGCTGAAAAGAAGAACTACTGGGAGATGCAAAAGTCGTTCTGGAAAACACCGACGGGAATTGCGATATGGGTCCTGCTCCTGGCGGCAATCCTGGGCGGAGGCCTGCTGGCCCTTAACGTCTTCGGCTCCCCCTATCCGGTAATCGAGTCATTTCGTGCCGATCCCGTGGTCATAAGCCCGGGAAGCGCCTCCAACCTAAGCTGGAGCGTCATCGGCGCAAGCCTTGTGAAGATAGACCAGGGAGTCGGAGAGGTAAAGCTCAAAGGCTTTATGCAGGTGAAGCCGATTGAGACCACTACTTACAGGCTAACGGCTATAAACGGCTCAATAAATAGATCCACGACGCTCAGAATACTGGTACAGCAGCCGTGAGTCTCTGCCCGCCTTTGTCTGGCGGCAAAAGGACAAAAATAAATAGCATTCGCAATAAGACCAAAGAGGTAAGGGCATGATTTCCATCTCGATTTGCAGATCAGAGACCACAGCTAAATTATTACATATATTATTACTATTTTTAATTTGCATATCATGTCCGCATATAATCGTCCCCTCCATCGCCCTGGCCGCTCAGGATGAGGCCTACGGAATAGTGACAAATGTTGTAGATGGCGACACCTTTGACGTCACTATTGAGAAGGCCGGTGCAAAAGTAGCCTACAGCGTAGAGAGAATCCGCCTGGCTGATGTCGACTCTCCCGAGATGGAATCGGAAAAAGGTCCGGCTGCAAGAGATTTTACTTATGCCGTGCTTAAGAACAAAAGAGTCTACCTTGACATAGATGACCTTTCAGCAACAGGTCGAGATAGCTACGGCAGGCTGATATGCGTGGCCTACCTCAGCGGATTCTACGGCCAGCCCCTGGCGGCACCCAATTTCAACCGCCTTTTGGTGGACAGCGGACACGCCGGGTTAGAAAACTTCACCAACAACGAATTTGATCCTCAGGATTGGCGAAATGGACCAGGACTGGTTCTGCAGGCAGAAGGCGAGACGCTACAGAGTCTGGGAGAGGACTTGAAGCAGAATCTCACGCAAGATCTGCTTCCCAGGCTGCAGGACTCAGCGGAAAAGGAGCTGAACAAAGCGGCAAAATCTGGCTGGGATTGGCTGAAAGGGCAGATCGGGATTTGAGTTTTTTTGGGAATGAGCCTCACCACCCGCACATAAACTCATAATTAACACCTCAGTCTAATCTTTCTTGCTATGGGTTTACTGATGTAATTTTTGATATCAAAAAGACTTAAATTAAAGGAGGTGCATTTATAGGTAAAAAGACTGCAAGGAGATTTTAAAATGAAAAAAGAAAAGACAGAGAATGTGTGCGATGCTGATGCAAAATGCATTGAGTCAAAAGTTGGAATGACCATAGCAGTGGGAATACAGGATCGAGACGAACATTTTACTATTCTCGACCTCAAGATGCACCATCAAGAATGTGAAGGTGGTTTCATAGAGATCCACGAGAAAGACGGATATCATTTTAGATGCAAGAGATGTGATGTATCCAGGGTTATTGCTGGAAGCGATGCGAATAAAAAAGGCATGATTGATGCTGCACTAAATGGCACAAAATACAGGACTCTATCTACTCACCTTGATATCGTAGAATTTATGCAGACAAATGATTAAAATCCCAAATTCTAAGTATGCACTAGCCTGCGAGTTATCCATGGTGGATTATACAACCATCAGAGCCGTGGGATTGATGAGTGCAAAACCACAAGCATGAGAGAATGAGCTATGCGGGGGACGGGATTCGAACCCGCGAACGCCTGCGCGACAGGGCCCTCAACTCCAAGAGAGAATTAATGCCCTGAATAGCGCCTATAGATATCGATTTATCCGGCGGAATATTTAAAACGCATAAAAGTCCAGCCAATGACTGCCTCGCGAGGTATGAAGATGAGGCAGAAGTTAGAGATATCATGGGACCTTCCAACCAAGGATAAAGACAGTAAGTTAAAGCAATTTAAACGTTACCTTCGAGATCAAGGGGCAAGGCAAAGTACCATTGATGATTACATGGCAAGGGTAGGGAGGTATATCGAGTTTTGCGGTAAACAACAACCCTCACCGGAAATGGCCCAAAACTTCAGGGATTCTCTAATGGATAGGGATTTATCACGTTCTACTATCAATAATACCTGTTTTGCGATGAAGAATTTCCATAAAATGTTAGGGCAGGATATCAAATTCCCATTCTTGAAGAGATCGAACACAATCCCATACTATTTTACATCTGATGAAGTGTCGAAGATATTTGATCAAATAAATAATATAAAGCATCTAGCAATGTTTAAAGCTGCATTTTATGGATGTTTAAGAGCATCTGAATTATGCAATCTGGATATAGAGGATGTCAATCTTGATAGATTGTCTTTGAAGGTTCGCGATGGCAAAGGCGGAAAGACAGCTATGGTTTATCTATCGGAAGATGCTGCTGAAACGCTGCGAGATTACATGGCAATTAGGCCGGACCTTGAACTAAAAGGGCAAAGACCGCTATTTTATACGGACTACGGAAGTCTGTATTTGAGAACAGAGATTTACCGCCTCGTGATGTACTACAAAAAAAAGGCCGGAATAACCAAGAAGGGCGGTGCACATGTACTTTTTCGGCACACTCCAGCATCGCTTATGGTGCAGAATGGCTGCGATTTGCTGACAATCCAGCATGTATTGCGACATAATGATATTAATACAAGTATGAGGTATTTGCATTTAGCTGAGGATACTAAACGACTGAAGTATGATAAATTCTTAAAGCTATAAGGCTGCAAATACCCCCATATAATATATTTTTAATAATTATTAAAAAGATTTTATAAATCCACTACCAGAACTACCATTCTTTCCTATTACCCCTATATATTATCCTCTTTTTTGGCGTATAAATGGAAAATTATGGTAGTTATGGTAGTAGGGAGATTAATCTAGTAATTGACATGGCATGATGCACATGTTAGCGAAAAAACCAAAAGGGAAAAATATGAGCAATGTTTGACTTTGTGACCTTTAACTTCGTGAATCATCGCGATGTTCCAATTACCATACTATTTTGCAATGCAATCATATTTTTGATGCTCCAAAGAGAGTATTGCTTATATCTTATTCTTTTTGCATTGGATCATTAGTAATAACTCTAATTTTTAATATTGTTTCAAATGGCTCTTTAAGGTTCTTACCAAATAATCTACAATTCAGAACCACCTCATTACCTGCTAATTTCTCTGCTAATAAAATTCTTATTGGTTCTGCAAAGGCATTAGTAGATATGAGATGTCGAATATCTCCTATTCGAGCATATATGCAAATATCATTTTCTCTATTTTCTATCCGTGGATAATTCAAATTAAGGGGGAAATTATTGTTAACCTTTGGAGATATGAGCGCCGAAAGACTGGGTTTTTCAGGTTTGGGATATATTTTTTTTGGAATAATTAGTCCAATTGTTTCGTATATATTCACTTGAATGGATGCATCTTCAATATATGATTTCCCTAAGTTCATTATCGTTATGTTTAATTTATGAGATTTTAATTCAAATAGATAATAATAATTATCTTCACGGTAAATTTCATCTAAATTTTCCAGATTTTTTTCTAATTCTTCAATGCTTCTCTCTTCATATGGAACTTCACCAAAGAGATGTAAAGAACCAAAGGTGCTAAGTGAATTTACAGCAGCAGACGCTTTTTTTCCTTCTATAATCTTTTTGATCTTTCTTCCTGCTTTCTCAGAAGGATAATCTAACTCACCAACTGTAGATAATTCAATTTCTTGAGACTTATTTGTACCACTAAAATATATTTGTATTTTATCACTAAAATCATTATCAATTTGTCTTTTTGCCATAATCTTATCTAAATCTTGGCGCGTCATTTTAGATTGAAAGCTGCCTTTTCGAATAAAGCAATCTCCTTTTTTTAATTCTCTAAAATCCTTCTTCATCATATATGGCTGATCATTGCATTGGTCTATTTTAAGAATGCCGAGGTATCTGCTTTCAAATAAATAGGGAGAATATTCAATATGTATATCTGGCTCTATATTCTCACTAATGATTTGTTGGTATGTAGCACTATCTATAAATTCTTCCTTACTAATTCCTAAAATATCCCGTTCCATTGAATTTTTGAGCTTTACTCCAATTATAATATATCTCTCATATCCAATATCTGCATTAGCCATTGATATTATATCTTTAATAAGATCATCATATTTTTCTTTTTTATACTGAATTGCTTTGAAATCCAAACCGCTATTTTCATTTTCATAATTAATTAAATCATCAAGATTTGCCATACGCGCCTCAGTGATTTCCTCGGAGATATTCTTATTTAAAGATATCTCATGAAGACGCTAAATTATTTAAATAATTATAAATCATATATTTCTTAGAATGATATTAATATAAATGGTCAAAGCTTTTTGCATTAATCGCATTGGAATTTATGCAGTTATATGATATAGATTACTGTAAAATAGAGACAAATATATTAAAAACAGTGGTAATTGCATTATTGAAGAAAAATGGTTGTTGGTTGTGTACAACCAATTTTTAATTATGTTAAATGCAATCTCTATTTTGAATCTTCGTTGGTTCCGTAACTGAACGCAAAAAAATCTGGATCATTAGGATATACGGTCATACAATTGAAATGCTCCCCACCTATATAAAAATCAATTATATCTATATTTTCCCAATTCTTTTTATTCACAAATTTGGCTTCTAGTATAATTTTATATTCTCCTTTGCTGAGTTTTATATTTTCTTTCCTTTTTTTTACGGAAAAGCTAAAACAATCTGTATAACCTCTCCGAGGTTCAATAATGAACGGCGTCATCCATTTCCTAGTTTTTTCAAGATCTCCTTTTCCGCCAATACCTATATCATTTAAAACATGTTCGCAATAGAGCGGTTTGGAAGTCCAATTGTCCTTTTTAAATTTTATTCGCAATCCCATTATTATTTTACCGGTTGCACCTGTATTATAAAATCCTAATGGTAATTCTATATAAAAATCGTTAACATTTTGTTTATCACATATGCAATAATTAAGCAAACCTACTGTTATCTTTCCCTCATTTAGATAGGCATAATATATTGCGATTATAGCTACGATTGCTGGAGATAATTTTACGAGTAAATCATAATCTAATGGAAGTAGCTGTATGATTATCCATTCGATTATTGTTCTTAACCATATCAAGTAAGGGATTATACAATTAATCAGCGTGTCGATAAAGGTAATGCTAGATGTTACCGATATTTGTATCCAATGCAGTACCATCTGATCTATTATCGTTAGATTTAAAGACATTATTTAAATCACCGCCAGAATTGCCACCATCCTTTTTTCTTAGCTTCTTCTTCCCCTGGCTTCAAGGATAGTTGGCTTATGCTTTGGGTGAGCTGCGCTACATAGTCGCGAAGGAAAGATATCTCATCTCCTTCGGGAATTGTGTGCCGCATAATTTTGAATGGGTTTGCTACTTATTCAATGTTTGCATGGTAGGTGCATAATTCAAAGTTAAGCACCGAATTTCCGTTTTTATAAACAGGTTGTCATTGTTATTTTGAGCCAATTTCATGTAGAATTCCATCCTTAACATATACACTAAATATATTAAGTTGACTGCCAAGCGCCTCAAATATCGATATGCACTAAATCACTATCAGCAAAACAAAAAGCTCTTTGGAGTATTTTTCTGTGTCGATCATCATAGGTGTGGAGTATAGGATTAGTCTATTCTTATAGTCTATGCATTTTAACACTTTGCATAAGAACAATTCTGCTAAGTTTATCATAATAACTTAAATGAATATATAACTTTATAAAGTCTACTTGTAATTGACATATATTATTCAATTTACCAAATTTTGGAAACTCACAAGACAGCACATATTTCTTACCCTTCCCTTAAATTTAAATGCCTTCTTGAATTTTAAGCAAATTCAATATTAAATCATACGTATTTATTAGTTAATAGCTATTTTCCAAAAATCTCGTTTCAATAGTCCTAGATAAACGTTACCCAATCAATTATATATAAATAAAATAATTTGATTAAAATTCCTTTATACATCCAAAATAAATTCGTACGCCTTGACAAGGGGATTTTCGCCTGTATGGCTATTTCCTTTAAGGATTGAATTTAAATAAAAACGATTCAGAAAATGGTTATTGCATCCTTAATAAATGTAATTACGTGGTCTAAAAATTTGGGATATAGTTGCTCTTGAACTTACCTAGGAAAATTTAGCGATGCAAATTCTCCATGATATTTTTTGGCAGCATTATCATAAGCCATTGCAGCACTTTCTTCAGAATTATGATAACCTAGATTTTCTACTATACCATCATGTTTCAATCTTGATCTCCATTTTCCTGCCTTTTTATCATATGTGACACCTATGCATTGTGAAGATGTTTTCTTGCCATTAATCATTTTTATTTTCCCTTTATTACAATTATTTTGAGTTTTAGTAGATTCTCTTAAATTATCTCTTTTATTATTCAAAGGATTTCTATCTATATGATCAACTTCTTTTTTTAACTCCATTCCTTTTTCCTTCAACACTCTCCTCATTACCACACGATGAATACTACCTTTACTATGAGCATATTTAACATAATATCTAACTCCATTAGATGTTTGCTCTGTCTCAAGTCTCCATTCCATATTTGCCAAATCTTTATCAACCTCACTTAGCAAAACTGTCTTCCCATTAACATCCATATATACAATATTATTGATTATTTTGTATTCCATATCAATTACCACCATAATTTTATGAATCTCTCTGTGATGCCTCACCTATACCTCACAAATTATACCGCTATTATACCGCCAATGATATTCAATTGCAATGGCTAGATTGCTATCGATACCGCCAGTACCGCCAGTTCTTACAAACATCCTTTTTGATAGATATATATGGTGTCATGGTGTCGAATAGACACTACGACACCTTAATTTCTATATAATATCTGTTTAATATATTCTGGCGGTATTGGCGGTAATCAGTAGGCACTGCCTTCATATGCTGGCGGTATGTGTGGCGGTATTTGGCGGTACACTGGCGGTAATTGCAGCCTTTAATTTCATTTCCGCCAAATACTCAGCTTCATTGAAGCTCAGACCGACATACTTTTCAACAGATTCCTTTTTTCCATCCTTGTTTTTCCTTGATGTTTTCTGTCCGGTCTTGCCGTCGCAAAATGCCTTTATATTAGTTCCAAATATTTTAGCATTTTCTTTATTGCAGATACATGCTTTAACCCATGCTTCATACTTTATGTATAAATCCTTTGAATATTGATAATTGGTGTTTTTGGAATCATATTCACAGAACTTATTTAGAAATGCTTCAGTTGAATCGGTGGTTTCGTCTATCTCATCAAAGCTCATCTTCTTCTTATGTATCTGACCATGCTCAATTATATATTTTATTCGTTCTATAATGATGTTTAGAAATCCACTCAATTCTTCAGGAGTGCATATCTTATCTACCATACCAACTATTTTCTTTTTCTCATTAGTTCCGGACATTGGATTATCCACAAATCGATAAGGAAACTTGATACATACTAATCTTCTAGTAAATGCATAAGTCCGATCATTGAATCGTGGCATTGTATTTCCAGCAAATATCGTTTTTGCGAATATTATTCTATCAATTCGTGAATTGAACTTTTTCCTCAAACTCGATTTGTCACCACCACTCCATTTTTTGAGTTTTGATGAAGAATACTTATGCCCCTTATCATCTTCAACTTCTCTGCCTAAGCAGAATCTTTTTCCAATGACTTCAGATTCCGCAAAATCATCTTTTTCAATATCATTGAGGCTGAGGCCAATGCTATTGTGCGGCCCAAAGATTTTATCAATGAGCTTGAAATATTCGCTAGAGCCTGAACTACCACCACCCAATATATTTGCTATTATTGGTATAGGCATTCTAATGGCACCGGATACAATCAGATCAAGCAGTGTTTCCCTATCATCTACATCAGGAGTCAATCCATCTATAAAGGCTATGATTTCAGGACATTTCTTAGTTGGATCGTATATTATTGGAATCTGATCCGTTATAAGATCATCTGCTCTGTAATCCCTAAAAATACCAGTTTTTAAATCAATAATTCCATTCTCGACACCTAATAGGAAAGGATTCCTGTCGAATTCTATGGGTTTAGTACACAACATGGCACGTATTCTATTGACAATTTCCCCAATATTTCCCGAATTGATATCATTACCAATTTTTTTATATAATATATTGCTTACAATATTTTCCCCATTAGCGTTATAGATCTGACCATCGAACCAGTAGATATTTTTGACATCATTGGAAACCTCTAAGTTATAGGCCATGACCAAAAATTTAGCTGCATTTTCGTAATTAATCTCATATTTTTCTTTACTCTTATCATCGATTTTATTTTCACCAATAAGTTCTTTACTTATTTTATCATAATTCGGATATTTATGTCCTTTGTTATAGTGCCTATCTAAAATATTATTGCATTTTATCTCTGAGTGTTTTTCTATTGTATCTGAATAATTATTGATGAGACAATATCCACTTTCAGGTATAAAATATAATTTTTCAAATATTTCTTTACACTTGTTTATCTCATTTCTAGGTCCCTCATCTCTTCTTATTCCCACATTTTCACATATACCATCAAATGAATCAAGCGCTTTCTTAGCATCGATATCCACAAGTCGCGGCATTTAGATAACCCCTGTTGATATCGAAGTATTTTTAGCTATGATTACAACTGCAGTTATCTTTCTACAGTTCAAAGTTATGCCATATCTTTCCATTAAACCATATAAATTTGTCATTTCTATACCCCTTAGATTTTTATTATTACATACTTATATACGCTTTTTTTCAATAGCTAACGCTATTGCTACGAGATTTTGCATATTTAAATGGCTAATGCTACATTAAATAGTCATTTGCCAAATACAGCTCTACCGCTTCTCTATTGGCCTTAGGTAGGCCGTAGGGTGGGTGATCAAGCCCACCCCTTTAGAGAATAGCATTTGATCTTTTATTTTTAAGGTATATATATGTTTGCTTCAGAGCAGATTCTATTATAAAATGCACCCTTTTTTGTTTGTAAAATCATCCAGAAATGTAATGTACCAGGAAATAATTGGTATTTCAAGTATTTCCTATATATCAATTTTTTCAAATATCGAATTTACTATTTTCTTTGCGTTAGCAAGTATTTTGATAAATTTTGGAGCCATGATAGTTAGTGCAGGAAAATATCTTTTTCATTTATTAAATTTTATATTAAATCGATCTAAAATGATGAAATGAACTTAGGGTTAGAATTCATAGCTGCAATATATACATGCAAATGAGAATTGGTATATTTTATTACCCCCTTCTTTCGTGCTTGACTGCAATGAAGAGAATGAATTAGGTGAGGTTCGAAAGGCCCGCCATTCTTGAAGCCATCTACGGGCCCATGGCAAGGCTTGAATCATCCATGAAGAATGATCCATTGCTAGAGAGATCGCGCCAAATGGAGGACTTGGTACGGCTTCAGCTTTGATATCTTAGAAGGTTACGCGACAGGGTCACCTGCAAATGACCCGCAAAGGTTTATATGATCGAGACAAAAGTCTTAATGAGGCAGTCCAATAGAGAAATCGATATCAATAAAAAGGTTTTATGCGGGGGACGGGATTCGAACCCGCGAACGCCTGCGCGACAGGGCCCTCAACCCTGCTCCTTTGACCTGGCTTGGAAACCCCCGCTCAAATGGGTGTGTAGATCGGCCCTCTAGCCGATCCTTATAATTTTAAGCTAGCTCTGCCAGCTTTGCGTCTAAGTCCTCTGCCCTCTTCTTGATCTCAACAGCCGCCTTCGCCACCAGATCCTTGGCGGGCATGCTTCCGCAGCTTTCAATGTACACCACGAATGAGTCCATAACGGGCGAGAGCTTAATGGCCCCCGGCTCGCACGCATCAACACAGAGCTTGCAGAGGGAGCACTCCAGTATATTTGTAGTTTTCGCTCTGCCGTCTTCCACAGTCAGGATGTTTCTGGGACAGACCTCAACGCACTTTCCGCATCCGTCGCAGGACTCCTCTACCGTTATGCAGGGCAAATTCTTGTAGCCGCACAAAGTGCCGGCCTGCCACTTGCTGTGCTCTTTGCCCACATGCTTGGTGGCATAGCCCTCAATGACCAGCTTCTCGCCCTCTCCTAAGATGACGATGGGAATCTTGTCGAAGGCAGGCTTGACACCGGGATCGGTGAACTGAATGTCCCGGGAGTAGACCGTGCCCGGCCCTTCCGAGGAGAGCATGAATTCCACACGGCAGCCAGGACAGCCGGTTCCGCCGCACTGGCACTCCTCCGGCTGGGAGAAGATACTCAGATCCTCAGCCTGCAAGGGCACCTCTCCTAAGCGCAGTCCAATCTGCTCATCGAAGAGCACTGATGTGTTGTCATATAGACCGATCTCGTCTATGGCCAGCACAGGCACTTCACTCATGCAGGCGCGGCGAATGCCGTTGGAAAAAGCGGCGGTTGCGCCGCTGAGGAGGTACCGGATGCGGTCCTCCTCGAGCTGCAGCAATTCAAACTTCAAACTCTACACCCTTCGACCCCTCTTCCCGCCGGCAGGCTTGGTGCCGTCGTGGGGTATGGGGGTTGCATCCTCTATTCTGCCAATGCGCAGGCCCGCGCGAGCAAGAGCACGTATGGCTGCCTGAGCTCCAGGTCCCGGAGACCTCTGCTTGTTGCCGCCGGGAGCGCGCACTTTAACGTGAACCCCGACAATCCCCTTGTCTTTCACAGCGTCAGCGACCTGCATGGCCATCTGCATGGCTGTGTAGGGACTACTCTCGTCTCTGGCTGCCTTTACCACCATGCCGCCCGAGATCTTCGCCAATGTCTCGGATCCCGTTATGTCGGTGATGGTGATAAGCGTGTTGTTAAAGGACGAGTAGATATGGGCAATGCCCCATTTTCCTTCTGCCATTTTTATGCACCCACCGTGGATGTTCGGGATGCCCTCTCAGGATGGCCTTCCTTGGCCATTGGGGAACCCATGTAATAATCAATGCTCATTTCCTCGCCCCGCTTTACCAAAAATCCCGGAACGTCAACTCTGCGCCCGGAGACCTGGATATGGCCGTGAACTATGAACTGCCGGGACTGCTTCAAGGAATTGGCGAGCCCCTGGCGGTAGACCTGCGTCTGCAGTCTTCTCTCCAAAACGTCGGCAACCTTCATGGAAAGCACTGCGTCCAGATCTCCTTCATCCTTGAGCATTCCCAGCCTCTTTAAGCGAGCGAGAATGGCTTCCGCCTCGGGAGGTGCCTGGCCGATGGAGACGGCGGCGAGCATCTTTCTGCTGATCTGCCTGTACTTTCTGAGGAAAGCCTGGGCCTTCCAAAGCTCCCTCTTGTTTCTAAGGCCAAAGGCCTTGACGACCTCTACTTCCCCAGCGATGCGCTCCGCCTGCCAGGGAGTGCGGGGTCGCTCAAACATCTTGCGGCTCTTGCCTGGATATCCCATCTTTTACCACCTACTCCTTGGTTGCAGCTGGTGCTGCGGCTGGTACTCCTTCCTTCTTGCGGCTGACACCAACGATGGCGCCCGTGCGTCCGGAAGATCTGGTTCTCTGGCCTCTGACACGCAGTCCTCTCTCGTGCCTGATGCCCTTGTAGCTTCTCATCTTCTTCATGAGGTCCAGGTCTTCGCGTAGCGTCATGCTGAGGTCCATGGCCATAACGTGGATATCAGTGCCGGTTTCGATATCACCGCGCCGGTTGACCATCCAGACTGGCAGAACCTTCGTGGCGTCTTCCTCGATGACCTTCTTGAGCTTGTCTATCTCCGCATCGGGAAGCAGGCCCAGTGTGGCGTAGGGATCCACGCCTGCCTTATCGGTAAAGACCTTGGCGCATCTGCGGCCCACACCTTTGATGCCCGTCAGGGCCATGTGGACCTGCTGCTTTCCAACCAGGTCTGTATTTAGAATGCGAACTATGTATCTGAGATTTTCATCAACAGCAGCCTTTTTAGGCTTCTCATCAACCTTTTTAGGCTTCTCTTTTCCTGCATTTGGTTTAGCCAAGTTTGTCCTCCAGGGAGTTTAAATCCACTGGATCAGCCCCGGGTCAGAGCCCGACGCCGCCCGCTCACCGTTTTTGTGGGGCGAAATAATCCATTGAACCAAAGTGTTGATACGCTCCTCATATAAAAGGCTTATGCGGATGTCAGCTCGATCTCGTTTTCCCTGCACCACTCACGCAAAGCCTCTTGTTCACGTTGCTTCTGGAAATCGTACCAGCTCTGCAATAGGTCCCTGTGATCCAGAAGGTCCTTGAACCTGCGGTAGGCGCCGCAGTGGCTGAAGATCTCCTGGACGCGGCCAAAGTCGTCCGGCATCTGCTTCTCTACAAATTCAAAGACAAGGCTCTGGTCCAGATCAAGGTCATTCTTGTGGGGTATCACCAGAAAATTGTCGCAGTCGAATTTGTCTTCATCCAGCTCATCGAAGACTCCGTCTTCAGAATGGTAATATATTTCGCCGTTGTCCAGGCAGAGGAGCGCTCTATTCATCCCGTATCCGTCCGAACTGACGAACAGGAAAGCATCATGAATCTCGTCGAAGGTGGCCATCGGAATCTATCCTCGCCGATTTCTCTCTTTTCGCTGCTGCCAACTATCCACGGGAAGGCCTGGAGGCTGCTCAATTTATATTTTTCGGCCATGTATCCTCGATCAATATGCCTTCTTGAATTCGCATCAAGCCGTTATCGTGCCCTCCAGATAGAGAGCTGCTCTTCCGGATATTTTTACGCGGTCGCCTGCATTGGTGCAGAATAGCTCGCCGCCTCTCTTCGAGAGCTGAAATGCGTGGAGAAGGTTCTTGCCAAGCACTCCGGCCCAATATGGAGCCAGAACACAGTGGCTGGAGCCCGTCACCGGGTCCTCAAGCACTCCAATTCGGGGCGCAAAGAAACGTGATACGAAGTCAGATTGATTCCCACCGGCAGTAATAATGATGCCGCGACAGGCTATCTTGGCCAGGGCGGGAAAATCGGGCTGCGCATCTCTTACGGCCTTCTCGCTGTCCAGCAGGACAAGCAAATCCTCTAGCGAAGAGAGCGTCTCTTTGGGAGTTACTCCCAAGGCTTCCTCAAGCCCGGCGGGAGGGCTTATGGCATGAGGAGCTCTTGCTGGAAAGTTCATTTCAAGGAGATTTCCGCGCCTTGTCACCTCAAGCTCTCCGCTCCAGCGTGTTTGAAATCTGATGCTTTCCTCCGGCCATTTCCGGCAATTGAAAAGAACAAAAGCGCTCGCCAATGTGGCATGACCGCAAAGCGCAACCTCTGTGAGTGGAGTGAACCATCTGATGTCAAATCCTATGGCATTGCGGACCAAAAAAGCCGTTTCAGAGAGGTTGTTCTCAGCAGCCATGGCCTGGAGGATCCGGTCATCAAGCCAGCTATCCCGCAGGCATATTGCGGCGGGGTTGCCGGAAAAAACCTCTGAGGTGAAGGCATCGACGTGGTATAGCGGTACTTTCATAGACTCATATCCAGGACGATCAAACTCTCGACCTTGCCATCTCTCTTATCCTTTTGGAATCCGCCTCAAGCTTATCCAGCAATGGACTGTCCTTGAGGGCACCGAAATACAGAGAAAGGTCTATTTTTTTCTTCTTCTTGAGCCGCCTTTCAATGACATTGGTCTTGGATGCCATATATCTGCGTATACATGCACAGATATATAGAATTTTCATCTTTGAATTGGCTCCTTCGAGGCTTTCAGAGGGTTCCGGCTCACGCGAAGGCACGAAGCCGCGAAGTATCGATGAGAGGAGGACAATTTTGGTGGAAACAAATTCCTGCCCATATTTGATCCACTGCCTGACTCTCGCCAACCGCCGATCACAAGAATGCACACCTACGGACATCCTCAGCCCGGATGCTTCCGTACCGACCACAGCGTGAATGCCCCCGGAAAGCCCTTCATGGCCACGCCATCGTGCCGCTGCCATCCCAGCCGCTTGTGCTGCCCGGCATCGAGTCGATCGATATCTTCTTTGGCCCGATCGCTAAGCCAGATCTCTGCGCCTTTGATGGCCCCCACCACGCGGGCGGCGACGTTCACTGTGCCGCCAAACACATGGTCTTCCTCCGAAATCCAACATAACGAAGGTTCTGTTCAGTAATCAAAGAGCGTCTTAATGCGTCTGGGACGTGTCCCGTTGTTTTCAGCACAGTCATCTTGCGCAACGTTTAACTTGATCAAGTTTACTCCCATTTTTTTTAAAGATATTTCATTCTCTCGCGATATTGTCGGAACGGATATATATAAAAGGTCCTTAGCTCTGCTTAAGGCAACATACATTATTCTACATTCTTCATTTCCCATATCAGGTGTTATAATATGTTTTAAGCTGGTCTCTTTTTCCAAGCAAAGCAAGACGCTATCAAATTCATCTCCTTTTGATCCATGTACTGTCCTTATGTTTCTATTTTCTTCTGATACCTTTAGAGAATTCATTAAATCTAAGACATTAGTTTTTTCTGCAAATTCTCTAAATTTTCCAGAGTTAACTCCTTTTAGCCTAACATCAAACGATGACAATATGCAATCTATTTTATCATATAATTCCATTAATAGATTATCTCTTATCTCATTTTTATTAGAGACGAGGTAACTAAGCAACGTAATAATAATCGACCTTTTTTTTATCTCAGAACAGATTCTTCCGTTAAGCGGTTTTCTCATTATTGTTCCATTTTTCGCCGTTTTGAATATGTATGCAAGATCTCTAATTGCTATTTCAAATCGACCTTGATCTGCGTATATTAATGATCTAAAGATTATATTGAAAAAACCATGTCTATAATAATCTATGTCCAAAAAATTGTTCCAAATATCCAAATCCTCATCCTTTTCAGATTTTATTTTAGTCAAATACTTATTATCTCTGGCCAAAATCACGATATCTTTTTCATTATCGCATTTTTTGAAAATAGATACCGACTCCTGTACATGATTCGAAATTAATACGCATACATCTTTCCCAATTTCTTTTCTGATACATTCTTGTCTAAATGATTCCTCTTTTCTCATATTATTCAATAAGTCAATAATTTTCTGTGTGCTCCTCCAATTATCTTCAATTTTATAATCAGTTTGGCCTTTCAAGCTAAAGTTCACGAAATCTTCTCGATTAGCACCTTGAAATCTATAGATTGACTGTGCATGATCGCCTATGACTCCAATAGTGGAACCAGATTCGGCAAGCCATTTCATTATTGCTGTTTGGATGGGATTTGTGTCTTGAAATTCATCTATAAAAATATATGGATATTTTGCGCTGATGAATTGTTTGATTATTGGATTCTCTTTCAAAATAGTATACGAAAAGTAAAGTACATCCTCATGATGAATTCTGCCCTCTTTCCAATATAACTTTTTATATTCTATTGCATGTTTTAATAAAACCGCAGGGAACATTCTTGAAGTTTGAAAATCCAGCTTGCATATTCCAGATGCGTCCAATTTCCAAGTTAAATCACTTAATATTTTAATAGTACTCTTTTTGTTTTTAGCATAAAGAAATCTAAAATTTCCTGGTGAATTATCTATCCATGTTTTAATTTTGCCCATTGATGGCTTATGCTCCTCATGGCCATCTATTTCTTCGAAATTAATCAAATTCTCGCCATTCTCATTTTTTAATAAATGAGCGTATGGTTTAACAATATTCTTATATAAAAAGCTGTGAATAGTCGATATGTCGACTCTATTTCCCGATTCATTTAATTTTTCGTTTATATGCTCAGCAGCAACTGTTGTATACGTAATGCAGGCGATTTTAGATGAAATACCCAATCTATTCGAATTTCTTAGCACATTTCGTATATGGTTCATTAGCCAATACGTTTTGCCTGCTCCGGGACCAGCAAATACCCTGAAGTGGTGATTTAAGTCAGTAATTTCATCGCCTGAACTTATTATAATTGGACTGCTCATTCTTTCCACTAGCTGCATACCCATTGAATGGCCTCGCTAATATGATCTGGAATGTTTATATTTATCCTATCAGATTCTATTTTAGTTAAATTATCTCTTAATTTTCGCTCTAATTCGAACGCATTTTCTCCTTTGTCGATACCTACGAGATATGATGCTGCTATTCTGGCAATATCAAGTTCATCTTTCTGCCAATTTGATCTCTTAATTGCCTCGTTCAAGTTCCGATATTCTTTGTATTTATTCATTGTATCGTTATCTTCAATTAATTCAATCTTTTCAGAAAATATTGCATTATTTATATTTGATAGCATTAGATCGTATTCGAATGTTTTGCCCTTCTCGGTTTTGTTGTAACAAATTTTTATGTTGGCTGTTAATGATAGTCTTTCTAAATTCTCGATCACTCCCGATTTCGTTTTATAATCGTACTCCTTAGATGCAGGTTCTATTTCAAACGGCCAACAAGATCTCCATCTACTATTATCTATCCTTTCTTTTTTTTGTGGATCGGTATCCATAAGACACGATATTTTTTGGGTCAGAGCATATTTCATCTTATCGTTATCTATACCACCACCGAATAATTTGATAAAATGTTTAAAGGTTGATCCATCCACCCTAACCGTTGCTATATGCTTTTCTTCGAGAGATAGGCGCAATATTTCTGCAAAGCGAGGTAATATTAACTGTTCAGTAATTCCTTCGACTAAGATAGTTCCTTTGGAAAATAGAATATTCGATTTTGTGGCATCAAGATATGTCTCTATATATCGTTTTGATTTTCTATCTTCTGCGGAATCGGAAAAAACCCTTCCAGGATAAGCAACATTCGATTCTTCACTTTCATTCATCGACAGACAAATTATAGAATCTAGGCTAACGGCTGCGGTTATATGTGTCGAATGTATTGTTAAGAATATTTGTCTACTCAATTGTTTACTTTTAATTTCTTTTAATATAAATTTAAGAAAATTGTATTGCAGTGCAGGATGCAAGTGAGCTTCTGGTTCCTCAATCAATAGCATAGGGAAAATTTTTGCATTTTCTCCTAGCTCAGTCGATGTAATTCTTTCCAAATTTGATAATATCAATGATATAAAAATTAAATTATTATATCCCAATCCATTATGAGATATTGGGATTTCGATTCCAGATTTTCGTATCATCAACTTTAATGCAGCTATTATATCCGATTCCTCCAAATCTCCGCCAACAAACGGCGTCCCTCCCACAGAAGCGCCCGTATTTTTTGCAAGTTCTAGAATATGATCTATATCCAATCTTTGCTGCAGTTTTCTTATTAGTTCATTGGAATCATCTTTAAATTCTTCTTTTTTCTCTTGTCTTTGTTGTGGTTGGCTTCTTAAACCATAATCTAAAAAGTGATTTAACACTTGTTTTAATAAAGGATTTCTACCTGTAAGCATTTCGCGCTCAACATCTCTTAATGCATCAAAAATCTGGCAATCGAATTTTTCTAGTAGTTCATATTCCGCCTTATTTCTTGATTCGAGCATTCCACCATATATTTTTGAAACATATTTAGGTAAATATTGTTGAAATATATTGTAAAAATCAACCGTTCCTTTTTCCTTAGCTTTATCAACTTCATTTTGATAATCATCTAAATTGCCTTCTGGCAGGAAATAAACATATGTGAGGCTTGCTTCCCAAGGAGACGCCAACTTAGTTAACCAAGTTGCGACTATAGCTTTATCTGAATTGCTTTCATTTTCGGTTTCTTCTAGTGTTATTGTCACTGTAATTTGAGGTGGTTTTTCAAAGGAGGCTTTCCTATAAAAATCATCAATAGAAGGTTTCAAGAAACTGGAGCGATCGAATATTAATTCTAGTGCCCTTAAAACCGTTGTTTTTCCACTATTATTTTCGCCTATAATTAAATTCAATCCTTGATTAAATTCCAAAGTTGTATCTCTGAAACATCTGTAGTTTTTAATATTTATTCGAGAGATATACATAGTAATACCTCAATGAAACACAATGATCTTGATTCGATTTGTTCAATGATGTAATTTCCTTATAATCCTTTGCTTAATTTCCTTATTTCACCAATATCATTCGATTCTTGCAGTTCTGTTATTCTGTTATGAACGTGGTCATACGCGAAAAAAGATATGTGGTATTCTTTCGCTTGCGGTCACCTTTATCCCCGGCCCCGCCACCAATCCCGCCACCGTTCGCGTCATGACCCTCCGGTGCTCCTGGCCGTGCCCGTCGGCCCCGTGCAGCTTTCCGACCGCGCTCGCACGGGCCCGTCCGGCCACTCCCTGTCAGGGTCCCGGTCTTTGACCGGACAGATATGCAGCAGGCCAACCCGGCAAAGTCTCGATGGCCTCACATTGGTCATCGATTAGGGAAGATGCGGGCTTTAGTTCTGCAATCATGGCTTCTTCGCACATGCTGAGACCAAGAGACGGGTCACTTTTCCTTTGGCCAGATATCAAATCCGAGATTCGTCATCTCAAAATGGTGATCTCCTGTAAATGCTCTTGATATGTTCAGTTCCTTCATCAGCACAAAAGAGGTCAGGTCAGTAAAGGACATAATCCGATGTTACTAAGAACCAACCGTCTGCCTTTATCTGTTCGTATCCTCTAGCTGCGACCTGATGCCAGCTATCTCTTCTATTTGCCAGCGCAAGCCAAGCCCAGCTATCCGCAAATATCGATCGGTTAATAGGCATAGCTGTCATGCTTCTCTGCCAGATCCTGCGGACCTTCACAAATGCCTATTACGCGGGATATGGCATCTGCTTTGCGCTTCCTGGTATCTGGCCTCTCTTCCAGGGAACTTATCGCTTGTTTATCGATCATAGGGATTCTCTTTTCAGAGTCAGATGTTTTCTATTTCCTCAGGCTTGTCCTCCAGAGTGCCTCATCCCTTTCTTCCCGTCGCTTTGAAAAATGTGTAACAGAATACGCCATCCTCTTCAGTTGTTCTGTAGAGGTCCCTTACTCCGTCCTCAAAATCACCCGGCTCGATGATCTCCGCCCCCACCGCTGCCTCACGAACGCCCTCGATCATGGCCGTAAATGTCCTCCTGGTGAAGCCCTCCACAAGCTCGGGCTTACTGGAATCGACATAAACCATGCGAGGAGAGACGCATACCTCGGAGAATCCCGCCTGGCAGAGCAGCGGATAAAGCTGTCTGCCGATCATGGCATTGCCGCCAGCCCTCCTCTGCAGCTCGACCTGGCACGAAATCGCCTTGTGGGCCGCGGCGCTGTCGGGATAGAAGTAGGCGGAACCATGATCCCCTTCGATTGCCGTGATCGTGCCGCCGGGCTTGACAAAATCCTTGAGGATACGCAGCGCCTCTACCGGGCGAGAGAGGTGTTCAAGAACAAAACAGACGAAAAGATGGTCGAAAGAGCCCGGCTGGAAAGGCAGATTGAATATGTCCCCTTGCAGAACCCGCACATTGGTCAGGCCCTCCGCAGCCACTTTCCTGCGGGCCTGGGCTGCAGAGGCTTCTGATATATCGACCGCAGTGATCATTGTCTGCGGACTATTCCGGGCGAGAGGGACGGTCTGTGCTCCCACGCCGCAGCCGGCTTCAAGAATGCGACATCCCTGCGGAAAATGAGTGTCAGAGTGCAAGAGCTCTTCTAAAGTGGTGGCCTGGTCCTGCAAGCGCGTGTTTTCTCTCGGATGGTAGCCGTGAACATACGCATTAACCATGATGGCCCTTTCGCTGCTGGTTTATTTCAGCTTTTCCGCTCAAGATGTTCAGGCGATCATCCATCCGCGTTTCTTTTTGCCGGCTGCAAGGTGTTGCCCCAGGGGTCGCTCAATATTAAGATATCTCACCCCACACTCACCCTTGCCCCCAGCCCCTCCATCTGCTCGAAGAATCCGGGATAGCTCACATCCACCGCTTCTGCCGTATCGATCTTTGTCCCTCCGGCCACAAATCCTGCCACCGTCAGCGCCATGACAATCCTGTGGTCATGCCAGCCGTGCACATTAGCTGGCCGGAGCCTGCCGCCGGTAATCTCCAGACCGTCCGGCCTCTCCCGGATGTCTGCGCCCATTTTCGAGAGTTCCAGGGCCATGGCGTGCAGCCGGTCCGTCTCCTTGTGGCGCACGTGCTCCGCATTAACAACAGTCGTCTTGCCGCTTGCCACAGCACCCAGGACGGCGATGGTAGGCACGAGGTCAGGCGTGCGGCTGGCGTCCACCTCCACGCCCTGCAAGTCGCCGCCCTTGATGTGAAGGTCTCCTTTCTCCTTGTCCCAGGAGACCTTGGCGCCCATGCGGCTCAGAATGTCGATGATTGCCGAGTCGCCCTGCCGTGATGGCAGGACCCCTTTGACGGTGACCTCGCTGCCTGTGACCGCTGCTGCGGCCAGCGGGTAGGAGGCAGAGGAGAAGTCTCCGGGAATGGTGTAGCTCTTCATGCCAAAGCTTTGCCCTCCCGGCACAAAGAACTCCTGGCGCTGTGCCTGCACCCGCACGCCCGCGTCTGCCAGCATGTCCAGGGTTATCTCTGCGTAGGGGCGGCTCTTCAGATCGCCCTCGATTAATATCTTCGTATCCGCCTGCGCCAGCGGCGCAGCAATGAGCAGCGCGGATAGAAACTGGGAGCTGACGCCCCCGCTGAGATGAGCCGTTCCGCCCCGCATCTTTCCCTTAATCACCAGTGGGGCCTTGCCGTTATTGCGAATGGAAAAAGCCTGAGCGCCAAGCTCAGAGAGCGTGCTCAATAACGGGCCGTTGGGCCGGGTGCGAATGGAGGCATCGCCCGTGAGCACGGCTCCGTCGGTGAGAGCCGCCACTGCCGAGCAGAAGCGCAGTGTGGTGCCAGAATTTAGAACGTTGATGACATCCTCCGGGGTCCGGGGCCGGTCGGATACGCCCGTAATGCTTACTTCGTCGCTAAGTGAGATCTCAGCTCCAAAAGCCTCGCTGGCGGCAACTGTCGCTCGCGTGTCTGCGGAGAGTAGGGGCCGCTTAACTGTTCCGCCTGGTCCCAGGGAAGTTATAAGAATAGCACGGTGGGTGTAGCTCTTGGAAGGTGGGGCATAGACCTCGCCAAAGAGAGAAGAGCGCTCGACTGACGCAATCATGATCGGGGAATGGCCGCGCAAGTATAAGAAATATGTGCTATGTCATGTCTTGACATAAGCAATTGACGGAAAAATGACTGCCCGGAATTGGGCAGGCATCTTTCATCTACTGATGATAAGGCCGAGAAGCCCCCACTCCTCTACCTCTGCTGCCGGTGGTCTTACGGCATTCAACGTAGTACGACACAAGTCGAATATAAATTTTGCGGCCAAATCCTATCAAACGGAAGATAGATCAATCGATAAGATAAAAGGAAAGCGCTTGTTGATTTCCAGTGGGACTACTATGAATATCATTTGCGCTTATCCGGTAAACGTCGATGCTGTCTGCAATATAAGGGGTGAGGAGATATCGGCCCTCATCCCGCCCAACATGAAAATCGAGCTAAAAGAGTCGATAGGCAGCCGCGAGGACCTTCTCTCCTGCTTGCTGTTTTGCATGCAGCAGGGATCTGGAGCAGAGATCCTAATCCAGAGCCAGGAGGTGGCCCGCCGGATCGAAGATTCATTCTCCTGGCAATTTCGCCTGGGCGGAAATGCCGGCAACATGGCCAATGTTCTGGCCGCACTGGGAGCGACGTCGGTTCTCAATGCACCCGCAATGGGACCGAGACTGTCAGGAATGCTTCATGCCGGAGTGCGCGTGCCCAAGACTGTAGAGCCCGGCCAGGGAGCAGGAGCGCCCCAAGAGAATCTAAAAAGAGATCAAGACGCAAAGACAGAGATGGAGCATTTCGTCTTTCAATTCAAAAAGGGAGACCGGGTTGCCGGCGGCCAGAGCAGAATAACTGCGCCAAGCGATAATCGTTTTATTGCCACTTACGATCCGGTGAATACGAGGCTAGTCTCCAGTCGGCATTTCGATTCCTATTGCCTGGAAAAAATCCGGGAAATCGATGGTGCTCTGCTCTCCGGATTTCACCTGGCACCTTTTAAAGAGTACCAGGAAATCTTCCCTCAGAAAATCGCCCAGATCAAATCCTGGAAGGATAAAAACCCGCAGATCTTCATTCACGCCGAGATGGGCAGCTTCCAGAGCCCCCAGATCATGCAGTATCTTCTTTTGCTTCTCCCCCAAATTCCCGTGGACAGCCTGGGACTCAATGAGGACGAGCTGACGGCAGCAGAAGGATCAATGCCAGGATCATTGCCGACCCGGTGGCAGGAGACGATGCAAGCTGCGCGGCGGCTGCGCGAAAGTCTGGGGCTTTTCAGAGTGGCGGTTCATACCAGGGGCTACATTCTGAGCGTCATGTTGCCGGGAAAGATCACCGCGCCTGAAGAGCTTTCTGCCCTCCAAAGCGGAGCTGATGCCGCAGCCGCGTTGGCAGCCACGGGCTTTGTATCAGGAGAGCCTCCTGAAGAGGTCAACTCCGTGGGGCTTGAGGCCAAAGAGGAGTTTTGCCGCAATGGGGCCACAGCATATGGGCGTGGCGCATTCCTTCAATTCGGCGAGGATATCATATCTCTAATGCCGTCGCTACTGGCGAAAAAGCCAAAGATCACCGTAGGACTGGGCGATACTGCCACCGCGTCCGTCTTTTTCCAGGAGCTTTTCGCCATTAGGGCTAATAGGATTTGATCTGTTCCGTCTCGACCAGTAGATTGCCAGCCAGCTTTTTTTGCATTCTCCAGTAGATCGCCGGCACTGATGCAGATCCGTCTTTCTCCTTGGAATATCTCGACCCTAACTTGTCTGCCCAATAAATCGTAGTGTCCAGGCTTAACCAGAAAAACCGCACTATCAGACAGCATTTTGGTGCAACCGATCGGCCGTTCAAATCTCGATCAAATATGCCGATAACGGGAATGCCAAGCCTTGCCAGGATATACCCGGCAACTTTACCCATTCAATCACTGTTGCTTTCAACCGCACCCAGCCTAGGCCGTGCTGCTTTGGCTTTACACCCTTCATGGCCACGATCCTGCCGTCCGCAGCTTCTATCTCGACCCGGCCCTCTGTAGCCCTGCCGATCACAGTTCCGTTAATTGAGATGAATTTGAATGAGCAGCTTTCCAATCCCCGCGGCCGCTGCCACCATGGCCCCAAAGGCAAGCCCGCTCTCCCGGCTCTTGGCCTGGTTGAGAAGAAAAATGACCTCGGATGTCGCCACCAGATCCTGAATGGAGTGGCTTTGCCTCCTTTTGGGGCTAATAGTGATAATATCCTCCATACCGGCATCAATTACAGCCACCCGGCCCATGGTTCCGCCCAAGACCGCCGTCACGCCGCCCAGCTTTTTCAGGTAATTTAACAGATGCAGAGCACAGCCGTTATCAATGATCTCCGGGCCGTGCACCACTACGCCGATCCTCTCTTCGAGAAAAGCAATCAGATTGTATTGCGGCTCCGCTTTACCCGCCAGTCTCCAGGTTATCATCCTGCATCTTAGCCGCATCCATCATATCTTGCGTCTGCTTGAACCTCTCCTGGATCTGCTCAATAGTCATGCCCTCCAGGTCTTTTCTCTCCGGAGGCTTTTCGATCAGCTCCAGTGTATCCAGGCGGTAGTAAAGGCCGGTGCTGTCCAAATAGGCCCACGTCACTCCGTCTTCTTCAACCTTCAGCACTTTTACCGTCCCAATGGTGCCCGTGCCCTTGTACCTGACCAGGCTGTCTTCTTTGATCTCCGCCATAAATATCACCCAATATTAAAGCTTCTGCACAATTACCTCGCATTCTTTTGAAGCTTTGCCCACTATCTCCGCTCCACCTGGCTCGGCCAGCACCTGGGCACCGTGAAACTCCTCTGACCCGCAGAGCACATCCTGTTCGGGATGCGTTCCCGGCTGAATCTTGCAGCTCAAACGAGTGCTGCCGCCTATGGACACCACTGTCTTTAAGCGGGGCGACGCCGGATGGCCTTTGGGGAGCACTATTAACGGTGCGCCAAGTTCCCGAAGCTGATAAATGGTGCAACATAGGCCGCGCATAACCTTCTTGCCCACTCCTTGGGAAGAGGCCACGATCAGATCCTGCGGATCAGTGAAAAGCACAATCTCCTCAGCCTCAGTCTCCAGATAAAAAAAGTTTCCTTTCGTCTTGGCTATGGCTAAAGTGCCCCTGCGGCCCACGAGATAAGCTATCTCGTCCTCCTTGATGAGTATATGCATGGGCCCTTAGACTGCCTTGACGTTCCTGGATTTGCAGGAAGGACACATGGGCCTTCTGCCCATTCCCTTAAACTTATTCTTGCAGTCCAGACATTCATAATCTCTGGTGGCCAAAGTCTCTATATTCCC
>JBAQXX010000077.1:0-25008 GCA_049299735.1 Methanothrix sp. | reverse complement strand
AGCGCGTTGAGAATTTTTTGAGATTTTTGGTTACCCTTGGATGTAAGCTCTCCCAGGTTTTTCCGCTCATCTTCAGAAAGCGTCACAACGTACTTCTTCATATTCAATTCTCCCAGATTGATTATGACGATAATGTTACATATACTTTACGACATTAGATAACTGACGAGACACTAGGTATCTTCTCATATTTTATTTTGGCTTAGTTGGATAATTCCATTTGTGGTAAGTAACAACAACTAATGAAGCAGAAACTCATCAGTCTTTTCGCTTTGTTTGAACAGAGCTTTGTCCTTTCCAACTTTGACCTTTCGAGCTTTTGTAATCTTCTTCGGCGGTTTGCTTGACTTATGCGGTGTTTGCTCTTGTGGCACAGAATCTCCTATTGTTGTGCCTTTAGATGCTTCCAAACGTGCTTCTGCCTCATGTAAGGAGAATACCATTGCTCGTCCGCGCCGTTCCACTATGATCTTGCCCTCACGACCAAGCCACCCAAGTGCACCATTGACCTCTTCACGGCTCATGGATGTAATTTCCACAAGGTCACCAATGTTGCTTGGACCATTTTGATTGAGTGCTCGCCATACAACACCTGCTTTCATGCCAAAGATCGATTCAACAGTCATTTTCGTCATAATGCATAAAAAGTACACAATCCTTCTATAAGAATATATAGGAAAAATACTGATTAGGATTACGGGAATATAGAAAGGGAGATAGCCTTCAGGGAACCATGGCGCACATGTCTGTAGGCTCCAATTAATAATATTAGTTTTATCTGTTTAAATTCATTATATAATTCAAATCGAGTTATGAAGTGAGAATGGTTATTATAATAATATATATAAAAGTTTTTAGCATGATCCGGCAAAAAGCCTGCAAAACGATGGATTAAAAATACAATTTTGTCAAATATTTGTGAAGATATATCTAAATATGGCGAAACATTTATCTAGCTATTACGACTACTAACAATAATATGAATATCGGATTTGTCTGCATTTTGGACATATTGAAAGCAGCATCTATGCAGATTTCTATTTGGCGGTGGGAGATGCATATGATTAGCAGGTATGGCTTTGATCATAGATACAAAGACTCGTGGGAACGGCTCTAAGACAAGTCCATCATCGCGAAGGGATATTTTTGATTTTGTTTTGGATCTTCCCATCGCCGCAGAATCATTCTACTCAAATTCACCAGGATCTTTGATTGCTATACTATCGCCAGCATACATAGCAACGCCAAAACATCAAATATCTCGGTAATTATTCCCCCACTTAGTAAATAAACTGTATCTTTAATGGCAAATTAGCAAAAACAATAACAATGAACAATATGCATCTTACGGGACAGATAGTCAACTCTGTATTTTTCAGCGTCCCATAAATGCTGCTGTACTTGCGCTCCGGTCGTATAATTGCAGCCATCATCAAGACAACTGCAAGATGCAGAAGCTGTCACTATGGCCAGCCCCTCCCATGATGCGCCCTAGCTTATGCAGTGGCTCTCTATTCTCAATGATAGCGAATTTCGAATATCGATCTGGCCGACTGGGTGTTCTACTTCTACAAAATGCCAAAAGCAAAAAGCCGAGAAAAAGGTTAATACGTAAAAGGGATATGCATTGTGCAAAAAGGAAAGGCTTCGCCACCTTGCGAAGTGTTCCCGGGTTTTTTGATTCCGGAGTGAGACCAACCCCAGTCGCGGACTGGAACAGGAGGACATACGGGGGATGCTGGCAGAACTGGAAGATAAGATAGGCAAACTCGGACAGGAGTCCCTTGCCTTCAAAGATAGACGCAATGAATTTAATGCTGAGGCGAGCAAATGGGCCGCTAAGCGAAATGAGCTCAACAGGGCCACTGAAGAGCTGATTGACAAAGCCCAAGAGTTCAAGAAGCTGCGGGACGAGAGTAACAAGAATGTGGCACAGTCCAAGAAGAAGAGAGATGAGTCCAACGAGAAGATCAACCAGCTCTATGCAAGGATAGACAATATCCGCAAGAAGCACAACCTCACCGGTGAGCGCCCCATGAGAGATCTGCGCCGCGAAATGGATCATCTGGAGTTTCGGCAACAGACGGAGGTTTTAAGCCCGGATAAAGAAAAGCAACTGGTCGATAAGATCGCTACCCTGCGTGCAGAGTTTAAAGGAAGAAAAGAGCAGTTTGAGAAGAACGAAGAGCTGAGGGAGCTTCTCGATGAAGCGCAAGCCTTGAGAGATCAGGCATCCAGTTACCATGATCAGGTAATCAAGTTCGCGGAACTGGCTCAAGAATACCACGATCTGATGATAGGTACCTTCAAAGAAGCCGATCAGACTCGTGCCGAAGCCGATGCTGCTCACAAGGAGTTCGTGAAGGCCCAGTAACATTTCCTCGATATTTTTTACACAGGGCGTGAGCAAGCAATCGCCTACGAAACTGAGCCTGCCTACGTTGGAGAACCAGTGTTATCAGTTCTCCAAACTCAAGAGCCGTTGCTGGAAAAATAATGCTGAGATCCTTGAATCTATAATCGTCTGATGGCCCCCATGAAGATCGTCTGAGATTCCTGCTGCGGGCAGTGGAGTGAAACTGACCAAAGGCACGAACTTTAGGAATCACCAGTTGATGGTGCCACCACGAGGGATTCTATCCGTCAAAGAGAACTCGTCTGATTCTGGGATGGACTGCAATCAATGGCTTGCAAGCTTAATGGCTGTTCCGCTGGCAATAACCATCAGCATGCTACCACCTTGCTCAAATGTGATGGTTTCGTAGTCCAGATCGACCCCGACAACGGCGTCTGCACCCAGCCGCGCTGCCTCTTGCTCCATCTCCTTGATCGCGATCTCCTTGGCCTTGCGCAGCTCCTTCTCATAAGCGCCGGATCGGCCACCTATCACATTGCGGATACCAGCAAACAAATCAGCGAAGATGTTGGCGCCCATTACGGCCTCGCCATTCACCAACCCGAGATATTCCACGATTCGGCTGCCTTCAACACAAGATGTTGTGGTAATTATCATATTATGCACCTCTATCGAACTCTCATGAAGGAATTTGATTTGGAATCCTTAAAGGTTGCCCTGAAGATATTCAGGCTTCGCTAGCACATGAGCCCTCATCATAGCTTACTGATTGTGATGCATGACCCAATGCCCTACGAGGATTCCGGGAGATGATAGAATACCTGGCCCAGGCCCTCGCGCAGACCTCCAGGGTAGCGAAGATCCTGCTCTATGCGCCTGCTCTGAAAATCCCCTGCAGAAGATGACAGAGATGGACGACCGGGTGTTCGGCATCTACAGCAAGAGTATACAGATAGAATCTACTAAGCGGTTTAGGACTTGAAACCCTTCCATAGTCCATATGGGAACACCCGATTGGAGAATATTTCTAATGAATAGACTTCGCAGCCGAAGCAAAGCATTTATTTAATTAAAAAAAACTTTATATTGCTTAATAATTGCTTGTTTATTATGTATTTATGCAGTATTCTTTTTCGGAAGGAAGCTCCAAAGTAGTGCTATGTTAAGGAGTACTCTTGTTGAGGGCGTAAAGCAGCAAGAATTAACAAAAATTCTAGCGGAATTGATAAAAAGATGGGAGAAAGGCCCACGTGATCCCGAAAATAATCCTGCCCCCCAGAATATGATAGGTTTAAGGGCCTATATTATCCTGAGATCTATAAAAATTATGGTCAAAATAAAATGGATAGTGGCTGAGTTTCTGAATCTCAGCCACCGTCCATCTTTATCCTGATCGCATCTGGCAAATGAGCTTGAACAACCCTTCGACACGAGTGATATCGATCAGCCCCCCGTAAGCAACTCACTAACCCAAATGCCTTGGCTCTTTCAATATGCCTTAATCATTCGCTAGGCGTAGATCCCAGACCCCAGCCACCATGCGTCATCCACTTTGGTTATATAACTGAGCTTGAGTCCTGATGTCATGTTTCTTTCCGGATCGAGATAGATGTAGTAAACGAATCCGCCTCCACATTGGGCCAAAGCTGACATATCTCGATTGATGTCAACGCCGTTGGCATCTTTTAGATCAATCCTATTCTCGCCTATTAAGTCAGGCTGATTGGGGAGCGCCAGGGTGATACCCGCAAAGTCATAGGCGAAGATATAGCGATTTCCTTCTACGAATTTTCCATTTTTATCATTGAAGGTCTTAAGAGCTACCTCACGAGTAGTATTTAAAGCGAGGTCCTTTGCGCCATCTACAAAGGCTGCGAGATCTTTTCTAGACTCATTGCTAAATATTGGAGCTTCCCCGGTCAGATAAGTCCCCGCCCCCAACCACAATCCATCATCTACTTTGAGAACATAGGTAAGCTTAAGCTCCTCTGCCCCAAAATGAGCTGGATTGGGCCAGATGTAGTATGAGAATCCGCTTCCCCTTTTGGCCACTTCACGCATGTTCCTCTTAAGAGCAACTCCATTGGAATCGGTAGCATTTAGCACATTTTCGCCGATCATTTTAGGTTCGAACGGATGAGCTAAACAGGTTCCATTAAAATCATAGGCAATTATATAATGCTCTCCTCTTACGAACTTTCCCCCGGGATCGTTGAAGATTTGCAGGGCCTTATCTGTGCCTTGCTCCACAACGAAGTCTCTGGCTTCATTCACAAAGGAGATCAGATATTCTCGTGCCTCAGGTTTTAATATATATCCATTGGTTTCGTTTTCATCTGTGGCCGCGGCAAAGCCAGCTGAAAATGCTCCTAGAAGAGCAATTGCAAAGGCAACTGCTAAGATAGCTTCGATGCTCCTCGTATGTAGTCCCTCCATCAAACGTTTTCGATATGTCATTTTTAATCAATTCTATTTAGATTCGTAGGTATCAAAATACACTATTGCATCGATATTTTTCCGCAAGAGGGACGACCAACAGTGGAATTCGCGGAAAAGCCAAAGGTATTTTGGAACGGTTCAAAGGGAGAGAGTTTACTGATATTTGCTGCAATAAGGTTCTGAAATTTGGGATTAGTCATTCCAATAGCATATTTTTTCTCGAATTTAGCCAGATCTTCTTCAAGTTTCCATTCGATTCTGGCTTTCTCGTTGCGGTCGAGGAAGGCCTTGCACTTAGCGTTAGGGGCCTTGGACTGGAGAGTGCACCGGGAACATTCGGCGACAAGTTTAGAGTAATCGCCCTGGGATGACCATATGCTTCTGCCCTGCAGGAAGCTATATTCGATGCTGTTTCTCACAAACTTTTTGAAATCCTGGTACTTGATCCCGGGGTACTCGCCAGCGATGACGACAAACTGCTCGCTTAGATCTGTGCGCAGCACGCCAGCGTCATCCGTTGCCAGGACTATTGGCACTCCACGCTCAAAGTATACCGGGAAAGGATGGTTCTTTCCGGTAACTCCAAGAATTACCTGGTTGCTCACGGGCATGATCTCTATGGCCACACGGTTCCTGGCCATTTCTTTTAGAGTCTGATCACTGTTCAGCTCCCACATAATATCAACACCATGGCCGATCCTTAAAGCCTGTCCGACCTCAACAGCTTCTTTGATGTGGAACCTCAGGTCATCGGTGGGCACTAGCCCGAGATTCAACTCTCCGGCATGGAGAGCGATGTTGACATTGGGATAGATGCTGTGAAGAAACCCGACCATCCTCATTTGCAGAGAATAGTTCTCTCTGGCGTTCCAGTTGTCCTCTGGGCTCAGTAAGTTCACCCCTACCACCAGGCTCGATCTATTGGCCACGTCAAAGGCCGCTGCGAGCTGGCCGAAGACTCTCTCTTTGGGCATTGTCCTGGTAGCTGTCAAAAGGAAACGGACTGTCACATTGCTGCCGGGATCGTCCCGATTCTTAAGAATGCTTAACGAACCGTTATCGGTATCATTTATATAATCGCTCAAGCTCTGGGCTACGGAATTAAGGCCGTTGTCGATGAGTCTGCTGTAGAATATGGACAAGTCGTCGTTCCACCCTGCTTTGCTGCCTATGTTAGCAGCAGCTGAACCGGCGCCGGTCATGATCTCAAGATACGCCACATTCTCACGAAACGCACTTGACCGAAGATCTGCCAACAAAGCACTGGTATTGCCTGTCGCTCCTCCGAAGGTTCCGAAGGTGTTGAAGAAATGGTCGCGCTTGCTCTCGTCGAGCAACTCGGAGTCCCTCATGGACCAAGAATCGATTATTTGGCCATACAGCTTAGAATTCGAGTAGGCGTCCTTAACTGGCTGAGAGTTATTCGACCCGCAGTAATTGGGAGAAACCGTGTAGTTATCAAGATTTATGCAAAAATCTTCTGCACTTGCCTGATCAATCAGATACTCGGCATAAACTGCTCCAGTCAAATGGTTGTGGATATCCCCGCCCTTGGGCATGGCCAGGAAGAAGGCTCTCAGCTCCTCAGGATTTTTCCTCAAGGTGTCGAATTGCCGTGCGACCTGTTCTTCTCTCAATGTCGCACTATCCTCCTCGCTTCGTCCCTCTGCCAGGATAATTAAAGCAGAGAGCATAAGAAAGAAGATCAAAAATACAACCGCCGTGGATTTGAGCTTGTTTACTGGCTCAAGATCAATTAATGCAGCGGATTTTGCCCTGGGCTTCAAATTCGCATCTCCAATAATAAATAATGAGTGATAAATGAGGCTTATCGGAAACTATTTAAAGTTTACTGTATTATCATATTTTTGTAAAGTTCGAGAAGTATTTCGCACTTGCTCAGGTTTCGTGTGAATAATTCATATTATAATAGTTATTTAAGGAGATATAGATGTCCGGCGTTGATGCCAGTGGAGCTACTCTCAATGAACTCTTCTATGCTCTCTCTGCCCAGTTAATAGGCGAGCAAATTGAGTTGGATGACAAGATCATCATACCCATAAACAAGATGAGCATGGGCTTTGGCGCCAATATAAATATAGGCAGAATAGGCCCGGATGCGAGCAAAGAAGGCCAGGAAAGGTGCATAGCAGGTGGGGTAGTGGGGATCTTTCCCGCTGCCGTGGTTGTTGTCTTCAAAGAAATCCCTGGGCAGGAGGGCGTGAAGGTTGTCCCCTTGTCCCAACGGCTGAAATAATCGATAGCAAAAATTGCTCATGTTGTTATGGAGAAAACAATGGACCATAAGAATACGCAAGAAGAAAGAACTGATAATGTGATCGCTATCAAGGTAGAATAGCCGTCAGCTCGGGGCTTCAGGTATGCAGTTTTCCTATCCAGCCGGATTTTTCATGTTTTTTATCATTCTTTTCGCGTTTATTCTCCTTGCCCCATTTCATCTCTCCCTAGATGTCGGCAAGATTGGACCACTGGTTAAGGGTAGTATCAGGCTGGACTGGATCGGATGGACTATAATGAAGGCAGAGATTTTCCCCCAACCAGCCGACGATTTGCTGGCGTCAATCTGGAAAAATGGAGATGGAAAAGAAGGGCAGGCCGTTGATAAGAGAAAAACCAACGGGGAAGAAGAGGCAGGAGAGAAAAAGAAAAACGAAATCGATAATCCAGCGACTTGTCAGAAAGCCGGCGCCCTTCGACCTCCCCGTATTCAATCTCTGATTAATGCCGCTCCCGCCCTAGCGAAAATTCTCCGAGATATGTTTAAGTCAATGCACTTTAAAAAGATCTCCTGCCGCTTATGCTTTGGCCTGGACGATCCCGCCCAAACTGCAATTATCAGCGGCTACCTCTGGTCTTTGGCATCAGCGCTCGGCTTCTTCCCGACCAAGATCCTCATAGAGCCCTGGTTTGAGGGAGAGCGACTGGAGGGCGAAATCGCAGCAGAGATAGAGGCCAGACTGCTATGGGCAGTCTTTGCCGTGATCAAGATCGTGCGGGTGAGGGAGATAAGGTTGCTATTAAGAGAGATGCTGGGGTAGCCATGACTTCGGAGAATATCGAGTTTCCCGAGATGGATATGAAAATTATAGTGAGCAAGGAGATAAAAGCGGGTGATAGAACCATCTGGCCCGTAATGAAAATATTTTTTCTGAAGACCTTTGAAGATAGGGCCCAGGCAATCCATATCACGCCTCTTGCTATGCTCATCATCGATCCGGCAGGACAATACGCGGTATCCTTTGAGGGAGAACCGATGACCATAGAGGCAATTTTAGAGCTGGCTGCCCCACTGAAAGAGGTCCTGGAAAAAGCCAGAGAAGGCCGTAAGATAACGGTAGAATAGCCATGTCCCTTCACCTCAACAAGCCGGCTCTGAGAGCTCTAGGAATTGCGGAAAGCTTTGTACGCTCTTGCCCCACATCCACAATAGCCGGCGCGGTCATGCGTGCAGACCTGCGCGTAGACGGTCTGGCCTATGCCCATGCCACCGTGGGTGGCGACGACAGCACACAGGCCGTGCTCAGCCTTTACCGGCAACTGAACCGATCGGACGTGAACGCCCTGATCTTAAGCGGCGCGGCCATAAGCTGGTTTAACATCATCGATCTGGAGGAGGTCTTCGAAAAAACAGAAAGGCCATTGATCTGTTTGACCTACGAGGAATCTCCCGGCCTGGAAAAATATGTTCGCGAGTATTTCCAATGCCCGGAGGGGAAGCTTCGCCGCTACCGGGCCTTGGGAGAGCGCCAGAGCATCCGGCTCAAGACAGGCTATGAGGTCTTCGTCCGGGTCCGGGGGGCCTCGCTCGAAGAAGCAAAAATTCTGCTCAATAAATTCACGCTGGACGGGCGAGTGCCGGAGCCGGTGCGCCTTGCCAGGCTGGCGGCGCGGGCGGCATTGAGAGACTGAAAGAAAAAGAAAGTAATTATGCCGGTCAGCGTGCAAAATTCGCAATGGACGTGGTGGCATGGACGGCTAAAGCTGCTCTTTTTTCAGCAGCATAACGCTGCTCTCAAATCATATGTATCGCTTTAAATACGACTCTATGTACTTCCTGATCTTCTCGCCCCGGTAAATGCCAGCATGCCCCTCGCATAGCACGTCCGCCCGCAAAGCGAGCAGCTTTTGCATGGAAACGCGCCACTTCTTTAGATCCGAGCCCCAGGCAGGCGAGAAAGGCCCGTGGATGTCCTGTCCGAATAAGACCCGCCCATCCTTGGTATCTATGTAAACGCAGATGCTGCCGGGCGTGTGCCCAGGCGTTTGCAGAAAATTAAGCTCCAAATCACCAAAGGTAAGCTTTTCCGCCTCGCCTTTGAGGAGAGTGTCAACTTTTACTGGTTTGTAGTCCACACCGTACATGCTGGCCGCAGTAAGAGAGTTGTTCTCGCCCTCAATTCCCGCCCGGTCCTCTTCGTGGGCAATTATCTTAGAACCGTAGCGCTCCTTCCAGGCGAAAAGGCCCCCTATGTGATCGATATGGCAGTGAGTGGCAACTATGTTCCAGACGCCAGCTGGCTCAAAGCCCAGCGACCGGATATTCTCCTCGATTCTTCTTATCCCATAGCCTACACCGGAATCGATCAGCACCAGCTCGGACCCTGCATCCACCAGATAAACGAACGCGTCTTCTGGCGCGGACAGGTCCGGTCCTCCTACGGCATAGACGCGATCACAAACTGCTTTTGCCTTGCTCATTGATCTCCTCTTCAAGAACGGTCATGACCTGGATAAACTCCGTTTTCAGCTTTTGCGCCAACTCTCTTGCCCCATCCAATGAATTAGACCGCCCCATCATCTCCAGTTCTTTTGACAAGGCCGAAAGGCGCATCGCTCCGACGTAAGCGCTGCTCGACTTCAGGCTGTGGGCAGCCATATGCAGCCCCTTGGCGTCCCCGTTTTCCACAGACTGCATAATCGCATTTACCTTCTCAGGCGAATGCTTGATGAAAAGACCACCCACCTCGGCGACTATATCTGGATCACCCTCATCTTGCAGCTTTCGCAGGCTGGCCAGCACCGACCGATCAATCACATCGCAGAAAACTTCTCCTCCTTCTTTCATCTCTAACCCTCCCCGCCGGCAGCTTCAATTCTTGAAGAGCTGCTGGACGGCACTATAACATGTTTCGTACTATTTATCCTTAACTTTTTTCCAATTTCTGATGCTCCGGGCAAAAGTAGCTGGTCCTCCCGCCGATCTTTTCATGCCGGAGAAGAGCACCGTCCCGAGGGCATCTACATCCTGGATGGCGATGGGGCAGGAGATAGGACGGCGGAAGCTTTTCCAGATCAGCATGAATGGAGAGAGCTACCGTCAACACTTCTTGAATAGACGAAAAGAGGGCGATAAGCTGCTCAATTGTCAGGTCGCGAGTTTTCGGACAGATGCCTGCCTGAAAAAGAGCCTCATCAGCATAAAGATTACCAAGACCCGCAACAAGATTCTGATTGATCAGGGCGGGTTTGATCAGGCCTTTTCTGCCGCTCATGATCCTTAAAAAGTCCTCCCGGCCTAGCTGCAGAGAATCCGGCCCGATCTTCCGCTCCGCTAAAAAGGCATCTGGGCTTTTCGCGAGGCTCACCTCGCCAAAGATCCTGGGATCATCGAAGGCCAGGTTGCAGCCGTTTCTGAAGGATATGAGCAAGCGGGTGTGACGGGGCTCTTTTGCCCCGGTTTCCTGGTAGTTCAGCCTTCCTGTGAGGCCCAGATGAAGCACCAGCCAGAGCGAATCGTGCAGCTTCAAAAATAGCCTCTTACCGTGCCGCGTAGCGCAGTGAAATTGCTTGCCGGCCAAGGCCTCCTCTACCTCTGTTGCCGATACCTTGGCCAGGATGCGCCCGTCCCTGACTTCTGCTGCCCGGATGGTCTGGTGCAGCGATGTGGCCTCCAAGTATCTGCGAGCCATCTCCACTTCAGGAAGTTCGGGCATTCTTATCTTCTTTCCGAGGCCATCAGATATCCTCCAAAGCTCGCTCCCCAGAGGATCACCGGATAGACGATCATCCTTTCCATGCCGCCCGGCCCCAGTCCCAGGTGGATTCCAAGCACAAACAGTGCCAGGGAGCCTAAAGTTAACCCTCCCAGGAAGATAACCGCTATGGACATGGGAAATCTTAGCAGGGCAAAGGATAAGATTTCAGATAATCCGCCAAATAAAAACGTAATGCCGGCGAAGATCTCGTGGTAGGGTCTCATATTTTCGGGGAAAAGGCCGACGCCCATCGCATCCATGCCGGTTAAGATCAATAGAATCGTGAATATCCTATTTTTATGAAAGAAATGAAGTGAAATTGCAGAGAGAATAATCATGAGACCCAAAAGGATGATGGAGCTATTGAATAATCCCGCAGTGGAGCCGATGCCAAGATCGCTTATCATATTTTTGGAGGTGCTGTAGCCGGGATAAAGCATCTCACAGATGAGCATGACGATGAGGAATTGCGAGGCTCCTACGAAGGAAAGCAATCCTGCAAAACGCTTCGAATACATGGATAATAGTTATCTGCATAAATTAATATATAAAATTATTGATGACGCCTCTTTGGGACAATCAGCAATGTCCTAGAGCGCCGCACTAATGAGTGCATCTTTGCAGCCGCATGACCTCTGATCAGGGATTTTTTGCGCTGCCAGATAGATTATCTCCCGCACAATTTCCTGAGACTTTTTCATAAGACCTGCGATCTCGGATATGGCCAGATCGCTTCCGCCAGCCATTCCCGCCGCGGGATTGGTGACGATGCACAGCGACGCATAGCAAAGCGCTGCCTCCCTGGCTAAAGCTACCTCGGGATAGCCGGTCATGCCCACCACATCCCCGAACTGGCGCATCATCCTGATCTGAGCGGGCGACTCCAGATGCGGGCCCTCGGCGCAGACATAGACGCCCTCGACAACCACTTGGCCCAGCGAGCGGACAGCTTCGGCCAGAGAAGCGCGAAGCATTGGGCAATACGGCCGGCTCATATCCACGTGAACGGCCTTTTCTTCAAAGAAGGTATTGGGCCGGCATTTGGTGAACTCCACAAAGTCGCTCGGCAAAAAGATGCTGCCAAGGGGGTGCCCGGCCATGCTGCCCACTGTGTTTGTGGAGATGATCGCGCCGACGCCCGATATCCTGGCAGCGGAGATGATTGCCCGGTAGTTGACTTTGTGAGGGGGGCGATGATTGTCGCCATGGCGGGAGATGAAGACAATCTTCTGTCCCTTCATGCGGCTGCGGACGATGGGAACCCTGCCGTAGGGAGTCTCCACCTCGTCATTCAGCCCTTCCAGGGCGAAGCCCACACCGCCGATGACGGCCAGATCAGGATTCATAGGAAGCATTTTGATCCGCCTTCTTTAAATGCTTTTCAGATCGGCGGCATGAGCGGCGGCCGGAAGACGCCCTTCTCTGTGATCAGGCCGGTTACAAGCTCCAGGGGCGTGGCATCGAAGGCCGGATTGTAGACTTCGATGCCCTGGGGTGCGAGGCGTTTTCCGTTCAGGCTGCAAATCTCCTCGGAATCGCGCTCCTCCACGATAATGTCTTCTTCTTCATGCAGGCGGTCGAAGGTGGAGAGCGGCGCTGCCACGTAGAAGGGGATCTTATGATACCTGGCCAAAACAGCATGGCTGTAAGTACCGATCTTGTTGAAAACGGCATCCCTGGTGATGCGATCGGCGCCCACGATGACCTTGTCGATTTTACCCTTCCTCATCAGGCTGCCGGACATGCCCTCGCAGATGAGCGTGACAGGTATTTCGTCCTGGGTCAGCTCCCAGGCGGTCAGGCGCGAGCCCTGGTGCAAAGGCCTGGTCTCGCAGGCGTAGACATGAATGTGTTTGCCTGCGGCAACTGCGGATCGGACGACGCCCAAAGCCGTCCCCCAGCCCACGCAGGCCAGCCTTCCGGCATTGCAGTGGGTCAGGACATGGTCTCCGTCATCCAATAGCTTGGCCCCGTTCTTGCCAAGAAGCTTGTTGATGCGGATATCTTCCAGGGCGATCTCCTCTGCCTCACGAAGAGCCGCGATACGAATCTCTTCTGCCGTCTCCTGAAAGGCCGCCGCACGCATCGCTCTATCCACCCCCCATGAGAGGTTTACGGCAGTGGGGCGCGAGCCCTTGATCATATCTGCGGCATTCTCCAGCTCGGCCATCAATTCCTGTGAATTGGAAACTTGAGAGAGCTCTGCTGCCAGCGCTATCCCATAGCCTCCGGCGGCCCCCAGAGCCGGAGCGCCGCGCACGCGCAGGGTCTTGATAGCTTCGATGAGCTGCCGGACGCTTTTTATGCGTAGGGGCATAAGCTCGCCAGGCAGACGGGTCTGATCGATCAGCCACAGGCCGTCGTCCCACCAGATGGTTTTCGACTCACACATGCTCAAGAAAAGATCACCATGCACAATGCGGATATACTAGTATTATTATTTTTTGCTTCGTCAAGATGCTGGCAATCCATTGCAATTGTTATTGATTATGACATCCCGTCCCATTAAGAGGGTCTTTTATAGTTGGACCCATTTGATTTAAGGGCCTTTTGTCTTCTGGCCTAGATGAGAATCGCGATTGCTACATACACACGGCTGGAATTTGGAGACTGCAATATATGCCGCCCTGCAAAGAGCACCTAGGCCTTTCCGCAGGCCTTTGCTTAGCCATATGCCTGCTGATCCTGGCAGATCTTGGGACGATATCAGCGCGAGCCGAAGATGGCCGGCCCCAGATTCTTATCCTCAACTCCTACTCAGAAGACCATCCCTGGGTACATGATGAGATGCGGGGCTTCTTGCAGGTATATCATAGAGATTTTCCAGGCGTCTCTGATCCAGCAATTGAGTACATGGACTGCATGCAATATCCAGAAAAGGAATACCAGAGACGTCTTCTCGATCTTTATCGCTATAAATATTCGGGAAAAAAGTTGGATCAGGTCGTTGTTTTCGACAGCCCTGCTCTGGCCTTTGCCCTTGAAAACCGAGAAGAGCTCTTTCCAGAAGCATTTATCATCTTTGCCGGGACGAAAATCGACACTAATCCGATTAACCTTCGCCAGGAGAATATAACCGGCTCCCTCCAAGAGACCGATATCGCCGGCACGCTACAGGCAATGTTGCAGCTTCAATCGCACACTAAACAAATTCTTGTAGTGCTGGATGACACAGAGATAGGGGATGCGTTGCGAGATGAGCTGGACGAATTAAGCCCTTCTCTTAAGGATAATTTGAGCTTGTCGGTTCGGCAGATTCCGCTGGATGGCAATATGAGCCAGCTTATATTTTCAGTGGAGGCTCTCGACAATAACAGCCTTGTTCTCTCTGGCATTTTTAACTACGATGAAAGTGGCGCGACAATCAACTCCAGCGAGGCCACCGCTATGATCGGCACTCATAGCCGGGTGGCGGTCTACGGCCTATGGGATTTTCAGCTGGGACATGGCATTGTGGGCGGCAAACTGGCATCCGGGCGAGTTTTGGGGGAGAATGCAGCCGTCCTTGCTGCTAAGGTTTTAAATGGAGACAAAACACCCATAATGCAAAATATTTCCGCGATACTGCAATTTGATCGGGAGCAATTGGAGCTTTTTGGCATATCCGAGCAGTCACTGCCCCTGGGAAGCGAGGTGATCGACCTTAGGCCATCCATTTATGAGAGGTATAATTCCCTTATCCTGGCACTGGCTACCATGCTTCTCTCCATAGTCCTGGGGCTTGTCACCATCTCGGCTCTGAACATTCGACAGCGATCCGGAACAGATAAAGAGTTGAAAGAGAGCGAGCAAAAGTACCGGGAGCTTTCCCATCAGTTGCCACAGACCACATTTGAGCTGGACGCTCTGGGCAATTTGGTATATATCAATCGTTTCGGCTGCCAGGTACTTGGATATACTCACGGTGATCTTGCGGCAGGCTTGCACATACTCCAGATTGTAGCTGAGGATGATAGAGAGAAGGTGAGCGATGACTTCAACCTGACAATGCAGGGAAATGCACAGGCAAGAGAATACAGGCTGAAAAAAAAGGATGGCAGCACATTTCCGGCCATTGCCTATTCGACACCCATAGTTAAAGAAGGTAAAATTGTGGGCCTCAGGGGAATCTTTCTGGATATCACTGAGCGCAAACGAACCGAGCTGGCTTTAAAAGAATCCGAGAACAAGTTTCGGGTACTGGCAGAAGAGTCTCCTGTGGGAGTGTACATCGTCCAGGACTGGAAATTTAAATACGTCAATCCCAGGTTTGCAGAGATGTTTGGATATGACGTCGAAGAAATGATATATAAAATGGGCCCTAAAGATTTAGCAACTGAAGATGACTTGGAAAAAATTGCATCTAGTATTCAAAATAAAATCGCCGGTGAGAATGGGCCACTTTACTATGAGATAATGGGGACCACCAAGAATGGAGATTCAGTTTATATCCAGGTCTTTGGATCGAGGACTTCTTATGAATCAAGGCAAGCGGTTGTAGGAACGGCTCTGGATATAACTGATAGAAAGCATATCGAAGAGGACCTGATGAGGGCCAAAGACGCTGCAGAGGCTGCGGCAAGGGTAAAATCTGAGTTTCTGGCAAATATGAGCCATGAGATACGAACACCCATGAATGCAGTCATAGGAATGACCAGCCTCATTTTGAAGACAGACCTTGATTCAGAGCAAAAGGAGTATCTCGAAACCATCAAAAATAGCGGCCAAGCCCTGCTCACCATCATAAACGACATTCTTGACTTCTCCCGGATTGATAGGGGGAAGATCGATCTGGAGTGCCGTCCATTTATGCTGAACTCTTGCATAGAGGAAGCACTAAATCTCATCTCAACACTTGCTTTGCAGAAAGGATTAAGGATACACTATACCGCAGAAGGCGAAATCCCAGGGACAATTGAAGGTGACGAGTCAAGGATTCGCCAGGTTCTGGTCAACCTGCTCTCTAACGCCGTGAAGTTTACAACAGAAGGCGAGATAGAGGTCCGGGCAAAGGCATCCAGACTCGTCGATGATAACTACGAGATAGAGTTTTCCGTAAGAGATACCGGGATTGGTATATCTCAGGAAACTATGGGCCGGCTTTTTCAGCCATTCTCGCAGGCCGATGCATCAACCTCCCGGAAATATGGCGGAACCGGCCTTGGGCTGGCCATAAGCAAGAGGCTGGTGGGACTCATGGGTGGAAGGATCTGGGTCGATAGTGTGGAAGGCAAGGGAAGCACATTCAACTTCACCATTATGGCCAAAAGATCGACCATTTCTGTCAATAAGGTATTGCCAATCGTCGCCCACCGATATTCGCCGAAGCAAACCAGGGAACTATCCATTCTCCTGGCCGAGGACAACGCAGTCAACCAAAGGATGGCCATTCTCATGCTTAAAAAACTGGGATATAACGCCGATAAAGTGGCCAACGGCCTCGAGGTTCTCTTGGCACTGGAGAGAAAATCCTACGACCTGATCCTGATGGACGTGCAGATGCCTGAGATGGACGGTCTGCAGGCTACCAGAGAGATACGCAGGCGATGGCCATTAGGCGGACCTAAAATTGTGGCTCTGACGGCACACGCCATTGCAGGCGATAGGGAAAAATGTCTTGAGGCGGGAATGGACGACTATCTATGCAAGCCGATCAATATCGAGGATCTTAAAGTAACCATTGAGCGTACTTTTCTCAATTAGATTATTTTATAATCCCTAATGCGATCTCTAATAAGACAATGACGAAGGGTATAATAATAATTAATACTATATATAATATCTCACAGGTGCCAAACGGCCATTCACACATTTGATTCAAGTTATCCTGAACAATAAAAATATCCTTTAAGTTAGATATATTCTGGTCGGTTGGAACCTCGAACGATCCATCCATGGCTGCCCCCAGTTGAGATGAGAGCCGTTCAATTTTTTCTTTTTTGGTCGATCTCATCATATTATGTATGCTATACTGGGGCAGGATGAAGTATGCGAAAAGCAAGAACGCAAAGCTTACAAACCACAATATCATCTGCAAGGATGAAAACTGAGGGGGTACGATGATATGAAAAAAGCCCCATATAACGTAGACGCAGGCTGCGCAGATAGTAAACTTCGAGTAGAGCAGCCCGATAGCGTGAAAGTCCGAATACAAAGCATCAATGCGCAGAGGCAAGGCCCCGATTTTATGCACGGCGAATGCCGTCATAATCAAAATATATAATCCCGCACCTTCCAGGTAAACTGCCGAATAATATAAGAATTTGAATAGTATATAAGTGATACTGGACTCGAATGACACTGCGTGGTAATCGATGCCGGTTATGTGAACGAAAATAATGAAAAATACTGCAAAAAGGATTCTCTCTCTGTCGTTGAAAATATCTGCCTCCTGTTTCCGGCAGGCTTCAACTATAGCTTCCTTCGGCAGGTCAACTATGCTAATGAGGATATTCTCAAACAACTCAATTCTATTATGCGCCCAACTGATAATCATACCCTCTAAGGCAATTATGAAGGAAATTATCAAGAACGCATCTAGATACCGAAATGTCTTTTCAAATAGCATCAAAATCAGAACTGAAATCAATAAGAAAGCAAACGACAAGATGGACCATCCCAGATGATATGGGACGGGAATTGAAGATATGAGCATCTCTAGATATGTCTTATTGAGTCTACTTTTCGGATCTAAAATGCTATAATTCATAAATTTGAGGCTACCATTTCAATTATGTGAATTTATTTATGTAAATCTATGACACCAAATACAGCAATCTGAAATTCCTTTATCATGGCTGCATCCGGAACAGAATTATCCTCAATGAACCGTTAATTACCATCCTGCTAACAAATTAGAAAGGATGCTCCTTTTGGATTACAGAGATCATACAGGAAATATTTTGCATCTTCGCCTTCCAGTGCCGGCCCTAGTTCTATGGGATGCGCCATCTACAAAACCTCTGCTTAACGTTAGATATCAATGTTCTTAAGGCTTTGCAGTAATCGATTGGCCCCCCAAGCAATGAACGCATAAGGTTATCTGAGAGCTGCATTAAGGGAGCTAAGACCGCGATGTGCTGCAGCATCATCTGCCGCCCTGCGCTCCAGCGCGCGTGCGGGCCTGGGGGCGCGTGCCCGCGGACGACGCATGACCGGGCGGACTGGCTGAGGCCGAATTGCCGCAGGCGCTGCTGCAAGGAAGGGCGCGCCGGTAAGCTGGTGGCAACGAGCGCCCGCTTATGGTGATTGTTAAGCAGATCTAAAATAGGAGTGCAGTCTATCGGTTTGACCTGAACAGGGACAGAAATCTTAAAGCAATAAAATAGTCGAGATCGCAGGCCATGGCATATCCTAAGTAGACCAGATCCGCAGGCGTCATCCGGTCATCTCTCAACTCTGTTCCATATAGATTATGGCGGGTTCTGGCATACTACGTTGGGGAAGCTGGATAGAATGAGGATTTTTCAGTAAAGAATAGTTTCTCCAATGCATCAATAGCCTTTGACAAATTTCATGTGATGAAGCTTATGAATGAGGCAATCGATAAAGTCAGGCGAGAAGAGCAATCGCATAATATTCTACTCAAAAGGACAAGATATAACATCAAACTGGACCTTCGCGATTTCTGGAATCAAGATTCACATTCGGCAGAAGGCTATCTCAAACGACGGTATTTCTGGGCAACACATGGTAGACTCGATGCTGTAATCGATTGCGCAAAACCACAAAACTGCACTGGACGGGGATAACTAATTATATTAACACTAAAATCAACAATGAGCTCGTGGAAGGAACGAATAGTCTCATTCAAGCGGCAAAGGACAGTGCAATAGGCTTCAGATCAACAAAGAATTCTATTATTATTTATCTTAGGATGGGAAAAATCGATTTCAATTTACCCGCATGAAATAGCGAAGAGCCAGAATTTATCCCAATATGGATAAATGATTACATTCAATCATCATTAAAACCTCTCCCATGCAAGTCCCAGGACCGTCGGTCCGCGATTGCAGAATTTGCAGAGATCGACCATTCCTGGACGAATCATCAAAGTTCTCAAAAGGTGTGCAAATTGACCCCTGATAATTCGATCAAAAAGAAACTGACTGCGCTCCAGTTCCGCGTGACCCAGCAATGCGGTACCGAGCCGCCTTTCCAGAACGAATTCTGGAACAACAAAAAGGCCGGCATCTATGTGGATGTGCTGTCCGGCGAACCGCTCTTCAGCTCGCTGGATAAATTCGACTCAGGAACCGGCTGGCCCAGCTTCACCAGGCCCTTGAAAGATGAAAATGTTGTCAACAAGATTGATAGCAGCTACGGCATGAACCGGGTGGAGGTGCGCAGCAAGAGTGCCGATTCGCACCTGGGTCATGTGTTCGATGACGGGCCAAAGCCCACCCAGCAGCGCTACTGCATCAATTCCGCATCTTTGCGCTTTATTCCCGCAGAGGACCTGGAAAAAGAGGGCTATGGCGAATATGTGACGCTATTTGAAAAATCTGAGGTTCCGGAAAAGGCGGATTCAGACATCCAGACTGCTACCTTTGCCGCCGGCTGTTTCTGGGGCGTTGAATCCCTTTTCCAAAAGGTCAAAGGCGTGGTGGAGACAACTGTGGGCTACACGGGCGGAACTACTCCCCATCCTACCTACCGCCAGGTCTGCACAGGCATTACCGGCCATGCCGAGGCGGTGCAAGTAAAGTTTGATCCCGGTGTCGTATCCTATGAAGAGCTGCTCTCTTTATTCTGGAGGATGCACGACCCCACCACTCCCAACCGCCAGGGTCCGGATGTAGGCACGCAGTACTGTTCTGCAATCTTCTACCACAGCGAGGAGCAGAGGAAGGCAGCAGAAAGGTCCAAAGAGGAGTTCGACCGCTCCGGAGTCTACATAAACAAATCAATAACCCGGATCGTTCCGGCTTCGACTTTCTATGCCGCGGAAGAGTACCATCAGGACTATTTTGAAAAGCAGGAAGGGGGAGCATGTCATATTTTAAAGAAGAAATGGCAGGGGTGAATTACAATATAATAATCAATCCCTCTATAAGTACCTCCATGCGTTCAATGCCTGCGATGTGCGAATAGTAGCCCTGAAGAGAGTGCAGAGCAACGTCTGGAGCCGGTACTGGGCGAGCCTTCACGTTATCGCTTTATCTCTTTAAATCCAATGGAAAAGTATTTGTTATTATGATTTCATATTAGTTTCTGATGTCCCTAAAATCTATCTCAATGGGACCAATAATTGTTCTGGTAATTTTTTTGGCAGCATCTGCTGTAGAGGCGTACCAGACAAATGGTCCTGTATCGTATGCGTCCCATTCTGCAAACCCCTCCATTATAAAGGATGAGGTTTTCATCGCCAAGGAGAATGGAACCCAGGTGGAGTGGCGGCATATAGTCTTGAAAGGCAACAACACCCAGATCGGCATGGCCCAGGCCGAGATCGCCCAGAGAGACTACGGCGTCAAATCCCTGAAGATATATGCTGATCCGGTCTATGGCAAGGCCAGACAGACCTACATGGAGAGGAACTATCCCATGATGGGGGAGAGGATGAAGGGCATAGCTATGGCTTATGGGCTCTCTCCAGACAATGCCTCATTCGATACCAACACCTTACCCTACGATATGGGATCTCTAGCCTGCTCCATTATCTACTTCCCGCCACATACGACAGCAAATGGCCATGCCATAACCTCGAGGAACCTGGAATGGTACATGGTTCCTATGGATTTATACCTGAATAGGACGGAGAATGCGAACGGAAATGGGACATCTACCAGGAACTTCTTATTAGAGATCTATCCGGATAAGGGATACTCGACTTTAGCCATTGGCACCTCTGACCTAAACATAGTCATCGATGGCCTGAACTCGGTTGGTTTGGGTATATCTTTGCTGGTGGATGAAGGGATGGAACCGGTCCTGAAGATGCCCCTTTCCGGCGATAGAAACAGCGGGATAATGAGTGCACAGATGACCCGGCTTGTCCTCGATACTTGCAAGAGTGTGGAGGAAGCAAAGATAGCTTTCCTGGCCAACAAAGAGTACTTCCCAATGGCCGGAATCCATTACATGGTCTATGACAGTCAGGGAAATTCTGCGATAATCGAATGGAACAGGACTGACGGGAACCTGTACTTCACAGACGGCAACAGCAGTAAGCCCAATATCATGACTAATCACCCCATGTTCATATTCTCCAAGTATACTCTGAAGGACCTGCTAAGAGAGGGACTGCTTCCGTTTGACAATCCATATGACACATTCAACCGCTACGTGAGGCTCGAAAATATCACCAGCAGCCATAAGGGCAAATTTTCTGAGGAGGATGCAGCCGCAGCGCTCAGCGAGGTCTTCGCCAACAAGATGGATATGGTAGAGGGAGCCACAAAACTACTTCCTATCAATACGATATATAATGTCATCTTGGACTTGAACGAAAGAAGCCTGAAGGTGAAGTTTTACCTCAAGAACGGGCCTGTTGATCCAGAGACAAACGAAACCACTTCGGTCTTCTCGCCGTACCTGACATTTAAGATGAACGATTCAACTTTACAATAGGAGATGCCGATTTGGCATCTCTGACTTTATTTATGCCCTTAGCTGGTCTTGCGATCAATCAAATATCCAGCTTGAAGACCTCCACCAGCGAGTCTTTGGCCTTCTTCATAACTTCCGTAGGACAGGTCTTGTAGGCCCGCTGCAGCGGCTCTATCGCCCTCTCGTCTGCAATCTCTCCCAGGCTCCAGGCCGCCCAGGCTCGCATCTCCTCGTCATCCTGTCCGAACATGATCTCCACCAGGGGTTCCAGTGCTTTGTTATGGCCGATCTCTCCAAGAGTTGTAACGGCAGTGTAGCGAACCTGCCAGTCCTGGTCCTGCAAGGCCCGCATGGCCATATCGCAGGCCACTTCTCCCTTTACCTTGCCCAGGGATTTTAGTGCCTCGCACCGAACGGCACTCTCATCATCCCTCAGAGCCTGGGCCAGACAGCCCAAAGCCTCATCGCAGGCCACCTCTCCCATGAAGGCTGCTGCTCTGCGCCTGACCTCCATCTCCTCATCCTGCATCAGCCTTGCCACATCCTTCAGAGATTCCCGGTGCCCTATCTTGGCAAGACCCGTCACGGCCATGCCCCGGACCTCGGGCTCGGCATAGCCCAAAAGATCACGCAGAGCCTCGGTCGCTCCCAGCGTGCGCAGAGCCACTGCCGCTCTCAGACGGACATCTTTGGAGCTGTCCCGTTTCATTGCCAAAACCAGTGCGGGGACCGCCTCCTGGCTCCGGATAGCTTCCAGAGCGGCGGCGCACCATTCGCGAACCACGTGATCAGGATCGCTCAACATGGCCCGGCAGAGCGGCTCTACTCCACCAGGGCTGCCGATCTTTCCCAAAATCCAGGCCGATTTATATCTCAGATCTGAGAACTCGCCCGTCTCCAGGGCAATGGCCGTCTGATCCAAGGCGGCCTCTCCCAGATTCACCAGGGCCCATGCCGCCTTCTGGCGTTCGAAGTAGTCATCACTCTTGCCGAGTATTTCGATCAGTTCACGAGCCTTATCCATGCTGATTATTCGGGCATGCAGTCATTTAAGCTTTATCGGTAAGAGAAAGGAATGGACGATAAATAGGGTTAAATCTACGTGCAGGTTAATCACCATGTAGAAAAGATAATCGGGAACGAATTATGGGATATCTCTTTGGGCCTGTGCTCTCTCGTCGCCTGGGCCTGTCCATGGGTGTGGACCTGCTCAAATACAAGACCTGTAACCTGGATTGCGTTTACTGTGAGCTGGGCCGCACCGCCTGCAAAACATCCTGCAGGGATCGTTTCGTGCCCCGGCAAACGGTCTTGAAAGAGATCGAACTTAGACGAAACGAGCCATTCGACCACCTCACCTTTGCCGGATCGGGAGAGCCGACGTTAAGCCTTGATCTGGGCGAGATCGTGACCCGGGCTAAAGAGATGGTCGATTCACCAGTGGCAGTGATCACCAATAGCACGCTACTCTCCAACCCTGCGGTTCGAAAAGAGGTCGCGGCTGCGGATGTGGTACTTCCTTCACTGGATGCCGCCAGCCAGACGGCTTTTCAGGCCATTAACAGGCCGGAGTCAGGCCTTTTGGCCGCGGAGATGATCCAGGGCTTAAAGGACTTTCGGAAGGAATTTTCCGGCGAGATCTGGCTGGAGGTGATGCTGGTGAAGGGCATAAACGATCAGGAAGCAGAATTGATCGCACAGGCGGCGGAATCTACAGAGCCGGACAGGATTCAGCTTAACACGGTGGTCAGGCCTCCGGCAGATCCGGTAGAAGCTCTGAGCGAGGAGGAGATGCAAAGGATGCTGGAGGTATTTCCAGGTGCCGAGTTGATACCCGACTGGGACTGGAGCGTTCCCGCCCGCGTCCGGGAAAGGCTGATAGATCTTCTCACCGGCAGGCCATGCACTCTGGAGGAGATAAGCCAACAAATGGAAATTGATGGAAGCGATGCCATCAAGTACTGCAAGATCCTGGAAAAGGACGGCCTGATCTCCAGAAGGCTGCATAGTGGTAAGCTCTATTTTCATGCAGTCGAAAAATTAATAAATGATTGAATTTCAAATTACATATAATAATATATGTAACTATTGTTATACAAATCATATTAACCAATTGCATGCTAACGAGCGGAATGACTTCCATGACAAAACAGAACAACGATTGCGATTCATGCGCCCAGAAGGGCTCCTGCAAGGATCAAAGCGATGGACAAGAGTGCACATGCAAAGTCGATCGCATGGCCAGAATAAAACACAAGATCATCATCGCCAGCGGTAAGGGTGGTGTGGGCAAGAGCACAGTCTCCGTCAACTTAGCCCGTGCTCTGCAGATGAAGGGCCTCTCTGTGGGCGTACTCGATGCCGACATCACCGGCCCGGATATTCCCAAACTTCTGGGAATCGAGGAGGCAAGGCTGCGGCAGGGACCTGATGGGATCGAGCCCGCTCTGGCTGACGGCATCAAGGTTGCCTCCATGGCCCTAATTCTCACCAGCCGCGAAACGCCTGTGGTCTGGCGCGGGCCCATGAAGATGGCTGCCATCAAGCAGTTCATACAGGATGTTAACTGGGGTGATCTCGATTTTCTGCTCATCGACCTGCCGCCCGGCACCAGCGATGAACCGCTCAGCGTGGTGCAGCTAATTCCCGAGCTGGCGGGCGCGATAATAGTAACCACACCCCAGGAGGTCGCGCTCCTGGACAGCCGCAAAGCAGTGAACATGGTCAAGGCCATGAAGATTCCAGTGCTCGGAATTGTGGAGAATATGTCGGGCCTCGTCTGTCCGCATTGCGGCGAGAGCATAAGTATATTTGGCGCCGGTGGTGGGCAAAGAATGTCGGAAGAGATGAGTGTGCCCTTCCTGGGAGCCATTCCCATGGACTCAAAGGTCTGCGCCTTGGGCGATCGCGGGCAGTCGTTTGTGCAGAGCGGGACGAACGCGGGCGGCAGCTTCAACAAGATCGTAGAGCGGCTTTTGCAGATGTTCAATTAGCAGATGTTTTAATATATGAGGCATCTTTGGGGTCCGCAATGCATCGCATACTGGTGAGCAACGATGACGGCGTTTACGCCTCCGGCTTGCAGGCAGCCGCGAAGAGCGTGCACGGCCTGGGCCAGGTAGTAGTAGCTGCGCCGTCCGGGCAGATGAGCGGCGTAGGAAGATCGGTTTCAGTCTTTGAGCCGCTGCGCTACGTTCACGTGAACTTGAACGGATTTTCGGCCTATGCCGTCACGGGAACGCCAGTCGATTCCGTCATCATCGGCATCTTCGCCATCATGAAAGGGGAGCTTCCCGACCTCGTCGTCTCGGGAATCAATGTGGGTGAGAACATCAGCACCGATACAGTCACCACCAGCGGGACCATCGGCGCTGCTCTGGAGGCGGCCAGCTACGGCATCCCCTCCATTGCCGCATCCATTCAGGTGGTAGACCAGGGAGACAAGTTCGATATGCATCAAGGAGGCAAGCACAGCTTTGACGTAGCCACGCAAGTGCTGCGTCGCGTGGCCATCAAGGTGCTCGATCACGGCCTGCCGGAAGGCGTGGATGTCCTGAATCTGAATGTGCCGGCAGATGCTACTGAGGACACGGAGATCGTCGTTACCCGCCTGGCCCGCAAGATCTTCAAGACCACGGTGCAGGAGCGCCTTGATCCGCGGGGCAGGCCCTACTACTGGATAGACGG
>JBAQXX010000076.1:0-39562 GCA_049299735.1 Methanothrix sp. | reverse complement strand
GACTGGATGTACGAGGAGCTGGCCAACAAGTACGCCCTGGACAAGGAGATGCAGGAGTGGATGAAGAAAGTAAACCCGCACGCTCTGCAAAATATCGCAGAGCGGCTGCTGGAGGCAGTGGAGCGGGGGATGTGGCAGGCCTCTGACGAGATGAAGGAGGAGCTTAGGGATGTCTATCTGGAGATCGAGGGGTGGATTGAGGAGGATCAATCACAAGCAGATTAAAATGCCCATAGAAAAACCCGGCCTTCTGGCCCTATCCGTAACCGAGGACTGTAACCTGCGCTGCCGCTACTGCTACGCCTGTGGCGGCGAGCGAAGAATTTCTATGAGCCGGCCTAAAGCGCTGCGAGCCATCGATGTAATGGCAAAATGCTTCAAGAGCTTCAAGATCCAGTTCACCGGCGGCGAGCCTCTTCTTAATCTCGATCTCATAGAAAAGGCTGTGGACTATCTCGACGAGCTGGGTTTGAAAGTTCCCTGCCAGGTGCAGACCAATGCCACCCTCATCACTCCCGATGTTGCGGGAAGGCTCCAGAGCCTTAAGATCGGAATAGGCGTGAGCCTGGACGGGCCACCTCCTGTGAACGATGCTCTTCGGCCCTTCCCGGATGGAAAAGGCTCCACAGGGTCCGCCATGCGAGGAATAGCGGCCTTGAGAGATGAAGGAATCAGGGTGGGGGTGACCTCTGTTCTTTCCAGGGCCAATGCCGGTGCTCTTGCTGGACTAGTAGATGTGCTGAGCTACCTGGGAAATGTGGAAGGAATTGCCATCGATTTCCTCCGGCCTGTAGGCAGAGCCGGCCCGTCCATGCAGCCCGACCCCGGCCTGGCCGCCACAGGCATCGATGCAGCCATCTCGCGTGCCGATCATCTTGCCGGAATGGGCGGACCAAGAATAAAATTCAGGGAGCTGGAGCGAATGCGGTACACTCTGGAATACGGCGGAGCGAGGCTTCATCACTGCAATTTTGATTCATGCAGATCTCTGGTTGTGCTGGCTGACGGCAGCACTTGCGTCTGCCCATCCCTGCTCTATCCGCAGATGATGCTGGGCGGAATTGATGATCCTAATTTCGAGGACGGGCTGTTGGATCGAATGGTCCGGGCTCGCAGCATGGTGCAAAGCCCCCAGGAATGTAGCACTTGCGCGGATCGAGGGCTTTGCGGAGGGCCGTGCCTGGCACACTACGTCGCGGGTTTAAATCTGCCGATCGAGTGTTCATCCAAAAAGGTCTTCATGAGGCATGCCAGGAAAGAGGTGCAAAGATTGGGAGATGAAGGTGAAAGCGGCTGCAGCTTGTAGGCAGCTCTCACCTTCGATTTGAATGGACGCATGGAAAGGTTATTCCAATGCACTTGAATTAATTCAATATAAATTTACTTAAAGCTGGCGGTTGAATGCCAATGAGGTCCTATCGTAATCTCTACGGGATTCTTCTCTGGCGAAGAGTGGAGCATGAAAATGATCATTAAATTAATAAAAAAATAGAAAGTAATGGACTATTTTTCCCCCATCTCTAATTATTCTATTGCCGGATACACTAAGATCCTGTCTTTCTGGAAGTCGAGGCCAAGCCGAGACATATACTCCCGGCAGATCTCATCCGGATCCAGATCGATCTCGGGATGGAACATCTTGGCGAGATAAGCTACTCCCACGACATTATCGAATCCAGACAGCATAGAACCCCAGACGACATATACCCGATCGTTCTTCACGGCATTCAGAGTATCTGCGCCAGGTCTGCTTAAAATCTCATATATAGTCTTCTCCAAGCCGACGGTGTCCTGACTTGGGCCTTTGGCCCATCCATATGCGTCAATTGCACCGGTTTTGAAAATTATCTCCGGATTCTGTGAGATTACCCATTCCCATGAGACCTTTGTAAATGTCTTTGGATCTCGATTTACATTGTAGCCGCCTGCCATCTCAATCAATTTACTAATGGTTGAAATGGTTCCATAGGTAGAGAGGTCTCCCGTTCCTTTCGATGCGGCGAGTTCATTATAGACCTTTGTCTTTGATTTGCCTTCCACTGCGCTCTTCACTTGAGCGATCTTCTCCTCGTACCAGTCGATATTCTCTTGAACTTTGCTCTCTTTATCCAGAACAACACCAAGCGCCTTCAGATCTTGAGTGACATTTTCCATCTTATTTGTATCCAATCCTATCACGGCTATATTCGAAAAACCCTCTAAGGCCGGGGCGATCTCGCTCACAGGGTCCATGCTATTGGCCGAACATAATACGATTATATTTGGAGGTGTGTTTTCTCCGTCCTTGTAGAGTTCTCCGATCATCTCATAATCGTATTCGTGCCATTTGCCTATATTTTGTTTATCCTTCACACCAGGAAGGTAGCCGCTTCTTGATATTACATCGTCTCCCACTGCGATTATCTTGTCTTGCTCTCCAAGCAAGTATAGCATCTTGGCCACGCTGCTGTCGAGCGGGATTATCTTCTCAACGGGCATCTCAATTGTGATCTCTCTATCTGCGTCATCCACGATGGTTCTGGGATAGCCGGTGGAATCGGCAGCTGTTGTCATGCCGCTGATGGCAGCGAGGATGAAAACGGCCATCAAAAGCCCTCGAACGTTGTGCTCAGGGAATGATTTCTTATCCATTGAATATCTCCTTTACCACTTAACAAGTTTGTTGGATTTAAGTAAATATAATTGGATTTAAAGTTTTCTAAAAAAAAAAACTGTAAAAATCGCAGGATGCTGAAATAACAGTCAATTTTTCTGACAAAATGACTCGAAAATAAAGATTACAAATTAAAAGATTATGTTAAATGAATGATATTGGATTACGTCACCCAGACGACGATCTTCGCCACGGTGATTCTCTCCTCTGTTAGCATCACCGAAGATTATTTAATGCTCCAGATAAACAAGCTATTTTGCAGAAAAACAACTTAAATTGATCAATAAGTAGATAGAGTCTTATGGTGGCGAATTTATGAAATTAGTAAATTGGTTGATCATCCTGGCCCTCCTCGTAATCCCGGTCTTTGCAGAGGAAAGCCGGACCATTGTTCTCACGGATGAAGATGGGCGCAGTGTTACCGTCCCCCTGAATCCCGAAAGCATCGTCTGCCTTTCGCCTGGAGCTGCAGAGGTACTGTGCGCTCTGGATGCACAGGATAAAATTGTAGCAGTGACAAAAGACTGCAATATACCCGCCAGTCTCCAGGAAAAAGAATGCATTGGTGTATCAGGGCGCGAGGCCGATATTGAGAGAATTCTTGAGCTCAAGCCGGATCTGGTCATAGCCAAGACCGGTTCACTCTTTGCAAAATATGATGAAGAAAAGCTCACAGATTATGGAATTCCCGTCCTGAGATACAGGGTGCTTCACATAGATACACTGCTTCCCATGATCGAGGATCTGGGCAAGCTACTGGAAAAGAAAGAACAAGCGGATGAGATGAATGGCTGGATAGATGAATACTATCACATCGTCCTGGACCGAACTGGGATGCTGCCCGACTCCAAGAAGCCGTCCGTCTATTTCATGTCTATGGGCCATATGGACTGGACGGGCAATAGAGCATCAACCGGAAATACCAGAATCGCAGAGGCGGGCGGCAGAAACATCGCAGCCGACCTACCTGTGACTGTTCCTCATGTCGAGACGGAATGGATCATTGAGCAGAATCCGGAAGTAATGATCTACTCCATGTCTACCGAGCAGCGCAAGGGGACCTATCCCACCATTGAGGAGATGAAGGCCAAGCAGGAGGAAATCATGTCCCAGCCGGGATTTGAGGGAATCGATGCCGTAAAGACGGGCAGGGTCTACATCGCGGACATAAACATGGCCAACGGCCTCTCTGAGATGGTGACTATGCTCTACTACGCCAAGTGGCTGCATCCTGATCTCTTCCAAGACATCGATCCGAGATCGGTCCATGCCGAGCTGCTGCAAAAATATGCACATATGGACATCAAGGATATTCGCCAGGTCTATCCTGAGGACCCAGTTGAGGTGCCTGCGGCTTCGAAAAGCCTGAGCACGACCACAGATGGGAACGGATCCTTCGTGTTCAACAATTTGCCTGCCGGAACCTATGTCGTCACGGCCTACAAATCGGTCATGGGGACCTATCCTTACTTAGGCAATGCTACAGTTGGCCTGACAGGAGACACTGATGGGATCAACATTACTCTGAAGAGCTCCCATGACGATGCTCTGGCAAGATTTGAGAATACTACGACGGATTTGGGCGAGAGCGGCGGCAAGTACAGTCTCTCGGGAAAGGTCCTTGGGCCCAATCGTCCAGGAGGGGAGCCGTCGGTCATACCTTACGAGGATGCAGAGGTGAAGCTGACAGAATATTTTTTTATTTCGCAGCCTCTTCTATTTCACCCTCCAAATCGAGATACGCCTCTTTGAGCCTCTCCAGCTCATCTCCGGTTGCATTCCAGTAGCCTCTCCGTTCCGCCTCCAGCAATCTTTCCATAACCTGGCCACAGGCAAACTTGTTGTTCTTCTCAAGCCTCTCTCGAACAGGCTCATCGAAGATGTATCTCTCGGCTATGGCCGACCAAACCCAGTCGGCGATGCTGTGCGTCGTCGCCGCCAGTCCCAGAGCATTCTCCACCCTTTTAGCAATCTGCTGGCCGCCGTGGTAGTCGTGCTCCAGCATTGCGTCGATCCACTTGGGATTGAGAAGCCGCGTCCTGATCCCGCGGTTAACCGAATCCTGCAGATCTTCGGTGCAGATGGCCTCACCCGTGGTATCAGTAATGAGCATCTGCGGCAGGTCTCCTCCGGCGCTTTTTATCGCATTTGATAGCCCGCCGAAGTACTCGAAGTAGTGATCAAGATCGATGATCTCATGGTCATGGGTGTCCCTCACCTGGGATACGAGCTTGACCCTGGCCAGATTCTCTCGATAGACCGACTCAGCCTTGAAGGCATGCAGATCTTTGGCGTAAATATGGCTCACAGACTGGATGAAGATCTCGGCCAGCTCGTCCTCCGTCTTCCAGATGGAGTCTTCCACCAGGGGTAGCAGCCGTGTGCCGTACTCCCCGGCCCGAGGACCGAATACCCGCCCGTTGGCAATTCTTCCGGCCGTCTTCTCGTCCAAGCCGGCCTGTGCAAGGTGAGACCGATTTTCCAGGGAGTGTTTGCGGACATAGTTCATGTGCAGCGGCTCATCCAGGTTTGCCGCCAGATCAAAGGCCTGATCGAGAAACTCCATGATATTGGGGAACATGTCCCGGAAAAAGCCGCAGATATTCACCAGACAGTCGATCCTGGGACGGCCCAGCTCTTCCAGGGATATCGGCTCAAGCTGCAAAGCCCATGTTGCTTTGCTCCGGTTAACTCTGAGGCCCAGATAACAGAGGATCTGGCCGATGGTCTCGCCTCCGGTCTTGGTGGTCTCAAAGCCCCAGAGAACCACGCCCGTGCTCTCAGGCCAGTCTCCATTCTTTTTCCGATATGCGGCTAAGGTGTTGCAAGCAATCTCCTCGCCGCGCTCGCAGGCAGCAGGCGTGGGCACACGGGTGGGATCGAACTGAATGAGATTTCTTCCCGAAGGCAGAACCTCAGGGCTGCGGATCACGTCGCCGCCTTCCCCCTGCTCGATGAACTCGCCTCGCAGGCCCCTGATAAGGTTCTCGATCTCAAGACTGTTATCCGCATAGCTATGCATCAACTTCAATCCATAATTGAGGGACTGGGAAAGCTCCTCTTTCTGATGCAGAGAAAAATCACACTTTTTCGCGACATCCCGGGCAGCCTCATCCACAGATCTCTGCAAGCAATCTACCACCAGACGAACGCACTGCTCATCGATCTTCTCCAGCCGAGGGAGAAATGCCGCTCTGTCTTTGAGAGCCAGATCATAATCGATCCCTTCACACTCGGCAAAGATGCGGTTGAGGGACTTGATCCCGGATCGATCGTATCTCAGGATCGATGCCAGGAATACAGCCAGATTCTCATGGGAATAGCTCTCTCCCAAGGTATGCAATCCTTTTGGAATTATGCTCCTTCGCATACGGTACAACTCGTCATGGATCTTCTCAACATCCAATTCCTGGAAGTTCAGCGTCTCTGCTAGGGAGAGGATCTGCTCTCGAATTCTAGGAGCGCGTTGTGGGTCCTGAATTCGTGCCTCTGCAAACTCGTCGATCAGCTTTTGCAGTTCTACATAATCTTCGTACAGATCTGAGAATGTGTAGGGAGGATTATTATGGCCGATTATAGTGGCATAAAACCGTCTCTTAGCTACAACCGCTTCCGATGTGTTGGTGATGTGGTAAAAGTAGAGGTGCGGCATATCTCCTATCAAAAGGTCCGGGAAGCACCTCTTGCTCATGCCCACCTCTTTTCCTTTGGTGAACTCGGCGAGGCCGTGCGTTCCTACGTGCACAACGGCGTCAGCCTTCCAGATCATCTTCAGCCAGAGATAGAAGGCGATGTACTGATGATGTGGCGCAGCAGTCTTATCGTGGGAGGCCGCAGCCAAGTCCTGGTCCTTCAGGGGGGGCCGACAGGGCTGGATTCCTATGAATACATTCCCAAGAACTATGCCGGGTATCAGGATGTCGCTCTCCTGGACCATAACCTTCCCAGGCGGCTCTCCCCAGGAGGCAGTTACATCTTGCTGCAGCTCTTGGGGAAGCGATGCAAAATAGTCATGATATTGCTTTGCGCCAAGTCTAAAGCAGTTCTTGGCGGCCTTCTGCGGACTCAACCAAATTCCTGAGTTTGCCAATGACAGTTGCTCGAAGATTTGATGCAGCTTTTCTTTTGGATCTATGGTTTGATATCCCTCTATCTCAAGGCGCTTGAGGAGCACAACCAGGCTCTTAAAGACGTCTAAAAACGAGGCCCCACCGAGATTTCCGTCGCCCGGAGGGTAGCTGTAGATTATCAGAGCCACTCGCTTCTCGGCATTGGGAAGGCTGCATAGCTTTATTCGGTTCTTGATGCGAGATGTGATGCGCTTCATGCGGTCAGGGATGGAGACGACCTCTTGAGTTGTGATGCCGCCGTCTTGAACCTCGTCCACTCCGCAGCAAGGAATGGGCTCGATGCTTCCGTCCAGCTCCGGCCAGATGACGGACATGATGGTCTCCATGGGAGAGAGGCCGGTTGGCGAACCGATCCATTCCGCAATCCTGCGCCGGTGCATGGAGGCGGGAGTGAAGACCGGGACGTTCAGCTCCCGGAATAGATCACGTGTGAGCCGGTGGTCGCCACCCAGAGGACCGCCGTTGATCCTGAACATGGTCAGGTTGACCAGAGCATCGATAATCGGCTTATTGTCTCGAAAGAAGAACCTCCTCATGGCCTGCAGATTGTTGATGCCGTCGGAATAGACAGGGATCAGGTTCGCCTGGCCAAGACCGCAGGCCAGAGCCTTCAAGGTTACAAGCCCCTGATCGAAATAGCGACCGCCGTAGAGGAGAACGCCCACCGTCGGCAGATCCTCATCAAAACCAGTCTTTTGCAGGAAATCCTCCAGCTCGGAGAAGTGACCATAGTCGGGATGATAGATGCCATACTCCTGCATCTCCACAGGGTCTCCTGCCTTGGGAAGCGAGCTTGAGCAGCCCAGGTAGTCGTGTAGCAGCAGGACGAGCAGATTTCGATAGTTCTCCTTGCCTCCAAATTTCCAGTATTTGGTGAACTTCACATAGTTAGAGGCATCCTTCATGGGGCCAACGGGACGCATATTACCACCCGCCTGCGTCACATTCAGGGCAGCATCCATCATCGTTTTTGCCTTCAGCATTCTATTTCGCAGCCCCTCTGGATCCTTGTTTATCATCTGATCTGGGAAGGATCTGGACAATGAACCGATCATCTCTGCGATCCTCTTTCCCCGGAAGGAGCCCATACGGGTCAGGGACATCATCTCCTTGAAGGCCCGTCCCATGGGAATCACGAGACTGATTACGATATTATTCTCGTCCATCAACTGGCGAGAGAGAAGATCAATGACGCCGCTTCCTGCTCCCATAAGGTCGATGAGGACGGCATCGGCTGACTTCAAGCTATCCGAAAATGCATGCGCATCGATCTCATCATTGTCTATCTGGCCGGGGTGATATATTTCGAGGTCAATTACCAAATTGAACTCATCCCTGAGGTTCTGTGCAGCTTTGACTAGGCTTGGCACCAGAACCGGTGAAACAAAGATAATTTTCATGCTATATCTTCCAAAATTCTTCGATTTTTAAAAAATGGCAGCCAATTATATCAGGGCCAATTCCGAGATCTATTCCAGAAGGCATCCTGCAATAAATCCCCGTGATAATTCCAAGACAAGCCCTGTAATTATTCCGATGAGCAAGCCCAAGAATAATCCCTGGAGCATTCCAGAGAACAGTCCAAGGAATACTCCAATTATCAGTCCATATGCCACTCCCGAAAAGAATCCAAAGGCCATTCTTTGCACCTAAACGTAGTAAACGTACCTATAAAAGTCCTTGCGATCCGGGAAGGAGATGGCATCCTCCGGGCAGCGCCCCTGGCATCCGGTGCAGAGCATCACGCATTCATAAGGATTTGTGACCGCAATTGACCCGTCGCTCTTTTCGGAATAAACGCCCTTGGGGCAGAAATTCAGACAGATCTTGCACTGCTTGCAGGCTTTTTGATCAATGCTTGGATACCACTCGATCTTGTCTCTGGGCAGAGTCAGTTTGCGTCTCTCACCCACGCTGTGCATTATCTCTCTGCGTTTCTTCTCGTCACTGCCCGCCAGCAGCATCTTGATCGTGGTCTCGGCTTTGAGCCTCAAGGGCATGTTGGCCATCATAGCCCAGGTCGCCATCTTCAGGGACTTCTTCCTAGTTTCATCGGACATATGCTACTCCATATATTTTTTAGCTCTCAGGATCTCGGCATCTATTCCCGGATGAAAACATGCTATCCACTGACATTGTTCAAAGAGCTTGCAGGCTTCAGTCTCCGGAAACTCCCGGTATCCTTCGCACTCCTCAAAGCCGCCGGAACAGGCGATAAGGTTCGATGTTTCTTTGAAATCCCGTCTCCTCTCTGCCTTGGCCTTTCTCTTTGAATGGCTGGTGAAGAGGCCCTCAATTATGCACTTCAGCATGATTTCTTCCTCCGTTTCATAAAGAGATAAACGAAAAGCGGCACCCCCAGAAGAGATGTCATCAGGCCCACCGGCAGAACCGCCGGAGCAAAGACCGTTCTGCCTACAGCATCGGCTCCCAGCAGAAGCAAGGCGCCCATCAGGGACGATGTCATCAGCAGAAATCGGTTGTCTCCGCCGATGACGATGCGGGCCATGTGAGGGGCTACCAGGCCGATGAAACCGATGGTTCCCGTAAACGATATTATGCTGGCTGTGATGAGAGATGCTACGGTCATGGTGGCCATTCGGGTTCTATTGATATCGACGCCAAGGCTGGTTGCCGTCTCATCTCCCGATTCCATAGCATTGATGTCCCACGACTTCCACAATAGCCAGGGAAGGCAGAGCGCCATGACTACAAATACCAGGCAGACGCTTTGCCAGGTCGATCTGCCCAAGCTTCCCATGGTCCAGAAGACCAGAGCGTGCACATCTTCAGAGCGGCCCACGTACTGCAGAACCGAGGTCAAGGCCGAAAAGAAGTACATGATGGCAATTCCCGCCAGGACCATTGATTCGGAGGTGATGCCCTTTATCTCGGTCAGGATAAAGACGGCTGCTGCTGCAATCAGGGAGAATACGAATGCGTTCAGGATGATGAGATATTCGCCTCCTGCCAGGCCCTCACCAAGGATTATGGCCAGAGCTGCACCAAAGCTTGCTGCGGATGATATGCCAAGGGTGAAGGGACTGGCCAGGGGATTTCGCAGGATGCCCTGCATGGCAGCACCTGAGACTGCCAGGCCCATTCCGGCCAGGAGACCCATGAAGATGGGCGGCAGCCGTAGCTCCCAGACGACCATCTCACCGAGCCATGAGGTTTGGAAGTACCCTGGAAAGGCCCTGGCCAGCACGGCGGTGTAAACATCGGCAATGGTCAATCCCGAGGAGCCCAAAGTTGCTGAGACTCCTGCCAGGAGGATGAGGGTCAAGAGTAGGACTGCGGCTAAGAGCAGCTTCTTTTTCACGAATCCTTTGTAAACCAGCCCAATGCTATCGGCATTTCTCATTTTTACTTATTACCTCGGATTTTTGGATAGACAAAGCTCCTGCCTTCCGGCCAGGAGACGTCCAGGAATTCCAGGTATTCCTTGTAGACCAGGTCGGGATCAATATCGATCTCAGGATGGAGAATCTTGGCGAGACTGGCAATTCCTACCGGCAGGTCAGGTCCTACTGTGGCATCAACGCTGAGCACATAGACCAGATCATCGCTGATGGCCGGGATCTTTGTTCCACCAGGACGGCTGAGGATATTGTTTCTGATCTCCTTCAGCTTCTTTGCGCCGGCAGAATCCTCCATCGACCAGCCTGGCATACCGTCCTCAGAGGTCAATGGCTGGTGCTTTATGATCACATCCGGGCCTTGCGCTGCCACCCACTCCCAGGCAACCTTGGCCGACTCGGTTTTCTCCTGGAAGATGCTGATGCCGCCAGCCTCGTTTACCATCCGGCTCATGGCCGAATTGCTGCCGTAAGTGGAGAGATCGCTCAATGCTCCAGAGGAGCCCATGCTCTCGAAGAATACCGTTGTAGGAGCAAGTCCGCGCACGGCGTTTTCGGCTTCTTCGATCTCGCCGTCATACCAGGCCAGATATTTTTCCGCCTCGCTCTCTCTGTCCAAAATCCGGCCAAGATTGACCATCTCGTCCTTGATCTTTTCCGGCTCGTAGAAGTTCATGCCGATGACGGTTATATTCCTAAAGGCAGAGAGCTTCCGGGAGACCGTATCTGCCCCGATTCCGTAGGCTCTGTCCGGCGCGGTGTAGCAGAGGACGATGATGTCTGGAGTAATTTGATCCCCATTTTCGGCGACCTTGATGATCATCTCGTAGTCGATATCAGTCCTGGACCCTACGCGAGCAGCATCCTTTATACTCGGGTAATAGCCGCCCTTGTCCAGGACCTGGTCGACGGCTCCTACAATTTTGTCGCCGGACCCGAGGATCACAACGGCTTCGGCTGCGTTCTCATTGAGGACTACTACCCTTTGCACCGGGGCCGGAATGATAATTGACCTATTCTCCGAATCGGTGAATGTCTTGGGGTATTCTGAACTGATGCCGGCTAATGCCAGAGTGCAATTTGCGATGAAAATCAAAATAACAACTGAAACGAGTGTATGTCTTGCTATGTTTTTTCTCATCTCTGTCTTCATCCTATTCCTATTAATCAACTTTGTTGGATTAAGATCAAATATTATTGATTTAAGGTTTTCGGTTGGTGGCAAGGGCAGGAGATTGACTGAATACTGTAACGCTTATTATACCTAAACCTAACACCGTGATTGCAGCTTGAATCATTCAATAAAATTATAGGCGAGATCAAATAGTTGATAGTGCAACTTCGCAAAAAATAGGGATTGATCAAGATCGTTCAGCTGGTCATATTTTTCCAAATCTCACCCCCACAAATTTTAAAAATTTTAGCATGATGAGATCTCACGGCTTATGCTGGTACTTCTCAGTGGGGAATTGAGCCATGCTGGCATTCCAGGCCGGCTTCATTGTGGATATGGATGTGTTGCGGCAGGTGCAATCGAATATGCCCTTCTGGCTGCCGAAATCCGCATTGAAGTTCTTGGAAGGAATGTCGAAGAAACCGCCGCTACAGCAGGGCAGCCAGTCCTCTCCCCAGGTAGATTTAGATTTCTTAATATCAAGGGTCATGGTCTTCTGGACATGGAAGTCTCCGACATAGTTGCTATCAATCTCAATTATGCTGTTCTTCCAGCCCTGTTTATTCGCAAACTTTGGTGTGTTGGTTTTTTTCATGGGCATAGATAAGAGCTCGCCAATATGCAGCGTACCCTGAGTCACATCGTCATCAATCTTCATCTTCAGGAAACCTTTGCCATCGGCCACATCATTGGGTCCTGTGCAGTTTATTTCGATAGCGATATCTCCTTTAAGGGCTCGCGCATATTCTACTTGCCTATGCATGGAGGCAGACTCCTGATAGCTCTTGGCCTCATTCTTATCCTTTATTAGAGAGTTGTAATCCACGGGATGAGTTGCATACCATCCTGTTCCATAGGCAAATGCGACAGGGGACTGAATGTTATCGTACTGCTTGGTATATGTGATAACGCTGTTAGCGCTTCCATCCTTTTTTTTCCATTGTCCCGTTGTCAAATCAATCATCCAGTAGTAATTCTCTGAGCTGACGATCGATTTCTGCTCAGAATAGAGGATATCGGCATAGTCCATAGTGCCGCTCCCATGAGCATACTCCAGCATGGATAGGTTATTGGTGTTAACCTTCATATATTCCATAGTATAACCTGTTCCGCTGACATCGCTCGTCACATCATGTTTATGCTTCACGGATTCCTGGCCAGGGTTGAAGTCCCAGGTTCCGCACAGTGAATGACTGATCAACATTTGCATCAGAAATAATAAACAGAATATTCTCACAGAATATCTCATAATTGCACCGCCACGTGCGTAATCATCCCGCCGTTAGTCTTTTGGCCTTCAGTAGCAGGTTTCATTTCATGGTATGTGCCTTTGGTCACTGCTACGCCGTAATTACCAAAGAAAATATAGCAAAATGCGGTCTGCAACAGGTTTCTCAAGCTAGCATTCATTAATCCTCCCTTTGCTTGATCAAGTTATTATGTTTTATATCAAGCAAGCTTTATTACGAGGAGGATGATGAGAATAAAAAGATTATGGTTGAGTTTAATTTATTCAGCAGATATGCAGCATATAATAATATTATATTTTAAAATCATATTACTAAATTGACCCTAGGCATAGAGCAACTGAAATATATTTCGTTTGTAAAAGATAATTTATGACGGAAAAAATAAAGATGAATTTGGCCGTTAAATGCTGATCTTCTTCAAAGTCATCATCCCTCCCACCAGGAATGCCACAAAGAACGCCAGCAATATCAAGAATGATCCCCAGGGCAGAGGCTGATCCAGAGCAGCAGCCCGAAGAAATAGGCTGGAATGAGTGAGGGGCAGGGCATAAAGAGCATACTTCAATCCCACTGGCACCTGGGAGAGTGAGAAGAATGTCCCCCCGAGAAATGTCATGGGCATCAGTATCAGGCTCCCAAAGACGGCCATGTCCTCATGTGACCTGGCGAGCAGTGCCGCCAGCACTCCCAGAAAGGCGAAGGTCAGGCAGGTGAGAAGCAGGCCGAGCAGAAATTGAGGCCCGATATGGATATGAGGCGCAATCAGCATGGCTACGATGAGAAATGCCACTGAGCTCATGAGGCCCCTCACCACTCCGATCAGGGCCTTTCCCATGAGAAGAGATGTCAGGCCTATGGGGGCCATAAGGCACTCGTCGAAACTCTTGAAGTAAAGCCGGTCGACGTTGAGCCTCGTGCCGGCACCGTTGAAGCTGGTGGTCATGGCAGTGAGGGCAATGATGCCCGGTATTACGAATTCCAGGTAGCTGGTTCCATTGAGATTTATCCCGCGACCCAGGCCCCATCCAAAGGCCACCAGATAAAGAATAGGACTGACCAGGGTGGTGATGAGATATCTAGGTCCGCGACGCTTCAAGGCCATGAGATCTGCCCACAGTATGCTGTAAGCATCGATCATGTTAATCCCCCTGGACCTTCTGGCCGGTAAGCTCAATGAATACATCTTCCAGGTTCGATTCCCGCATAATTACGCGCTCCGTGCTGGGCAGGGTTTCAATGAACTGGGCGGCCTTTGCCCGGTCAGCAAAATACCTGTATTCGGCTCCGTTTCCGTTCAAATTCATCTCCACTGCAATCATGCCCAGCTTCTGGCGCAGGCTGAGAGGCGAACCTATGGCAATGATCCGTCCGTGATGAAGAACGCCCACCCTCTGGCATAAGACCTCGGCCTCTTCAATGTAGTGCGTAGTCAAAAAGACGGTTGTGCCATCGGAATTCATCCTGCGGATGAGATCCCAGACCTTCCGTCTCGTCTGAGCGTCCAAACCCACTGTGGGCTCATCCAGAAAGAGAAGCTTCGGCCTGTGGATGAGAGCCCGGGCGATCATGGCCCTCCTCTTCATGCCGCCCGAGACATCATCGATGAGGTAGTCGGCATGGTCGGAAAGATCCACATAATCCAGAAGGTCTGCGATCCTCTCTTTTCGTTCCTTCCTGGAGAGATGATGCAATCGGGCATGAAGCTGCAGATTCTCACCGATGGTCAGATCCCGGTTGAGACTGAGGTGCTGCTGAACTATGCCGAACTCCGATTTAACATGGGCGGGATCTTTTGCCACATCAATTCCGTTGATCCGAACCATCCCGGAAGATGGCTTGGTAAGGGTAGTTAGAATACGAATGGTAGTGGTCTTGCCCGCCCCGTTCGGCCCCAAAAATCCGAAGAGCTCTCCGTGGCCGACCTCCAGATCCAGGCCGTCAACCACCTTTTTTCCGGAATAGTCCTTGTTTAGGCCCGATATCTCAATCATTTTGCTCATGAATGCCTCTTGTGATCCAAAAAAATATTATGCGAATTTATGTTGTGGCGTATTCATTTATTGTCATGCGATCAAATATAATTCTCTGCTCTCCGTCCACAATGCTATAAAGCGCCTGCGCGCTTAAGCCGGATATGGGGTAGTACTTTCCTGCGCACTTCTCTGCGATCTCATGGCAATAGCCCAGCCGCATGTCCATGAATGAGCTCTCCACAACCTCGGTATCAATGACGATGGTATGAATCCCGAGATGACGGGCCCTCTCCGAGATCTCCATCAGCTCGTCCTTGATCTTGCCGCCCATTCCCACATTTGCCCGGCCGTCTGAAATGAGGACCATCATGAGTTTGGTCTCTTCATCCTTTCTCAATTCGCCTTGCAATAGCTGCATAGCCCTGGAGAGGCCGGCGGATAGAGGCGTCTTGCCTCCTGTCGGAAGCTCTCGCAAGCGGCTCAAAGCCAGATCAACGCTGGAGCAGGGCGGCAGTATGAGTTCAGCATCCTTTCCTTTGAAAGCCACCATCCCAATCTTGTCCCTCTTCTGATAGGAATCCATGAGCATGGAGAGAACCGCGCCCTTGGCGCTCTCCATCCTCTGGTTGGCACCCATGGATCCGCTGGCATCCACTACGAAGAGAACTACGGCAGAGGTCTTCCCCACCCTCTCCTTTTCCCGGATATCCTCGCTCTTCACTTGAATGGCATTGGGGCCGAATCTTACCTTCTGATAGGGAGCAGCCGCTCTAATGGTGGCATCGATGGCGATATCTTTCCCTTCCAGGGGCATCCTCTGGCGCAGGTACCGGCCACGGTTACGCAGAGCGAGAGTGTTCATTCTCCTGCCGCTGGTCTTGCGGCGGGCAATTCGGTCTCGCTTGCGGGGCATGGTTATGGCACGCGTATCGATAGGCGTGCCGATCTCGAAGACCTGCTCCTGGGGCTGGGCGGCCTGGGTTGTATTAGCGTCCTTTTGGTCGTCGGGCTCCTGAGGCTGTTGCTCATTTTTTTTTTGTTGCTGGGGATTTTGATGTTGATGCTTATGTTCAGGCTGGTTTTGGGACATAGACTTCTCCAGCTTGTCCTTGTTCAGGGTGGGCGGCTCAAAGGGCCTGCTCCTCATCCTGTGGGCCAGGGCCAGCTCCATGGCCTTTTTAGCATCCTCCTGGTTGACCTCTGTCCTGCCGTCAAAGGCGGCAATGGTCTTGGCGGTCCTGGTGATCACAATCTCAGCACGGTGTGTCTTCACGCCAAGATCGATACAGGTAGAAGCGATAGACCGAAGAAGATCATCGCTCATGGCAACTTTGCGAAGGATCTTGCGGGCCCGGGATATCTTCTCCTTCAATTCCGCCTGGCTTTTTTGGCTCATTTCCATAAATGCATCGGGATCGGCATCAAAGGCTTCTGCCATCTTGGCGATCTGCATTCTCTGATCCACATCGTCGATGCCGACAACGCTCACTTGCAGCCCAAATCGGTCCAGAAGCTGGGGCCGGATCTCCCCTTCCTCCGGGTTCATGGTTCCGACCAATATGAACTTGGAGGGATGGGCTACGGACACACCCTCACGCTCCACGATATTGACACCCATGGCAGCCGAGTCCAGGAGCACATCGGCCACATGATCGTCGAGGAGATTGACCTCATCTATGTAGAGGATGCCGCGATTGCAGGCTGCCAAGATGCCCGGTTCCAGGGCCTTGATTCCTTCTTTGATGGCACGCTCAACATTCAGAGAGCCAACTACTCGGTCCTCTGTTGCACCCAACGGCAGATCGATGACAGGTGTCTTTTTATCTATTCCTTTTATCAGGTTTGCCTGGTTCTTCTCAAAACACAGGTCGCACATATCCTCTTCATTTTTTGGGTCGCAATTGAATGGGCAGTCTTCAACCACTTGAATATTCTCCAGCAGGTCGGCTAAAGCACGCACCGCAGTCGATTTAGCAGTTCCCTTGTCGCCCCTGATCAGGACGCCGCCTATGCGGGGATTGATGGCATTTAGAATCAGGGAGAACTTCATGTCGTCCTGCCCAACGATAGCAGTAAATGGTATTGTCTTTCTCTTCAGATGGTGCATTATTATCTCCTTTTTTTAGCTTGTCGTTTTCGTATTTAAGGTTTTATGTTGTATTAAAAAGTACTAATTTTTTAAATTATTTTGTGCTAATTGTATGATGATATAATTTCTGCATAATATAAGTTTACAATTATCATATCAAATAGAATCGATTAATCTCAGTGAAACAATGTCATTGGATGAAAAAATGTTTTCGCAAAGGTTATAATCGCGTTATATATATGGAATACATCAACAGTAAATATTAAGCATATTAGAATGGTGTTCTGTGAAAAATAATATAATTTAGTACTACTATTACCAAAAGACTTATTAATATGAGCACAATACATCTACGCAGTTTTCAAAGATCGAATTTGGGGAATCGGCATGAAAATTATACACGGTTGCGTTTTATTTTTCTGCTTTTTCATTCTCTTGGGGCTTGCAGCCGCCTACCAGGCAATATCAGTTCCTGGGGACGCGAATGGCGACAAAGTGATCTCAGCAGAAGAATTGAAGATTGCAGAAAAGGATTTTAAGGACAAACGAATCGGCTCGGAAGAGCTTGAGGAGATCAGGCTCATTCATGAGAGCTATCCCAGGAGCATCAATGACTCGACTGGTAGCGAGATAACAATCTATAAGCCGATCAAAAGGATCGCGGTATTGACTACAGAAGACTATGAGATACTGCGCACCCTCAATTGTACAGATAAAATTGTCGCTGCCGGCAAGTATGTTGTGCAGAGCAGGGAGCAGGGATGTGGAGACCTTTATGCGGATGGCGCTGGTTTTGTCAACATCGGATCTCCGGTATCATCGGTTGACTGGGAGGCCTTGATTAAATCCAGCCCGGACCTTGTCATGACATACATGAGCAGCCCCAAGCAGGAAGATCTGGATCAGAATCTCAAGGATACCAATATCACTGTGATCCGCTTGGATTCAGGAAACATATCTCAATATACCGATATCGTCGACAAGATTGGCTATCTTCTCGATCGAAATGATGAGGCAAAGAAATACAATAGGTTCTTTGAAGAGAAGCTCGGTAAATACCTGAATACTGTGTCGGCCATCCCCTCCAGTCAGAAGCCTGCAGTCTATATGGAAGCAGACTTCGGAGGCGGCCAGACTTATTACACCTGCGGCTCGGGTCATGCCCATAATGCTCTTCTCGTTGCGGCCGGCGGGAACAATATATTCTCAGAATTGCAGGGATTTAAGCAGGTTGATCCAGAATCCGTTGCCGTGAAGAATCCGGAAATCATTCTGCGCTACAAATATCTCAAGGACAGTCCGGGAATAGACAAAGATTTGAGCGACACCTCTGCTCTTGAGGCTTTAGCAGATGAGATGCTCGACCGGACTGAATTAAACAAAACTCCTGCAGTGAAAAGCAAGAAGGTCTACGTGTTCACCTGGGACTGCACCAAGGGTGGTGGAAGGTTCTATTTGGGCATGGGCTATTTAGGAAAATGGCTGCAGCCCGAGATATTCCAGGACTATAGCCCCCGCGAGGCATATCAGGAATACCTCAAGGAATTCCAGGGTGTAGATGTCGATGTAGTAAATAAGGGTGTCTTTGTCTATCCAGAGGAGTGAGCAAATGTCATCTGCGTATTCCAAGGAAAAGCCCAACGCAGATTTGAGGGCAGAGTATCAGAAGTTCATTGGCAAAAAGATGCTCTTTCTCATTTCTCTCATTTTTGGGATAATTCTATTGGCAGGCTATGCAGCCACGCAAGGTTCGGCTGACATCAGCGTTGTTGATGTTTACACAACCATCATAGCCAGGTTTTTGCCTGGCCACTTTGAGACCACCTGGTTCTCGGACACAATTGTCTGGGGCTTGCGGCTTCACCGCATTCTTCTGGCCATTGTGGGTGGTATCGGCCTCGCAGTTGCAGGAGCCGTAATGCAGGGCATCCTCAAGAATCCCCTGGCCAGCCCATTTACACTGGGCATTGCTTCTGCAGCGGGCTTTGGTGCCGCCTTGGCCATCGTCATGGGAGCAGGTTTCGTGGGGGGAGAGTACCTAATAATAGGCAACGCCTTCATCTTCACCCTTCTCGCCTCGATGAGCGTTTATGGCCTGGCAAAGTATAAGGGCATCACACCGGAGACTATGGTCCTTGCAGGTATAGCTATCATGTACCTGTTCTCGGCCATGACCTCCTTCCTGCAATACGTCGGCCATGCCGAGCAGGTGCAAGAGGTGGTCTTCTGGATGATGGGCTCTTTGGGGAGATCTTCCTGGGATAAGGTCTGGATCGTAACGGCCGTTATAGTCGCCAGTTTCCCCTATCTTCTTCTCAAGTCATGGGATATCAATGCCTTGGGAACAGGTGATGAAACCGCCAAGAGCCTGGGAGTTAATGTGGAGAAGACGCGTGTCATATGCATGGTACTGGTCTCAGTCATCACAGCGAGCGTTATCTGCTTCACGGGAACCATCGGCTTCATCGGCCTTGTCGCTCCGCATATTACCCGCATGGTGATTGGTGGGGACCACAGGTTTTTGCTTCCCGCCTCTGCACTGGTAGGAGGACTGCTGCTATTGGCTGCGGACACCGTGGCGAGAACCATAATGGCGCCCGTGATTCTGCCCGTGGGCATCATGACTGCCTTCCTAGGTGTCCCGTTCTTCGTTTATCTATTCCTGCGCCGGAAGAAGGAGTTCTGGTAAAAGCCGCCCTGGGTGTGCGGCTCCAGGGGGCCACTTTTTTTGGGCAGATGGTCCTAGTGGACTGTTTCTTATTAGTTTGATACATCTATCCATGAGGGATTTCGCTCAACTCTCCGACGGGCAGAAGCAGAAGGTGCTCATCGCCCGTGCCCTGTCCCAAGAGCCAGCGAACCTGCTTCTGGACGAGCCCACTTCGAATCGCTCGTTTCTCGGATAATCTAATTATGCTGAAAAAGGGAATAGTCAATGCAGTCGGCACTCCATATGAGCTGCTCTGCGAGAGGAATATTATACATAAAAATTTTTAGCTGCCAGCATCGCAGCTAGCAGAACCAATAGACTATTCTCCAATCCTGGCCTTCACTCTAATACGTCCTCAGGATAAACGAATATCCTTCCTTCAGGATATTCAAGCCCTATCATTTCGAGATATTCCTCATAAACAGACTCAGGGTCCAGCTTCGCCTCCGGATGAATTACCTTTGCGAGATAAGTGAGTCCCACTATTTGGTCTGGACCTGCCATGAAGTCCCAGTTGAATATGTAGACTTTGCCATTCTTCACTGCAGGCACAGAGGATGCAGCCGCCCGGTCCATGATCTCATTGATAGCGCCCTCAAAAATGACACCATCGTTGGAAGGAGGGGAAGCCCAGCCCAAAGCAGTGGCACCAGATGCTGATGTCCGGCGTTTTATTATGATGTCAGGCTTCTGCGAGATAATGTACTCCCAGTCTATCTTAGGGTATCCTTCGTTGAGCCCGCTGAAGATATTATAGGCATTGATCGATTTGACCATCTGGCCAGCACCGGATGTAGGGCCCATGCCAGATAGATCTGTGCCCTTTGCATCCCACTCCACATATATCTTGGGCATGGTTGTCCCTTTCACCGCCTCCTTTATGTCGGAGTGCTTCTGGTTATACCAGTCCATATACACCTTCGCCTCAGCTTCCCTATTCAAGATGACTCCCAGCTTTTCCATATCCGACGTCATGTTTTCTGGGTAAAAGAAGTCTAGGCCGACGAAGGTTATATTCTCGAAAGGAGCAAGTGCCTTTGCATGGGCCTCAATTCCATAGGATTTTCCCGGGTAGCTGTAGCCTACGAAGATAATATCCGGAGCTACTGTATCATTATCACCTTTTGCAATTGCCCCGATCATCTCATAGTCAAGCTTGTTGAAGGTGCCCACAGATGGTACTTTTTTAAGCATAGGGAAGTAATAGCTTGCCTTTTCCTTTACAGTGTTCGATACGGCCACGATCTTGTCTCCCTCGCCAAGCATGATTATGGCCTCGGCAACGTCTCCGTTGTTGACTATTATCCTTTGGACGGGATTCTTGATCGTGACCTCCCTGCCTGCATCATCCACAATCTTCTTAGGGTAATCTGAACCTGAGATATCGGATGCCAGAGCTGTGCTGATTACGACCAGCGAAAGACACAACGCCAGCACCGACCAGGCCAATAATTTGTTTATTCTCATCTCCTTATACCACCACCATTCATCAGCATCCGTAGATTGTCTTTCAATCTTAGTCATATAATATATTATTCCTATGTACTATTTCAGCTGTAATTAATAAGCTTTTTGGTTTTATTATTACAAAACGCATTGGTGTTGAAACTCTAGAGATGAAATCTCTTGGCAAGTCGTGTATCGTGCCCTTAGATCCTTGAACGACAATGCTCATTAACTTCTCTACGTAAAGCACCAATCTTATTATGTATTTATTCTTTTTTAACATTTCAATCGAAATAGTTAATACTAAGGACGTATTATTTTAGTAATTTAGGGAAGAAATATGACACAATTCGAAATACATACAATTAAATTAAAGCATCCGCGCAGAGATCAGGAATATTTGATCAAAGAGGAGCAATCATGAAGCTCACCTGCATTGTTGGGAATTCATATCTGCAGATTATCGCCAAGGCCTGCAAGCGCCTAGGATTCGACCTGCAGCTTTTTTCCGCTCAGCGTCTGGATGATCAGCCCGGCCTGCTGGAAGAAGCCATGAAGTCCATGGAACAATCAGACCTGATCTTCACGCATCGAGGCAGCGAGGCACTTTGGGACGAGATCGAGTCCAAGATGAGTGAGATCGGAAAGCGCACACCCACCGTATGCCTCGGCTATGATCAATCATACTGGCTGACCTCCACAGCTCCGGCAAAGGTTGTGGTCACTGCCAATGCCTACCTCACCTATGGAGGAGAGGATAACATCAGCAACATGCTCCTGTATCTTTGCCGGGAACTGCTTCACATGGATGTGACTGCCAAGCCGCCCACTCCCATGCCCTGGGAGGGTGCATACCATCCGGATGCTCCGCATCATTTTGATAATATCGAAGATTATATGAAGTGGTACGAGCCGGACGACTGCCCGACGGTGGGATTGCTCTTTTCCCGGTTTTACTGGGTGAACAGAAATCTGGCAGTTGAGGATGAGCTGATCAGGGCACTTGAAAGAGAAGGGTTGAACGTCATCCCCGTGTTCTCATATTCCGTTAAGGATGTGGATCTTGGCACCAGGAGCATGGCCGAAGTGGTTTGGGACTACTTCTTCATAGATGGCAAACCTCGCATCGATGCCATGGTAAAGACGTCCCCTTTCTTCCTCGGACAGGACAGAAACAACATGGGCGAGTCAAAAGGAAATAAAACCGGCATCGCTCTTCTCAAAAAGCTAAACGCACCTGTATTTGAGCCGGTTCTTTCCAATCACATGACTTTAGAGGAGTGGGAAAACGGCATTGGACTGTCCAATGATATTGGCTGGGGCGTGGCCATGCCGGAGTTTGAAGGTATGATCGAGCCCATTATCATAAGCGCCGGTTCCAGGCGGGGTGATTATGAAGAGCGCACGCCTATTTTGGAGCGCTGCGAGAAGCTTGCAAAACGAGCAAAGAATTGGATCGAATTAGCCAGAAAGCCGATAAGCGAGCGCAAGGTTGCTTTTATCCTGCACAATAATCCCTGCGCTTCGGTGGAAGCGGCCGTCGGTGGTGGAGCGCATCTGGATACCATCGAGAGCGTGGCCCGCATCATGAACAGGATGGCGGCAGAGGGCTATACTCTGGAAGATACTCCGGCCACGGGAAAAGAGCTCATCACCACGATTATGGACCGAAAAGCCATCTCCGAGTTCCGCTGGACTCCCATCGAAGAGATCGTGGCAAAGGGCGGTGTTCTGGCCTATCAGACCAAAGAGGACTATGAAAAATGGTTCAATACGCTCACACCCCAGGTAAAGGAGCGTGTCAGCGAGGCTTGGGGAAACCCTCCCGGTGAACTGAAGAACGATATTCCTGCGGCCATGCTCTATCAAGGTAAGATCGTGATCACTGGCGTGCAGTACGGCAACACCGTAGTCTGCGTGCAGCCCAAGAGAGGCTGTGCCGGAGCTCGCTGCGACGGCCAGGTCTGCAAGATCCTGCATGACCCGGATGTTCCGCCCACGCACCAGTACATGGCCACCTACCGTTATCTGGAAGACATCTTCGGAGCGGATGTGCTCATCCATGTGGGAACACACGGCAACCTGGAGTTCCTGCCCGGCAAAGGGGTGGGCCTGTCCAAAAACTGCTATCCGGATATTTGTATCGGCACCATCCCCCACCTTTACATCTATAATGCCGACAACCCGCCGGAAGGAACCATCGCCAAGCGGCGCAGCTATGCCACGCTGGTGGACCACATGCAAACCGTGATGACCCAGTCCGGGCTTTACGATGAGCTGCTGGAGGTGGACCGGCTGCTGGGAGAGTATGAGACCGCCAAGCACGACCACGCCAGATCCCATGAGCTGAGGCACCTCTTAATCGACGCCATCAAGGCAGCCAACCTCGACAAAGGCATGAAGCTGACCGACGATATGCCTGTAGAAGAGATTGTGACCAAGGCCCACAATGAGCTGAGCCGGATCAGGAATACGCAGATTGATTCCGGCATGCACATATTCGGCGAACTGCCGCAGGCCGAGAAGCGTGTGGAGTTCATCAACTCAGTGATGCGGTTCGAGGGGAGCGGCGTGCCGCTTCGCAGCACGATCGCGGCCATGATGGGCCTTTCCATGGAAGAGCTGCTGGCCGACCAGGGGGGCGTGAGCGAGCGCTACGGAAAATCGCACGGGCAACTGCTGGAGGACATCGATGGACTATGCAAGAAATTAATCAAGATGTACCTGCAGGGCGACGGGTCGCAGCCTGCCGAGGTCCTGGGCGTTTCCACGGCAGGTTATGAGAGCCAGCTCGAAGCTATTCGGATGAAGGTATTCGATCTGCAAACCAGGATGGAAGCCTCCTTGGAGATCGAGTCTTTGTTCAATGGAATGGACGGAGGCTACATCGAGGCGGGACCCAGTGGTCTCATCACCCGTGGCCGGGATGATGTCCTGCCCACAGGCCGCAACTTCTACTCTCTGGACCCCTACCGCGTTCCCACCAAGACTGCCTGGAAGGTGGGCCAGAAGCTGGGCGGGGCTGTTATCTCCAAGCACCAGAATGAAGAGGGCCGCTATCCTGAGAACATTGCGTTCTTCTGGATGTGCAACGACATCATGTGGGCTGATGGCGAGGACATGTCGCAGATGCTCTTCCTGCTGGGTACGGAGCCGGTCTGGCTGTCCAACGGAAGGCTGAAGGGCTTCAAGGTCATACCGCTGGAAGAGCTGGGCAGGCCCAGGATCGATCTGACCGTTCGCGTCTCAGGCATCACCAGGGACAACTTCCCCAACTGCATCGAGACCATCGACGAAGCGGTCCAGGCGGTGGCGGCGCTCGATGAGCCTCTGGAGATGAACTTCGTTAGAAAGCACACTCTGGCGAATCTTGAGAGCGGCACGGCCAAGGACTGGCGAGAAGCAACGCTGCGCATCTTCGCCAGCAAGCCGGGCACCTATCAGTCTGGCACAAACCTGGCAGTCTATGCCAGCGCCTGGAAGGATGAGAAGGATCTCTCAGATATATTCGTCTACTGGAATGGCTATGCCTACGGCAAGGGCGTGGCCGGCAAGGAGTCGCATCAGAATTTTGTGAATTCGCTCAAATCTGTGGATGTCACCTACAACAAGGTGGTCAGCGATGAGTACGACCTCTTCGGATGCTGCTGCTACTTCGGCACGCACGGTGGCATGACTGCGGCAGCCAGACACCTCTCCGGCAAGGATGTGAAGGCCTACTACGGGGACACCCGCGAGCCGGAGCATGTGGAGGTGCGAGATCTGGCAGACGAGGTCCGAAGAGTCGTCCGGACCAAGCTGCTCAATCCCAAGTGGATCGAAGGCATGAAGCAGCACGGCTACAAGGGAGCAGGCGACATCTCCAAACGCGTGGGAAGGGTCTACGGCTGGGAAGCCACGACGCAGGAGGTGGATGACTGGATCTTCGATGATATCGCCAAGACCTTCATCATGGATGAGGAGAACCGCAAGTTCTTCGAGGAGAATAATCCCTGGGCCATGGAGGAGATGGGCAGAAGGCTCCTGGAGGCCGAGCAGCGGGGGCTGTGGAAGGCCGATCCCGAGGTGCTGGATGCGCTGAAATCGCTCTACCTGGAGATCGAGGGATGGATGGAAGAGAGGATGGGCGACGTACAGGGCGAATTCCAGGGCGGAGCAATAGACGTCATCAACGCCGATGAGGTAGCCGCCTGGAAGGAGAAGATGGCCAAGGTGATAGGGGCGTAAGAGCGAGAGACTCGCAGGGTTCAAGATGGTCTCTTAAATCTAAGATATGCATGCGTTCTCACTAATGAAGAATGGGTCAGTGGATATTAGGGAGATCATATGCATATTTTACATTTACCTCTACATTTTTTTCGGTTTATTTACTTCAGTGTTGTTGATCCAGTCCTAAATTTGCAGATAATAAACTGACTTAATAATACCAAAAGACTAAATAGTAACAATTATGGACAAGCAATGATGCTGATGCTTTGAACGAGCACGATGCATTCGTATCTTCAAGCATTGAGTGATATGGAAAAATAAAGGTGAAGGCCTTATGAAGAAATCATGGAGATTTGCCCGAATTATATTGGCATTCCTGACGATATCTGCACTTTCTGGGAATGCAGCTAAGGATGATCAGAGTGGAAATAATTCGCTCTCTCAAAATTTCACTCTGGACATCTTGGGAAACGCCAATGAGGATAATATCATCGACGAACAGGACATTGCTTACGTGAAGGGCGTTATCAGTGGAACGAATTCCAAAACCAATCTATGCGACGCCAACTACGACGGCTTGATCGATGCTAACGATGTTGACTATATCAAGCAGATAATAAATGGCACAGAAAATAAACTTACGCTAATAGATGGATGTGACAATGTCGTCAGCTTTGATCTACCCATTGAGAAGTTAGCAGTGGCTCATATGCCGGAATTCATTGTGGCTCTTGGAGAGTTTCAGAAAGTTGTAGGCGTGCCAAGCTACATGCTCACCGATGATGTGCTGTCTGAGATATACCCGGACATAAAGAATCTTCCAGATTTCGGCAAGACGGGAAGCTTTGACCGGGAGGCTCTAGCTGCTATAAAACCTGATGTCATGATAGTATGGGATCAATACCCTGAAGAGATCGAAGAGATCAAAAAATTGGGTATTACCGTCTTTGAATTAAATACAACTAAAAACAATAAAAAAATTGATTCTTTCCGAAAGGAGCTAATGCAGTTCGGTTATATGTTCAATAAGGTGGATCGAGCAAAAGAGATCATCTCATCCATGAACGAGATTGAGGAGCTGGTGAAATCAAGGGTCTCAGCCATACCGGAAGAAAAGAGGGTCAAAGGCATATCGATGAATTCCATTGAACCCCCAAAGGTGCGAATCATGGGTGAAAAATGGGAGATCGCAGGGATCATTGATGTCGCTGAAGATAAGATAGCTAAATCCGGATCTGAGGTGGATATTGAGACCATCGTTAATTGGGATCCGGATATTATTAATATCTGGTATTGGAGCGGATCGCCAGACCAGATTTACGGAAGCGACAAATGGCAGGGTCTAAGAGCCGTCCACGAGAAAAATGTCAACAAGGACTATTACATCACCTCCTGGGCCCCTGAGATCGAGCTTCTTGTGCTGGATTATGCCATGAAAGCTTATCCCGAATCGTTTGCCGATGTAAATTTCAACCAGACTTACGAAGACTTCACCGAGGAGCTTTATGGGGTAGGTCTTTCACCAAAACCAGGGAAAATCTAATGAATAATTCAAATTGGATATTTAGTGAGAACATATGTGGGGAGAGATCTCATGAATAAATCATGCGAATTAGCTATAACGTTGTTAGCATTCCTGGCAATTACCACATTCGCGGTGGATGCGGATCAAGGAAATCATCGGGGAGTGCTGATATATCCACCACTGGAGGAGTGATACATGAAAAGAATAAGTTTTTTTTTGCCGCTTTTTCTGGCGGCATTCGCAACGTTGGCAATTATGTCTGGATTGGCTTCGGAATACACGTTGGAGATCTTCGGAAACGCCGATATGGATGATACAATAAACGCCGACGACGTAATGTACGTGCAAGGTATAATCAACGGCACAAATAAACCTACAGAGCTTGCAGATGCAAACTACGATGGAAAGATTGATGAAAACGACATCGAGCAGATCAAGCAGATCATTCGAGGGGAGGAAAAGAACCTCACAATAATGCAGATCATCCTGCCGCATTCGGCTCCATCTGCCACAAGAGAACCTGTTACTGTCTCCTTGCCAATAAAAAGTATCGCCGCATTGACAGGAACCTATGGTCCAGAAATGCTCTGCGCCCTTGGAGAAGAGGATAAAATCGTTGCTATTGTGAGCGATGTAAAAAAGAGAGGAGAGTTGAGGCAGTTCATCAAAGACACGCCTGAAGTAGGAAAGACTACAGAATGGGATATGGAAAAAATTCTAGACTTAAAGCCGGATATCGTTCTTGCCTATGCGATTTACGATTATTCTAAGGAGAGAAAAATTCTGAATGATGCAGGCATTCCGTTGGTTCAACTGAATTTTCATGTCCCTGAGACTTATAAGAGCGAAACCAGGAAGCTAGGATGGATGCTGAACAAGAAAGAACGAGTTGAGGAACTCATCGATTTCGAGCAAGAGCATATTGACTTTATAAACGATAGATTAAAGGATCTGAAGGAAGAAGAGAAGCCGCGTGTATTCGGTGAGAGTTATAAAGACCTGCAAACGGGTTCAGGAAATAGTGTCAGCCGCGCGATCGAGCCATGTGGCGGCATCAACATATTCAAAGAGATAAATGATACAAAGGAGATAGATCCGGAAGAGGTTTTAAAGAAAGATCCGCAAGTGATTATTAAGATGACATTTCTTACATATATTCCCCAGAGCGGATACGATGCAACCAACAGTTCTCAGATGGCTGCAAAAGTGAAGGATATGATGAACCGCACAGGTTGGGAGAACATTGATGCCGTTAAGAATTCACGGGTCTATATTCTATCCAGTGACGCTGCATCATTGCATCCCTCTGTATTCAGCTCATATGTTGCCAAATGGCTGCATCCCGAGCTCTTTGAGGATATGGATCCTGTAGCAATCCATAATGAGTGGCTACAGAAGTTCCTTGGCGAAGATTTCAAGGGGGTATATGGATATCCGCTGTTGAAGGTGAAATGAATGAATGAGAAAGTTCGTTCTTTGATTATTTTTTTGCTATCATCATTGATGATATCGGTTATACCTGCAATTGCATCCGATTACACGCTGGAAATATTCGGCAATGCAAACATTGACGAATTTATAGATGAGTTGGACATAGCCTATCTTGAGGGCGTGATTAACGGAACGAATGCTACCACAAATCTCAGCGATGCCAATTTTGACGGCCAGATCAATCAGGACGATATAGATCAGGTTAAAAAGATCATGACAAACGAGGAGAGCGAACTCGTCCTCAAAGATTCCATTGATCGCGTCGTGAGGGTAAAGATGCCTGTTAAGCGAGTGGCCCTTCTCAATAAATACTGTGCAGAGGCAATTCAGATATTCGGCGTTTTGGACAGAGTTGTGGGAGTTGAGACTGAGGCCAAGGAGTACACATACCTTCCGCAGGTCAGCAGACTTCCAGCCCTGGGGAAGGCAGGAGATCCCGATCTGGAGGCGATATTAAGCCACAATCCCGATCTTCTAATAACCTGGTACTCGACCAACGTCCCCGACCTCGAAAAAGGCCTTCCTCAGGCGGTTTCAATAATTGACCTCTCATTCACAAAGCCCGCAAACCTCACCCGAGACGTAAAAACTCTGGGCTACATATTCGGAACTGTGGAAGAAGCGGACGATTACATTGAGAATTTCCATGACAAATATATCAACCTAATCGAATCCAGGGTTGAAGGATTGTCTGAGGACGAGAGGCCAAAGGTCTATCTGGAGTGTAATGCTCCTTACAAGACTTACGGAAACACCACCGGCGCTCACCAGATGATGGTCCTTGCCGGCGGGAGGAACATATTCGACGATGTGTCAGGCATACCTGTGGTGGACCCGGAGGCGATAATCGATAAGAATCCAGAGGTCATAATTAGAGGGGCTTACACCGATGCCGGATACAGCTTTGATAACTCCTCAAAGATCACAGAGATGAGGGAGGAGATAATGAACAGATCCGGATTTGATAGAATCCTGGCGGTCACGAGCAACAACACCTATATAGTTGACGTCAACCTTCATTACGGCCTCGATTATCCAATCGGCCTGATCTATTTCGCCAAGATCATCCATCCCGAACTTTTCGGTGACGTCGATCCAATGAAGGTTCATCAGGAGTTCCTGACAGATGCTTTGGGTGTGGACTTCGATCTGGGCGAGCACGGCGTATTCGTCTATCCGCCTCTGGAGGTGAATTGAATGAGACGATCCATTATTCTTTTTATGATGCTCTTAGTTTCACTGGCGTTGGCGGTCTCACTTGCAGGTGCTTCCGATTCTACGCTGCAGATCTTCGGCAATGCAAACATGGATGGCAATATAGATGAAGATGACATCGCTTATATGCAGGGCATAATTAAAGGCACAAACGAACCAACGAAATTAGCTGATGCAAATAACGATAGCATAATCGACGAAATCGACGTTTCTCAAATCGTGAAGATCATTGAAGGAAATGAGACTGATCTGACAATAATCGATTCTTCAGGTAGAGTGTTAACCGTAAAACTGCCGATAAATCGGGTAGTTGCATTCAATAATCACCAAGTGGAGACAATGAGATCGATTAAGACAGATGATAAAATTGTGGGCGTAGGGAGCGATATCAAAAACGATGAGATTTTATCGGAATTCTATGAATATCCAAATGTGGAATCTACCAAGAGTCCTAACTACGAGGAGATTTTGAAGCTAAATCCACAGGTAGTTTTCTTATTCGCAACATTTTCAATAACCGAAGGCGATGCAATTCAAGATCATTTAAAAGAGCTAAATCCTGATATCAAAGTGATCCGCATAGACACGTTTAAGCCTGAGAGCTATGTTGAAGAAACCAAACTGCTGGGCTATCTCTTCAATAAAAGAGATGAGGCGGAGGAATTTATCGAGTTTTACGAATCCTGGATGAATTCCATAAAGGACCGAGTAGATCAGATTGCTGAGGATGATAAACCTTGGATCTACTATGAAAGCAGGAAGCCTTATTACAGCGCAGGCAATGGAACTGGACATCAACAGAAGATCGAGCTGGCTGGCGGCAGGAATATTTTCGGAGATCAAGAGGATTACTTCGATGTGGACCCCGAGTCCATAATAAAGCAGGACCCAGAGATAATTGTACGGCTTGATGCAGATATTAAGGGGTACAATACAAGCGACACCAAGCGCCTCAGGGAAATCCATGATGAGATCTTAAACCGCTCAGAACTGGCCAATGTAAGAGCAATAAAGAATAATGCGGTACTTGTTATCGATAATCACATCCTGGGCAATGTAAGGCATTTTATCGGCATCGGCTATCTGGCGAAGCTTTTCCATCCCGAGATGTTTAAGGATCTTGACCCGAAATCTGTCCATCAGAAATACTTAACTAAATTCCAGGGGCTGGATTACAATCTAGATGAACATGGAGTATTCACCTACCCGACATTGGATATAGACATTACTAATAAAATATATTAACTAATCACTCGATTTCTATCTTTTTGTCGTATTTTTCAGAAATAGTTATAAATACTAATACTACTAGCGACATAATTAATAAAAAAGCTAATGATTGTATGATAAATAGTGATTTATGAAGTGAATATTATGAAAAATCAATTAAGAAATGGTTTGATCATTCTAATCCTTCTGGCTGCCATAACCTTCGTACATGGGGCTGTGCCGGGAGATCTGGATGGAGATAAGATCGTATCTCAGGACGAGCTGTTGAATGCGGAGAATTTATTCAAAGAAGGAAAGATCACATCCGATCAGCTGGAGGAGATAGAACATATCAAAGAGAATTATCCCCGAACCATCGTGGATTGCACGAATAGGACTGTGACGATTTACAAGCCGATAAACCGGATCATAGCCTTTGGAGGTTATGATACGGAAATAATATCTATGATGGGAGATGAAGACAAGATCGTCGGCGTGCCAAATTATTTAAAGGATATAGATTTTCGCAGAGTCTTTTTCCCATCGCTTATCAAAAAAACTGCGCCGGGAAGTGCTTCCAGCCCTGATTATGAGATGATTCTCAATCTGAGTCCGGATCTAATAACATGCTGGCATTACTATCCGTCCAAGCTGGAAGAGCAGCTGCCTGGAAACATCACCGTAGTCGGCATAGATCTATTCGATCCAAAAACATTTGTTGAGGAGGCAAGGAAGCTTGCTTATCTTCTGGAAAAAGAAGGGGACCTTGACAATTACCTCGATGGTTTCTACTCCAAATATATGGATCTGATTAGAGATAGAACAAAAGGATTACCAGAAGATAAGGTACCAAAGGTCTATTGGGAGCGCCAAAAGCCGTATGAGTCTTTTGGCGGTCCGAATTATATCACTAGAGTAATTGAACTCGCAGGCGGGAGAAACATATTTGATGATGATAATTTTGATATATCCGTGATCGATTCCGAGAAAGTAGTCACGGCTAATCCCGACGTTATTATCAGATATGCAAGTTCAAAAGGACCGGAGACGGGATACGCCGTCGATGACCCGGCCCAGGCAGAGGCTCTGAGAGATAGCGTTATGCAGCGACCTGAGCTGGCGGAAACCAACGCGGTTAAAAACGGCAGAGTTTATGTATTGTACATGGCTCTTCCTTTGGGAATTCAAGGTCCGATCGGAGAAATATATGCGGCGAAGATCATACAACCCGATCTATTCAAGGACCTGGATCCTCAGAAGATAACGGAGGAGTTTTTGTCGGACTACTTGGGTGCGGAATTTGATGCAAGCAAGCATGGTGTATTTGTATATCCGCCGGTGTAGGTGTGCTGAATGAAAACTTCTACCTTTTTTGTATTGTTATCGCTTTTTGTATCGGCGGCGTGCTCGATACTACCTGCATGTGCCGAGGTGGAACAAAGCAGTATTAATCAAAGCATTATGATTCAAGGCGCTGTAAATCAAAGCGACTACCCTCGAACCATCATAGATAGTGCTGGGAGAGAGGTTACTATCACAATGCCTATAGAACGAATCATTGTCTTATGTCAGGGAGCTGCTGAAGCTGTCACGCTCTTAGGAGCCGAAGATAAAGTGGTAGGTATTGTAGACAGCGTACAGAAGAACAGCAAAATGTTCCCTCTATTAAAGAAAAAGACAAGCGTAGGAAAAGAGGATGATCCCAATATCGATATGATCGGTGCAATATCCCTAGAAGGAGATATCATCAAGCCGAACATCCTGGTAGTATGCTATGATTATCCGGACAAGCCCTATGGAGCAGCCGCTATTGAAAGGAAGCTGGTATCTCTCAAGAACATTACTGTTGCAGGATTTCACTTCACTCCTGAGATCATGACAGAGGAGCTGCACAAATTGGGAAAGCTGCTGGGCAAAGAGAGTGAGGCAGAGGACTATCTGAACTGGTATTCGGAAAGAAAAGCCGACGTGAAAAAGTCCTTAGATGGAGAGGCATCTCCCAAGGTCTACATGGAGCTGTCTTCCAAGGGTGGACTAAACTCATTGGAAACCCCGGGAAAGACCAATTCATTGAACGCCCTTATCACGAATGCTGGCGGGGACAATATAGCTAAGAGCCAATCGAAACCCGTCGTCAAAGTGAAATGGGATTGGGTGGTATCGAAGAATCCCGATGTAATCATTTGCATGCAATCCAGGGACTTTACAGGGTGGAACGCTCCGCCCAGCATCGATACCATCCAATTGGAAATAGCAAAGAATGAGATCCTTACGCGACCTGGTGCAAATGGCATCTCTGCTGTGAAGAACGATCAAATCTATTTCGTGCCCATAGATATGTTGAATGGGATAAAGAATGTTGCCGGTTTGACTGAGCTTGCCAAGTTATTCCATCCGCAGCTAAATATAGATCCCAGCGATGTTTATGAAGAGTACTTTGAGCGCATGGGGATTTCCTATCCCAAAAATAGGGCCTTTGTCTACCCGGAACCCACGCAGGATAAATCCAAGGCATGAGGCCATCGGATGTTGTGGATTCAGGGGATATAAAAGCTGGTATTTTTTTACTTTTTTTAAATTAAAATTGTAAGTATATATCGAAATGAAATCATGCAACTTGACACAGCCCTTCGAGCGGCTTAAAATCCAAAGGCACTGCATCAGCAATATCTGGATCTGCAGGGTTTTGATTACGACTTGAACACTCGTGGTTATTTGCATATTCCTCTTAAGCAGAGGATTAATAACAAGTTCACTTTTTTATTAAATAAATCGGAATGGTGCGAATAGCGCAGAATTGTAGACCTTGCGATCTATAAAAATAAATGAGAAAATATCCTCAGGCTTATTTGTCCGGATATACAAATGTTCCCTGATATCCCACTCCCTGGAACTTCTCTAGGTACTCTTTATGTATCGCCTCGGGGTCCAGATCTGCAAATTGATCCGGATTGAACCACTTCGCCAGATAGGAAAGTCCAACAAACCATCTTGGGCGGCTGGCAATCTCCGTAGTCATTAGATATACCCTCTTATCTTTTGCAGCACTCACCTGTGACAGTTCATTTGAGTCGACTATGCTGGTCCAAAGCTGCATCATCTCGGTTTCATTAGTCGCATAATAACCTCCGGGAGAGCCCCAGGTGAATATGATTTGAGGATTCTCGATTACTACCCATTCCAGATCCACAGTCGGATACATTCCACCGGTTCCTCCCGTAAGGTTATGGGCTATGTTCACCCCACCGGCAAGCCCACAAAGCATGTCGACAATTGACCCATTGGAGCCACTTTTCCCGAGATCGCCTGTCGTGTGGCTGGAGTAAATTGGATAAACCTTTGGTCGCTTTTCCACTGGAATTGCAGATACTCTGCCCTCAATAAGATCGATGTACTCTCCTGCGAAGTTTGTATACTCTTTTGCCTCATCTTTTTTGCCAAGAATATAGCCCAAAGCCATCATTTCCGCCAGGGAATAGTCCGGATAGGTGAATCCCATGCGGATTACTGTGATACCGGACCCTTCCAGCTTATCCTCCAATATCTCGGTATCAGGAGTCCTCAAGTCGGCAATCACGAGATCCGGCTGGAGGCGAAGTATGGCTTCGATGTCCGGTTCGCTCCATTTTCCCACCGTCGGAAGGCTGCTCAATTCCGAGAAGAAATCTTTGTTTGAGCCTTCTATCGTGGATGAACCGATCCCGATAACCTTATCCTCGGCCTTTATGCATCTGATTGCCTCTGCGCAGGCTAAGTTGAGGATTATGATCTTTTCAACGGGCATTGCAACTGTGACGATTTCTGCCTTATCATAAATAGTGAAGGCTTTGAGGCTCAGGTGGTCTTCGGTCGAATTGATTATCCGTTCTATCTGCTTGATATCCTCATCGTCGACAATGCCATCTCGGTTGGCGTCGGCCAGCTCCGTTGATGCACTCTTGCCTCCAATCACATCATTCACATATGCGATATCCGATTCATCGATGGCATCATCTAAATTGGCATTGCCGAATATATGCAAGGTATATCCGACGGCAGATGCCGCCGAGAATGCCGACAAGGCGCATATCACCATCAATGGCATGAGTAGCAGTTTTTTCATTACCATCAACTCTGACCTTCTGTTATCTCTGGATAGACGAATATCCTGCCCTTTTGATCCTCCATACCCATGAATTGCAAATACTCCTTGTACACCTCTTCCGGATGGAGATCGATCTGCGGATGAAGGAGCTTGGCCAGCCTCTGCAATCCTGCAACATTGTCCAGGCCGAAGAGGGTTTGGGCAGATACGATATAAACGCGGTTGTTCTTCACTGCGGAGATGTTCTGGGATCCGGGGCGACTGAGAATATTGTTTCTTTTCTCTTCCAGTGCTTTGACATCATCGGCAGACGACATGCTCCATCCCGGCAGGCCATCGGATGACTTGAGGTAATCCGTCTTAATAATCACATCAGGATTCTGAGATACAACCCACTCCCAGTCCACCTTGGGGTATGCTTCATCTTTCTGCATAACATTGTCGCCGCCTGCTTTTTGCAGAAGCATTGCAGAGCCGGATTGCTTTCCGAATGTGGAAATATCGCCCAAACCCTTTGAGCTTCCCTCTACAAAGATACTGGGGCGGTCCAAGCCGGCTACGGCCGCTTCCACTTTCGCCACTCGCTTGTCATGCCAGTCCAAGACCTCCTCTGCCGCCTTATCTTTTCCGAGAATTGATCCCAGCAGCGTTATTTCTCTGCTCAGGTTCTCCTCCTTGTAGAAGTCAAGGCCAAGGGCATTGATCCCGCCGATGGCGGCGAGGTTATTTGAGACCGCTTCCACTCCATTTGGCTTTCCGGGATAGACAAAGCTTAAGACGAGGGCATCAGAGCTTTTCTCCTGGCTGCCATTATGAACTATCTCCCCTATTTTTTCATAATCTATTTCGGTCCAGGTTCCCACCGAGGTGCGGTTCTTCAGATCATGAAACTCGTAGCTATCCTTTATTCCCTCTGCAAGTCCCACAATCAAATCGGATGAGCCAAGAGCTGTAACTGCCTCTGCCGCATCGGTGTTAAGGACAATAATCCTCTGCACAGGTTCGGTAAGGGTTATCTCTCTTCCTGCTGAATCGATAATAGTCCTGGGATAGCCCGAATTGTCGCCTTCAGAGCCGGCCAGAGCCGTCTGCAAAAGCGCCATGCTCACGATGAGCGCACATAGCAATAATTTTTTCATTCTTTCCACCCGCCATAGTCATTTAGGGAATTCATATGTCTTTTCGGCATACTTCCCTGGTTATATGTCATTAAATGTTACTAATTGTCATATATATAACATTAACTGTGACAATGTTTTGTTACAATTATACAAAATATTTTAATATAACTAAATTAAGTTGACTTAGTAGGAATATAAAATGATCAAAAGCTATTTAATGCTAATTTCTAATAGTAATGTACTGTATGACATCTGTGTTCAATAGTATCAATATAGTAGGTCGAGGTTAACAAAATGCAACCTGATGAGCTGGATTTAATCTCCAGAGACGAAGCCCCCATCCTTGAAACCATGAGGAGCATATATAGCGCCATACCCAAGCACCATCTGGCGGCAATTCACGGCAAAATCGCCGGAGCCATGATTGTCGCCAATGCGGTTGTGGATGCTCTGCCGCTCATTCACGGACCGGTAGGTTGTGCCTTTCAAAGAAAGCTCAATCCCTTCAGCCAGGCGATTGTAGAGTCTTATGAGAGGTATTCACCAAAATTGATTATGGTAATCACCACCTGCACCACAGACCTCATCGGCGACGACATCGGCTCAGCTGTAGAAAAGGCAAAGGAAAAGGTCGGCTGCGACGTGATCTATTCCACCGGCGACTTTGTGGGCAAATCAAGGCCGGTGGGCATTCAAGACTCCCTATATGCCATGGCAGACCAGATGATCTGCCGGGAGGACGTGGCAAGACGCGAGGGCTCTGTCAATCTGATCAACTCCCCTACCCAGAGAAACGCCAAGAAGCTCCAGGAGATGGCCGGCCTTCTCACTCAGATGGGGATCGAGATCAACAAGATCTGCTTGAGGCTGAAATCCGCTTCAAAAGAGCTGCAGGATATCAAGGTGGCCGTACCGGTGGGCTTCAGTCTCAATCTGCTGAAAGACATAGGCGTGGATGTGGCCGCACTCATCTACCGAACCCAAACCCTCACCCACGCAGTGACGGACAGGGCCATCCAGGAGATCGAGAGGGCCAACTTGAGCCTGGCGGAGATCTATGATTATCATCCTGAGCTTCTGATCAATCCCACCCCTCAAGAGGAGCTGAAGACCTTTAAGAGACTGCAGATCGACCTGGTCATGGCTCCGGCAAAGATCGCTCACTTCTATAATCGGGAGGGATTGAGAACCGTGGATGTAAACGATTTTACCCAGACGAAGATGAGCGTGGGATTTCTGCCTTCTCTGGAGCTATACAAGGTCTTTCGCGAAGCAATGGGAAAGGTGAGAGTGCGCTCACCACTACTCGATTTAATGGAATTCGATGACGGCACCAGCAATCTCACGCCCCACTGGGCCAAGATTGCCATGTCATTCCATCATCTGCGCTCATCAAAATTCAAGCAGAGCTCTTATTATCATTTCCAGGGGCTGGCTGATGATGTTTACGTTGTAACTTCAGCAGATTATCTGGCGATCTACGCTGCCAATAATATCTACAAGGGGATACAGCGCTACGCAGGCAGGGGCGGATCAGCTCTGGGCGGCATCATTTACAACGTTCGTGGATCTCTGGATGATCTGGAACTGGTGGAAGAATTCGCCGCAAAAATTGGATCAAGGGTTACAGGAACGATACCCAGCGATCCTTTGATCCAGGAAAGCGAGCTTTACGGCCAGACCGTCATAGAGTATGCCCCAAATTCTCAGGCTGCAGATAGATTCAGGATTCTCGCCCGGTCGATCCTTGAGAACGGATCGACTGTGGTTCCAAAGCCCCTCTCCAGAGAGAACCCCGCAATAATGGCACAGAAGATAAGAGAGGAGAACAGAAAAAAAGCGGGAATATCAGCGGCTGCATGAAAAATTGATTATGCTCGATATCCTCCAGGAAGCGCTGAATACGACTGTGTCCACCATGACGACCGTATTCCTGATGCTCTTTCTGACAGGCATAATGACTGAGATGGGTTTATTTCATCGAGTCTCATTCATTGCCAGGCCTCTGACTTCAATATCACGTTTGCCTGCTATTTCGGCCTCCACCTTTGTGATCAGTCTCGGCTCTGCTCTTGCCGCCAATACCATGACTGCCCGGCTAAAAGAAGAAGGGCTATTGACGGATCGGCAGGCTTTCCTAAGCGCCTTGATGAACACCGTTCCCGTCTATTTTCGGGAGATGTTCACATATCAACTGGCCTTTGTGATTCCAGTCTTAGGCCTTTTTGTAGGGGGAGCGTATGCGATCATATTTTCAGCTACGGGGATAATAAAGCTGCTAATTGTTATGATCATCGGTAGAAGATATTTGGGTGAAGATTCAATAGCACTTGAAGGGACGATCAAGCCGCCTCCCAAGAAGAGCATTTTGCAGGCAGCAAAAGGATCATTGACCGGTGAGATTCCCATCTTTCTCAGAATGGCCGGCATTTTCTTCATGATGACCTTTTTAATTCTCTATCTGAATGAAATTGGCTTTCTTGCTTCTCTTGATGCTGTTCCTTTGGCTCATTTCTTCCAGGTTCCTCAGGAGACCATAATTCCTCTGACAGTGTTTGTGGCCAGCCCCAAGGCAGGCATGTCTCTTCTTGGTCCAATGATTCAAAATGGCAGTCTTTCGGAGGCGAAGGCTCTGATTGTCCTGATGCTGGGCAGTATGTTCATGCTTCCATTTATTGCTCTAAGGTCACAGGTACCCACATATGCTTCGGTGTTCGGCATGCGCATGGGGTTCTCATTGGTGGCAACCTCCACAGTCATCAGTATACTGGTGAGGCTGATTGTCTTATGTCTGCTGATTATGATCGAATAATTAATTCATGAATCAAATTGAGGTCCTGTTTCTCATCACCACCAGCCTGCTTGCCAATGAATCGAATATCGTGCTGGCCGCTGCAGAAGAGATGGAAACGGTTTTGGTTGCAGAAATTTCTCGCGATCCAACCATCCAGATCTGCGAGAGCATTAATGCCACGGTCATCGAGGGAGCACCGGATTCTGCCCTGGCGGAAATATATCGAATAATGGCGCGCTCAATCGCAGGATAAATGATCTACGGTATTGCGTTACCCGGGATGATGAGAAGATAACGGAAGAGGAGCGCCCCTACCAGAACCGCACAAACCCAGGGCGGCCAAAGGCAGACGGCCAGGGCACATCATTCATCCCATTTGCACTACGCACCATCCACTCTAAGTTCATCGTGTATAGTAATAAATTTTTTTACAATAGTATTAATAATCTGGTTTTTAATATATATTGATAACAAAAGCCACTAATACTAGAAGGATTTATTAATTACTAAATAGATCTTAGATTTGGATAATTGATAAAAAATAGCGTTAGAAAAGAAATGCATATTAACTTAGATGAAAAGATCGATAGTGATTCGGCTGCGGAGAATTTGAGACACGCCCCAATCGTTGGTAAACGACCATTGTTTTCAGGAGGGAGTCAATTGGTAAATATCACCATTAAGAACCTCACATTCAGCTATAACAGTCACAATATTCTTGATGACCTCAATGTAGTTATCGAGAACTCAGAGATCTTGAGCCTGGTTGGGCCAAACGGCTCGGGAAAGACCACGCTCATCAAGTGCATCGATCGCATCCTAAAGCCCAGGGGCAGCATACTCCTGGATGGCCAGGAACTGGAGAGAATGAGCCGCCAGGATGTGGCCAGGCAGATCGGCTATGTGCCCCAGTCCAGCTCCACCCCCCTGGCCACCACGGTCTTTGATACCGTTCTCATGGGAAGAAGGCCGCACATCGGCTGGAGAGTAGCTGACTGTGACCTTGATATGGTAGCCGAGGTGCTGGAAAGGCTGCACCTGGAAGATCTGGCCATGCGCGACTTTTCTCAGCTTTCCGGCGGCCAGAAGCAGAAAGTGCTCATCGCCCGTGCCCTGGCCCAGGAGCCGGC
>JBAQXX010000075.1:0-24077 GCA_049299735.1 Methanothrix sp. | reverse complement strand
CGAAAAAGGCAAAATCATAAAAGTCAGCGTGAATCTGAACGGACCGCAGAAAACAATCTTATTGTTGCTGGGACAGGAATGCAAAAATTATTACGGGATGAACTGAAACTGCGGAATGTGGGATCTATTTCATAAATGAGCCTATATTCGCCAAGTCTTACTCGGAATCTGAATTGATGCCCTTTGCACTTTTTAATATCAAAATTGATCGATGAAATATCTATGAATTTGAATCTTGAAGGATATGGATTCTCGCTTAGGCGATCGATTAGTTTTCCGACTTTTTCTTGATGTGCGCAAGGAAGCGATAATAGAATAGACCTGATATCTCTGTTTAAGCGAACATGAAAGCTCATAGACCAAGTTCTGTTTTAAGGACTTCCCAGGATATGCCACACTTGCGAGTCTCTTCCGCCAATCTATCCAACTCTTTTATCTCAGAGACCTCTAATTCTATTTCTTCAATTGTAGATTCCTGAATAGCGGCTCTCTCTTTCGCACCAGCCATAATAGGCTCTTCTCGCTGCAAAGCTATAAGGATTGCGAAAAGGCCATGATGCTTTGCAGGGATTCATAGGCTCAGATTAGAGGACGCTGGCGGTATAGCCGGCAGGATGGCCGGAGGCCCGCGTGGTCCCGCATGTGGTCGTGCGGGTGCACGGGTGGCCGCTGGCGGGAGCTGCAGGGGCGGCAGAAATGCTGCTTGACAGTACGGATGACTGGCAGGAATTCGATCGAGTAGATGTGGCAGGGACGCCCGCACGCATGGGGGGCCGGAGGCCCGCTAGGCGACTGCGCTTGCGGTCGAGCGGGATCGTGAGCGGTTACCTATCGCTCTCGTTCATCCTTTTTTAGGGCGATCGATAGTCCACTGCGAGATCTAGAATCTGGAAAACTTAGGGGATCCAAATTTAGGAATAGTTGACCCACGTTGATCCGTTTTAAAGTCAAAATATTCTGTTAACCATTTCCGTTTTTCTCTTAAAGATGGCGTAATGGGGGGAACTTCTTTTAGAATATGCTCCAAATATTGTTTAATTTCGATAAGGTTATTATTATCAAAATAATCGACAAAAACCACATTATCATCTTCCTTTAACAATGGAATATCATTGGTTTCTGGCTCAATGTAGATCAAATCCAATAGATCATTGGAAACTAAAATACGAGGATATCTTGCATATTCCTTTTCTAATTTATAGGCTTCAATGAGACCATTACTAAACATGAATCCGTCTTTTGAAAAATGTTTCCCATATGCAACTCCGCCTCTGCATGTTAATCCCTGTTTAAATAAGTCATACTGAAATTTTGAGATTATTTTTATAAAATTTTGAAAGTGGTCCTTTAAATAAGGCATTGAGAACACAATAGAATCTGAGAATTGCATAAGATCAAAGCTCGGGCTTGTTCCATTTAATTCCTTTGTGAGTTTATACGAATTAAATAATTTTATCAAAAACTCAGTCGAATTAGCAGATTCGCAATCGTGCTTTACCATATATGAAAATCCTAATATATCCAAGAAAGCAACGAAATTCAATTCAAAATTAAAAGAAGCTGTACTCAACGGATTAACCTCTTTTCAATTTCTTCAAATTTTGATTTATATAAAGCAATTCTATTCTGGGCATCTTTCCAAGTTCCTCCTGTCCAAGCATAGCCTGATTCGGTCACTATACTGGTATCTTGTCTTTCTACCTGGAAAATGGCCTTTCCATACTCCTGACTGACTGTAGCAAGACTGCCAAAGTCCGGAATCTCAGTTACAGTTATTTCATTTTTGCCCAAACCAAATGTTAGATCTATTCGTTCGTCAGAATATTTCCTTAAAACTGGAAATAGATTTTCATGAATGGAGAGTGGAATTCTTTCCATCCATAGTTTATATCCTGGCTTTGGAAGACCTTTTGAGATCTTAAAATGTTGTGATATTATACCCAAAAATACGGGCTTTCCAAGTTTTATGGGTAAACCTAATTTTTTAAAGTCACTGTAGATCTGTGAATGCTCCCCTGTCCACCGATCAATTATCATCGAAAGCGTCTTTGTTGCCTGCAAGTTAAACCTATCCGGGGACACAGGGATGAAGAATGCATCACATGCTAAAAAACAACTCCTCGTAAGTGCGCCAGAACTTGGACCCACATCAATAAATATATAATCATATTTATTTTTTTCACCAAATCTAGTAAGGAAGTCTCCTATGGCCACGTAGGTTCTTTTCTCATGTGTTTTTGTTGAAAATCGTTGGATATGGGATTCAGCTATTGCATCTTCAATTGTATTGATATCAACACTGCCGCGAATACAATCTAATGATTCATTAATATTAATTACTCTCACATCATTTATATCAATTTCCGGAACGGCTCCTTCAATCCTGGGGCTCAACAGATCGAGCAATGTCGTTCCTGGGAGATCATTTAGCGAATTTGTTTTCTCTGCTTCGGCATCGAGTTTGGATATGAGTGGAGCTAAGAGTATTTCTGTCATGTTACATTGTGGATCAGCATCGACAACTAGGACTTTTTTTCCTTTTTCAGCTAAATAATGTGCTAAGTTAAAAGTAGTAGTTGTTTTGGATACCCCACCTTTGTGGTTGTACAAGGTAATGACTTTTGACATAAAGCGCCCCATTATTCGATATCACTATTATTGCTAATCCGCTTGTCATGATCCTAGATAAGAATTTCCCTAAATAGATAAATACAATTAATAATAAATTAATTAACTAAAATATATTTGAATTTTCGGAGGTTTTAACGCCTCTGGATTAGGGATCTCATTAAAAAAGAATGTAATACGCGACAGTAATTTGGTGAATTTTTATGTAATCTTCTTATAATCCTTCCGAATGATAATGGCGAAGAACTTGCTTAACTAGACCGTCATCATTAAGACGCTTCCCTCTCGGCAGGCATCCTCTCTAAAGCATCCGCTACTACTCGTCCCTGTTTTTTATTGTATTGGACCATAGAAGCCCATGAGCACGAATTGCTGTGTATCGAAATCCTCGCCAAGAATGCCCTTAACACAGCCCACCGGAGGTCTCAATCTCTTGGACGGCATCTATATCGTCAGCCCGTTCTAAGCAAGCTCGCCTTTTTTTATCTGGCCAGTCTGCCGACAATTCTCATCCTTCCCCCAAAAACATCCCCACCAACCGAAACTCCCTCACATCCACCAGCCCCTTATCCGTCAACTTCAGCTCCGGGATCACCGGCAGGCAGAGAAACGAGAGCGTCATGAAGGGGTCCTCCAGCTTGCATCCCATCGTATGAGCGGCATCGATGCACTCCGCTATCCCCTCAGCCACATCCCGCATGTACCCTTCCGAGAGCAGCCCGGCCACAGGCAGAGGCAGGCTCGCCAGCACCTTTCCATCCGCCACCGCCGCCAGCCCGCCGCCCATCTTCTCTACTGCCAGAACCGCAGCTCGCATCTCCTCATCCGAGACACCGACGGCGGCGATGTTGTGCGAGTCGTGAGCTACGGAGGAGGCCAGAGCACCGCAGTGCAGGCCGAAGCCCTGCACCAGTCCCAGGCCCACGTTGCCCGTGGCTTTGTGCCTCTCCACCACTGCTATTTTCAGGATGTCTCTGTCTACGTCGGACACAACTTTTCCGTCTTGAATTTTGGGCAAAAGCTGCAGAGACCTCGTGATAATCTGGTGGGCAACTATGCCAATGACCCTGGCCGGGCCCTTCTCCGCCGGGATCTCAAACGATATCGGGCCGATCTGCATGGTCTTATGCCGGGCTGCGATCGGACTCTTTAGCGGGGCAATGAATTCGCCATCCTCCGCCACCACTCTCCCGTCCTTGATTACCCGGACCACATGGGGGTGCTCCAGCCCATCCAAAACGGCGATGTCCGCCCTGTAGCCTGGGGCGATGGCGCCCAAATCCCGCAGGCCGAAGTACTGTGCGGCGTTGAGGCTAGCGATTTGCAGGGCGATGATGGGATCGAGGCCCTGCTTTATGGCCGTCTTCACCATGAAGTCGATATGCCCTTCTTGAAGGATGTCTGCCGGATGCCGGTCGTCTGAGACGAAAAGGAACTGGCGGGCGTTTTTAGGGGTGACCAGCGGCAGCAGATCGAGCAAATTTTTCGCAGCGCTGCCCTCTCGCAGCATGATGTGCATCCCGGAGCGCAGCTTCTCCCGGGCTTCCTCAATCGTAGTGCACTCGTGATCGGACCGAATGCCTGCAGAGATGTAGGCGGAGAGGTCGCGCCCCGACAGGCCGGGAGCGTGCCCGTCCACGGGCCGACGGTCGGCCAGAGCAAGCTTCTTCATCACTTCGGCATCGCGGAAGATGACTCCCGGATAGTTCATGACCTCGGCCAGTCCCAGGACCCTCTCTTCCGGCAAGAGCCCGGCCAGTGCGTCAGCACCCAGTGCCGCTCCCGCGCTCTCCAGATTGGTGGCGGGAACGCAAGAGGGGAGCATGACAAAAACATTCAGTGGAATATCTCTGGATGACTGCAGCATGTAGCGAATACCTGCCTCGCCCCAGACATTAGCGATCTCGTGCGGATCAGTGATCACGGTGGTGGTGCCCCTGGGCACGACCGCTCGCGCGTACTCTGGGACGGTGACCATGGCGCTCTCGATATGAACGTGGCCGTCTATGAATCCCGGAGCGAGAATTTTGCCCTCCAGCTCAAGGGTATGCTGGGCGCTGGAGCAGTCGAAGCCTGCTATCCGGCCTTTATGAATAGCCACATCCGCCCGGTACACCTCGCCGGAGAGAACATTGGCGACACAGCCTCCCGCCAGGAGGAGATCGACCTCGATTTCACCGCGCGCAGCAGCAATCAGTTCTTGTAGGGGACCAATAACCATGGGGCTGGCATATCTCTCGAAGGCTTATCTAGATTATCCATTTCGTTGTGCGTCCTTTGTGGCTTTGTGCCTTTATTGTTTGGTTTTTTTTTGCGAGATGGTAGGATTAGAGTTTACTACCGCATTCAACACAAAGGCACGAGGGCACAAAGACGACTTGATAAAAATGCATTACTTTCCCCAGTCGCCAAAAATATTAAATAGATTACTATCAAATACCGCGATAAAATTAGCTTCGAAGTCGGATAAACTTATATCTATTGGGTTAAAATAAAGACAAGGTGTGCGGGAAGTGAAGGATATTCTGCTCAAGGTGGCCAAAGCCTATCCCAATGACTCAGCCCGGGGCATCGCTCGCCTGGACCCCAATGCTCTTCTTACGCTGCGGCTTTCTCCCGGAGACATCATCGAGATAGAGGGAAAGAGACTGACGGCAGCCAAGGTCTGGCGTGCCGACCGGCAGGACTGGTCTCAGGATTACATCAGGATAGACGGCTTCATTCGCCAGAATGCTGGGGTGGGCATTGGGGACAAAGTGAAGATTCGCAAGGCCAAGTTCGCCGACGCCCAGCGGATCGTCCTGGCTCCGCCCTCCGGCTCGCATATGCATTATGGTGATGAGGCGGCAGATATGATCCGCCGCCAGACCCTGAAGCGGCCGGTAGTCTCAGGCGATATTCTTCCCATCATGAGCTCTGCAGCCCATCCTTTTGTGGGGCGCATGGAGGCTGTGCCGCTGGTGGTCACCGAGTCCCATCCTGATGGTGTGGTGATCATATGCGAGCGAACCGAGATCCTTTTGCTGGAAAAGCCGGCCAAGAGCGTTCGCTCCGTCAAAGCCACCGGAACCACCTACGAGAACGTGGGCGGCCTGCATTCCGAGGTGCAGCGCGTGCGAGAGGTAATTGAGCTGCCCATAAAGCATCCCGAGGTATTTCAAAAACTGGGCATTGAGCCGCCCAAGGGAGTTCTGCTCTACGGGCCGCCGGGCACGGGCAAGACCCTCATCGCCAAGGCGGTGGCCAATGAGTGCGGAGCCAATTTCTTCTCCATAGCCGGGCCGGAGATAATGTCCAAGTATTACGGCGAGAGCGAGCAGCGGCTCAGAGAGATCTTTGATGATGCCCAAAAGGCAGCACCTTCCATCATCTTCATCGACGAGATCGACTCCATCGCTCCCAAGCGAGGTGAGGTCACAGGCGAGGTGGAGAGGCGCGTGGTGGCGCAGCTCCTGGCCATGATGGACGGCTTGAAAGAGCGGGGTCAGGTGGTGGTGATCGGTGCCACCAACCGGGAAGAGGCCATCGATCCGGCACTCCGGCGGCCGGGCCGGTTCGACCGGGAGATCGAGATCGGAGTTCCTGATCGATCCGGAAGGGTCGAGATCCTGCAGATCCACATGCGTAGCATGCCCATCTCTGAAGACGTGAGCCTGGAGAGCCTGGCGGACAGAATGCACGGCTTTGTGGGAGCCGACATAAATGCGCTCTGCAAGGAGGCGGCCATGAGGGCGCTGCGCCGCTACCTGCCTGATCTGACCACTGAGGACGAGATACCTCCCGAGATCGTGGAGAAGATGCTCGTTATGAGAGAGGACTTCGAGGAAGCTCTGAAGGAAATCGAGCCTTCCAGCATGCGGGAAGTCCTGGTGGAGGTGCCGCGCGTGCACTGGAGTGACCTGGGCGGCCTGGGGTCGATCAAGCAGGAGCTGATCGAGGCCATCGAATGGCCCCTCAAGCAGCCGGAGAAGTTCCGCCAGATGGGCATACGTCCGCCCAAGGGCGTTCTGCTCTACGGTCCGCCGGGCACTGGCAAGACCATGATCGCCCAGGCGGTGGCCAACGAGACTGCAGCCAACTTCATCAGCGTGCGCGGGCCGCAGATGCTCTCCAAGTGGGTTGGTGAGTCTGAGAAAGCCATCAGGGAGATCTTCAGGAAAGCGAGGCAAGTCTCTCCTGCCATCATATTCTTCGACGAGCTGGATTCCATTGCGCCTATTCGGGGCACAGATGAAGGCAGCCACGTCATGGAGCGGGTGGTAAATCAGCTCCTGGCAGAATTGGACGGCCTGGAGACGCTCAAAGATGTGGTGGTAATAGGTGCCACGAACCGGCCGGATATTCTGGACCCGGCACTGCTGCGCTCCGGAAGGTTTGATCGCATGCTCCTGGTGGGGCCGCCCGATAAATTAGGGCGGCATGAGATTCTCAAGATTCAAACTGCGAAGATGCCCAAAGGCGAGGATGTAAACTTAGAGGAGCTGGCGGAGCTGACGGAAGGCTACGTGGGCTCGGACCTGGACTCGCTCTGTCGCGAGGCGGCCATGCTGGCCCTTCGTGAAGATGGGGCGAAGGTGGAGATGAACCACTTTCGCGAGTCTTTGAAGAAGGTCAGGCCGAGCGTCGAGGAGAATATGGTCAGCTACTACGAGAGGATCAGCGAGAGGTTCAAGGGCGGAATTAAGGTTGAGCCCGCTTCGCTCATCGGCTACAGATAATGCATTTATCAAATTGAAGGAATCAGGCGAGGGGTATGGCAAAGGTGTTCTCGGGAAGCATTGCGGGAAAAGAGATCGTAAACATCGACGGCATGGTGTTAGGCGAGCTGGAGGATGTGATCTTTGAGGTGCAGACCGGAAAGCTGGTGGATCTGCTGGTCAAGCCGGACAAGGAGCTGAACCGCATGAAGTACAGGGAAGACGGGCGGTTTGTGCTCATTCCCTTCGGCTCTGTGGTGGCCATCAAGGACTACATCGTGATCGATGAGAGCCGGGCCATGAAGACTTAGGATGGGGCTCGATTTACCCCAGAGTTTCATTGAAGATTGAAACGCTGATTTCCCATGGTAATGAAGTACTTCCTGGGAAAGCTTAATTTATTCTAGATATAACGAACCTCACTGATGAGACTCGGATTCTATTTAGCTGTCAGCATTCTGGTGCTGGCCGTGGCCGCATGCTCTGCGTCTGCGGCAGGAGAGGATAGCGCGACCAAAGTTCTTTTGAAGACCAGCATGGGCGACATCACAATCCAGCTTTACGACGACATGCCCATTACGACTGGAAACTTCCAAAAGCTCGTCGAGCAGGGCTTCTACAACGGAGTAATCTTCCACAGAGTCATCGACGGCTTCATGATTCAGGGCGGAGACCCGGAGGGTACAGGCATGGGCAGTCCGGGCTACACCATCAAAGATGAGTTCACCGATCACAACCGAAACGATCGCGGAACCATCAGCATGGCCAATGCCGGTGCGAACACGGGCGGCAGCCAGTTCTTTATCAACCTGGTGGACAACAACTTCCTGGACGACAAGCATCCTGCTTTCGGAAAAGTGATTGCAGGCATGGATGTAGTAGATGCCATCGGCAAGGTGCAGACCGCCAATGAGCGGCCGCTCACTGAGGTAAAGATAATCGAGGCCAAGATTATCTCATAATTAAAAGGATTGATAAAAATGGCAGAAGGCACAACAAATGCAGGCGGAGCTAAAGTACTGCTCAAGACCAACATGGGCGACATCACACTGCAGCTTTACGAGGACACGCCCATCACATCGGGCAACTTCCAAAAGCTGGTGGAGAAGGGATTTTATGACGGGGTCATATTCCATCGCATCATATCCGGCTTCATGATTCAGGGCGGAGACCCCACAGGCACGGGCCGGGGCGGACCTGGCTATGCCATCAAGGACGAGCTTTCCCGCAAGAACAAGAACGATCGCGGCACCATCAGCATGGCCAACGCCGGGCCCAACACGGGCGGCAGCCAGTTCTTCATCAATCTGGTGAACAACAACTTTCTGGACAGCAAGCATCCTGTCTTCGGCAAAGTGATCGAGGGCATGGATGTGGTGGACGCCATGGGCAAGGTGAAGACAGGAGCCAATGACAAGCCGGTAAAAGAGGTGAAGATAGAGAGCGCGAAGACGATAATTTAAAAATTTTTTTGAAATATTTTGAGTTTTAAGTCGATTCAGTTATAATTATCTAGGCACTTTTGCGAAAGATATATATTCCTCTAGACAATCCTACTCCCATCTGATCTCTTAAAAATTCTATGAAATTATGATGAGGTGGGAAAAGCATTTATGCCCCAAAACATTATATATCATATTTATAGGACGTTATTTGGAAAATATATTATCTTGTTACTTATATTAATCCTACTTGATTCGGTTGTCGATGGGTGCGAACAAATCGGATTTGAAGAGAGGGAGACAAAATTTGATTTCTGCCAGATGCCGAAGTGGAGCAGGGATGTAATCGACCCCCATAGTGGTAATTATTCTCTTAAGTCACAAAACACTAGGCTAGGTTCAACCAGTAGTATATGCCTAAAGGAAATTAATGATCCTGAAAGCATCTCTTTCTTTTGGAAATTATACGGTGAATTAGATGGAGATGAATTGGTTTTTTTAATTAATGGCAGAATAAGTGCAATATGCAATTCAAAATCATGGACGCACGCAGGTCCTTTTGACGTAAATGATAACGATAAAATCGAATGGAAGTTTAAGAGGGGGGATGGTAATGGAAGCGGACAAATCGATGATGTTTGCATATTTAAATCTGGAGAAAATGAAGATTGCTGTAACCACCAAGGATCATCTGGAACTTGGACAAGTGAATATGCTCAAAGTCTACAAAACACCAAAAATACTTCGGCCGCTAATAAAAGCCCGACAATCACAAACCTGTTTTCAGATAAACCAAGTCCGCAAGATGCTACTGTAATCATCTATTGGAATACTGAGGCAATAGATCCCGAAGGAGATAAAATTCTCTATAGATACTCCGTAAATGGGGTTGATAAAACTGGATGGACACAAGAGAAAAGCTGGTTATGGAATACAACAGGATACTCAGGAACCTGTTTGATAGGTGTGCGAATAAGGGATACAGGTGGACTTGAGGATAATAAGTCAAGTATGTATGTTATCGAAAAAAGGGACGAATTTTACGTGAATAATACTAATTATAATTTTAGCAGAAATATTTTTCCTGAAATTCAACAAGCAATTGATAATGCCTCTGTTAATGGTATCATTTGGGTAGCACCAGGCATATATAACGAGAGTATTTCCATAATCCGACCTCTCACACTTATCGGTGATAATTTATCGAGCGAAATCGTCCAGAATGATGATGAAATAATCTCTATAAAATCAGATCATGTTACGATAAAAGGTTTCACAATCTGTGGCGGTGATGTAGCAATATCTATGTCAAATGGGAAAGATAATTCAATTGTACACAATGTAATTTTAAATTGCGAATTAATGGGCATAGAATCTAAAGAGTCGGAACGTTCGTTGATAGAAGCGAATATAATAGATAATTGTCGTAAAGGAATTTATATAGATCGAGGAGATAGTTGTATAATACGCTTAAATAGTATCTCTAATATCACTGAAAGCGGGGTTTATATGGATTATTCTGAAGATGTGCATGTGGTCGATAATATAATAAGCTCAGCAAATTACGGAATATTTTTGCATAAGTCTCGAAATAATATGCTAAGTTATAATGAAATAAATAATGTCAACGATACTATTATCGGCATGGCGGAATCAGTAGATAATCAAATCCTAGGGAATAATTTGACGAACGCAAAATATGGGTTTTATTTAGGTGAGGGCAGCTTTAGAAATGCAATTTACGAAAATAATACATTGAATAGCATTTACTTATGTGATCTTGAATGTAATTTGCGTGTTTCCAGATGCGGAAATAATACATGCGCACGCAATATTGCTCCATGCTGATATCGGTGGGGAAATATTTGAATCTTAAGCATATCTTAATATTATTGGTTATAATTCTGGTATATTCTAGTATATTTGCATTTGCTCAAGAGGAATACATCAAACATAAAAAAACGCAAAACGGCGCCGTCCCGCACAGTTCTTTAAATATAACAATTAATTCTGAAGACACTATATTAAATAGATCTGAAAGCACATTCATAAACTATAAGATTAGGAGCAGAAGTGTTGAAACTATTAAAATATTAGTTCCAGATGAGTTTGAAGATACTCCGATAATGCCTATAACAAAGAATTGCACACTAATATCGAAAGATAATAAACATTGCATTAAAGTGAAACTTGGTGGTACCAGCAAGGAAAAAATTTCTGAAATATCTTATCTTGCAAAAGTCTCTAAAGATTTGCCACTTAAAAATGGAAAACATGTTCTAATTATAGACAAAAAGTCAATTATATTAGAAGAAGGACTTGGCGAAGCTCCCTTAATAGGCTCTTGTGAAATTCAGATCTATAACAATCCCCCCCAAAATAGAACCTTTAATGTTTAACAGACTATCAGAATATGAAGATGAGGATATTAATTTTTTGAAGAATGAAAAAATTCAATTATTCTTGAGAGCAAATGATGTTGAAGATAGCTCACTTAATTATACTCTATTTGAAAAAGGTTATCCTGTCCACAATGAGTCTATCAATGGCTCTAAAGTAGGGGATCTCTGGACATACAATGCGTCACTAAATTATATTGCTTCTGAGCCAACTTCTCTTAAAATTTTATTATTTGATAATGATAAAGGCCATTGTGAGTATATTAAGGAAATTGCAGTCAAAAATTATAGTTTAGAGGAGAAAAAACGATCAGAGGCCATCAAATATATAGCAATAATAACACTCATTTTCATTCTATTTTTACCATTTAGATCAATTTTCCGCACCAAAGGGAAGATTTTAGTAATAGTATTAACTCTGCTTATTATATACTTAACATTTTCATATAATGATAATATAACATTTGTTTATAAATCAATTAACTTTGAGATAATAACTTTTATTTACATTTTATCTTATTTTTCGTATTTTATTGAATCAAATTTTCAAACGCAGGAGTCGAAACCACCTATAACCAATAAACGTAATGGCTCCCACTTAGATGATATACGATACAATGTAAAAAATAATTTCAGTCAGTCTGATTTTAAACTATATATTTTTTCCACATTAGGTATGACTATTATGCTATTACTAATTGTTTTTTTAATTCCTAACTCAGATATTTTTAATATAGGAGATACTCCAGATAAATTTAATTATATTTTTTGGTATTATAGCATGCTAACTCAGACTTTTGGATCGATACTGGCTATCATTGTAGCATTTACAACTTGGTCTTTTGGAGGGAAAAATAATTCAAAAAATAAAACTATAAAAATAAAAAGTTTTATGCTCTTATATATCTCTCTGATCTTATTATCAATAATTGGTTTAGCAATCGGTACAGTTCCACCAATGAGTTCTATGCTACAAATTGTGAATAATCCACTAGATCGGCTGGCAATAGTGACTCTAGAATCTACACTATTGCTAATCAGCCCTGCTTTTGCATGTTTATATGAAATGTCTAAGTTAACCATAAACCAAATGAATAATAAGTCCAATGTGAGTTTGTTTCCACCAAAACCTTGAACTAATAAGCTGCAAATTTAAATTTCGTCAGGTGACCCCTATTGCAGTTACTCTTAATCCACTCTGATTTTATCGAGTTCGAGGCCAAGAAGCCTACGAAGATGGCGGAAGAAATCGTTGACTCGGCCAAGAAAGGCCGGCTGGAGGAAGCCCTCTGCGCCTTTATCGCTGTGGAGAAGTTCGACGAGGACGACCCGGATGCGGTGGTGGCGGAAGCCAGCAAGCAGATCGCCGACGTGGCCGGCCAGGTGAAGGCAGCAAGGATCATGCTCTACCCCTACGCGCACCTCAGCTCTCAGCTCTCCACCCCAGCGACGGCGGTGAGGATACTCAAAGGCATGAATGAGACGCTCTCCTCAGACTACGAGGTCATGCGCGCCCCATTCGGCTGGTACAAGGCTTTTACCATCAGCTGCAAGGGCCATCCGTTGTCTGAACTGTCCCGATCTATCAAACTGGGCGAAGGCGAGGTGGTCTCCGAGGCACTCAAGTCCGAGGCCAAGGCCGTATCCTACTGGAAGGTGCTCGACCTGGACGGCAATCTGATTGATGCCGATAAGTTCGACTTTACAGGCCACGAGAACCTGCAGAAGTTCGCCAACTACGAGATTTCCAAAGCCAGAGCAGTGGACAAAGTTCCCCCGCATGTGGAGCTGATGAGGCGCTTGGAGCTTGTGGACTACGAGCCTGGCTCAGATCCGGGCAACATGCGCTTTTATCCCAAGGGCAGGATGATCAAATCGCTGCTGGAAAATTACGTGCTGGAGAAAGCCTCGGACATGGGTGCCATGGAGGTGGAGACGCCCATCATGTACGACATGGAGCACCCCACCCTCAAGAAGTACCTGGACAGATTCCCGGCCCGGCAGTATCAGATCGATTCCGATAAGAAGAAGCTCTTCCTGAGGTTCGCGGCGTGCTTCGGCCAGTTTCTTATGGGCCATGACATGAGCATATCCTACAAGGCCATGCCCCTCAAGATGTTCGAGATCACCCGATACTCTTTCCGGCGCGAGCAACGAGGTGAATTGGTGGGCATACGCCGCCTGAGAGCCTTTACCATGCCCGATATGCACACCCTGGCCCGCGATATGAAATCGGCCATGGAGGAATTCAGAAAGCAGTACCTAGCCAGCATATCCGTCCTGAGCGAGGTGGGCATCGATCTGGCTGACTATGAGGTGGCCATCCGCTTCACCAAAGACTTCTACAATGAGAACCGCGAGTTTATCGAGGGCCTGGTGGACATCGTCAAGAAGCCCGTTCTCATCGAGATGTGGGATGAGAGGTTCTTTTATTTCGTGCTCAAGTTCGAGTTCAACTTCGTGGACACCCTGGACAAGGCCAGCGCCCTGGCCACAGTGCAGATCGATGTGGAGAACGCAGAGCGCTACGACATCACCTACATCGATGAGGCCGGAGAGAAAAAGCAGCCCATTTTGCTGCACTGCTCTCCATCCGGAGCCATAGAGCGGGTCATGTATGCCATTTTAGAGAAAGCGGCCCGCCTCTCTGAGGAAGGCAAGCTTCCCATGCTGCAGACCTGGCTTTCTCCCACGCAGATCAGGGTCATTCCCGTGGCTGAGAGGCACCAGGCCCGCGCGCTGGAGATCGCTACGGAGCTGGGTTTCCGGACGGACATCGACGACCGCGACGAGACCGTAGGCAAGAAGATTCGCGATGCGGGCCGGGAGTGGATACCCTACGTAGTGGTGATCGGGGATGAGGAGCTGCAGTCCGGCAAGCTCTCCGTTACCATTCGCGCCGAATCCACGCCCAAGTCTCCAGCCAAGTCCAAGATGACAGTGGAATACCTGCGCAGAAGAGTTGCTGCCGAGATCGCAGGCAAGCCCTGGCGCAGACTGCCTCTGCCTATGAAGCTAACCGAGCGGCCCAAGTTCATTTAAATCAAGTTAAAAGGCCACTGGACACGGGCATAAGAGTGTTGTGCCTGCCTTTGTGTCGTGTGGCTCCCAATATCTTTTTTCATCAGATTTATCTATTATTGCAATTGCGGCTCCGCCATAGGGTGCCGATCCACTCCAGCCCCGCCCGGAACGTAGAAGATTTGTCCTAAATCGCTGTAGTAGTTGCCCACATGGTCGTTGTCCCAGCGGTTGCTCTGGCCCATGTCGTAAGCATTGTAAACGTTATCGATGAGATGGTTGGAAAATAGCAGATTCCAGCCGGACGAGAAGGATAGATAGATGCCGTATCCGTTCTCCTTTGCCGTATTATTTTGCAGAGTGTTATTGCTGCTGTGGCCCGCCAGCTGTAATCCCTTCTCATTGAATGAGACGTTGTTGCCCTGCAAAACGTTGTCATTGCTGTTGTAGGAGAGATAAATTCCCCGGGAATTGTCCGAGGCCGTGTTTTCCCTGATGAGGTTTTCCCGAGAGCTGTCCAGATAGATTCCTGCATCTCTATTTCGCAAAGCATTATTCTTTTCTATCAGGTTTTGGTTGCTGGACTCGGATAGTGATATGCCGTACCAATCGTTGTGGCTGATGCTGTTGCCCCTCAGCGTGTTGTTGCTTGCCGATCGCAGCGATAGGGATGTGTCGCCGTTGTTCATCAGATCGTTATCCTCAATGACGTTATCTTGGGAATAGGCGAGAAAGATGCCGCAGTCGCTCTCTTCATTGATGTTGTTGTCGCGGACGTTATTGTTTGCGATTGTATTTCGCTCGGATGCATAGAGGGTGATGCCGTTGGTGTTGTTGTTAATATCATTGCTGGAAATGTTGTTGGAGCGGGAATGATCCAGACGAATTCCATCCAGGCAACCACTAATCGTATTAGTTTTTATGGTATTATTATCGGAAAGGACCTGGATGCCTGTGCGGCGCGTGGTTCTAATGTCAAATCCCGATACATTAACCCCGTCGGCTCGAAGGATTATTGCACTATTCATTGCGCCGCCGTCCAGAAGCGGACGGCCGATGCCCACCAGAATGACAGGTTTGCTTATGTTCAGGCTTTCTCGATAAACCCCGCTCGGAACAGATATGGTATCCCCGGAACTTGCCCCATTAACGGCTGCCTGGATGCTCTCTCCGGAGCGAACGCTAATCGTAGCGGCGTTGACCAGTGGTGACAGAAGGATGATGACGACAGCCAGCACTGCTGGATACTTTGCTCTATGCTTCATTGCCAATCCCCGATACTACTATCCAGCTTCTAATCTTAAAACTTACCCAAGTGGAAGGCTTTATGACGCAGGCACGCGGTCTCACATGCCAATGAAAGAGCAGCCCCGTTTTCTGCCCATGTCCCTGTCGGAAGCCCAAACGCAAGGGATAGAGCAGTTTGATGTCATTCTCATTAGCGGAGACGCTTACGTTGATCATCCTTCCTTTGCTGCCGCTCTCATCGGCCGGGTGCTCTGGGATGCCGGCTACAGCGTGGGCATCATCGCCCAGCCAGACTGGAGAAAGGATGAGGACTATTGCAGGCTGGGCCGTCCTCGCCTCTTCTTCGGCATATCCTCGGGAAACGTGGACTCCCTTGTGAACAACCTGACGCCCAACTTGAAACGCAGAAGCTCTGATGTATATTCGCCCGGCGGTGCTCTTCTCCGGCCGGATAGAGCGGCAATCGTCTACACCAACAAGGTCCATGCCCTCTTTCCCGGCGTTCCCATTATTTTAGGCGGGATCGAGGCAAGCTTGCGTCGCTTTGCCCATTACGATTACTGGTCCGACTCGGTGCGGCATTCCATATTGGCAGACGCGCCCGCTGATTTGATCATCTACGGCATGGGCGAGAATCCTTTGCGAGAGGTGGCCCTGAGGCTGGAGAAGGGCGAGAGAATTGAGGCGATTTGGGATATTGCCGGAACTGCGGTCAAGGAGGAGATCAGCCGCTGGCGCAGCAGCCCGCGCGAAGACTGCCTGGTCATCCCCAGCTTCACAGAGGTTTCCACGGACAAAAGAAAATACGCCCAGGCCTTCGCCCAGCACTACCGCGAGCAAGACCCGTTTCACGGTCGTGTGGTTGTCCAGCCTCACCCAAAGACCGTCATCATCCAGAACCCTCCAGCCCGGCCCCTCCGGACGGAGGAGCTGGACCGCATTTATGAGCTGCCCTTTGCCCGCGAGTCTCATCCCTCTTACCGCGAGAGCATCCCGGCCCTGGAGCCCGTCCGCTTCTCCATCACCAGTCACCGGGGCTGCTTCGGATCCTGCTCCTTTTGCGCCCTGACCCACCACCAGGGCAGAATTGTGCAGAGCAGAAGCGAAGATTCCATCCTGCGCGAGGCGACGAGGATTTCCCGGATGAAGGGCTTTGCAGGCATAATTTCCGATGTGGGCGGGCCGACGGCCAACATGTACGGCCTTTTCTGTTCGCGCTGGAAAAAGGGCGCCTGCCCGGACAAGCTCTGCTCGGCAGAGTGTCCCACATTGGACAAGGACCATTCCCGTCAGGTAGGTCTCTTGCGCCGTCTCCGGAAAATTCCCGGAGTGAAGAGAGTTTTCATCGGCTCGGGGATCAGGCACGACCTGATAATGTCCGATCATTCTCCCTATTTGGAGGAGCTTTGCAGGCATCACGTTTCCGGCCACCTCAAGATTGCTCCAGAGCATATCTCCCGGTCGGTGACGCAGTGTATGCATAAGCCCCCCCGAGATGTGCTGGATGCCTTCCGGGGGCGCTTCTCCGCTGCTTCCAGAGCGGTGGGAAAGGAGCAGTACCTTTTGCCCTATCTCATGTCCGGTCATCCCGGATGCACTGTAACGGATATGGTCGAGCTGGCCGAGTACCTGCGTGACAATCGTATGTACACGGAGCAGGTGCAGGACTTCACTCCCACGCCCATGACCGTCTCTACAGCCATGTACTACACCGGCCTCGATCCCTTCACCCTCATGCCCGTGCACGTGCCCAGGGGCAGAGAGAAGCGGATTCAGCGGGCCATGCTGCAATACCTGGACCCCGATAACTACGATCTGGTCCGGGAGGGTTTGAGGATGGCCGGAAGAGAGGACCTCATCGGCGAGGGGAGGCGGTGCCTGATACCGACGCGACCGACGGGAGCACGCGGGTGGGGGGTAGAGAAGAGAAAGAATGAGAGGAAAAAGATGAAGTAGCAAACATAAGCTGCAAGAGAATGGAATGGAAGATTTTTCGGACAGATACGGCAGCCGTTTTGTGAAATTGGTGGACAGCCGCTCTACCGGCAAGGAGTTTGAATTCGATCAGGTACTGCTCATGCCCACCGCGGCAGGCTATCGTGCCCTGGTGGAGCAGTCCCAGGTCGAGATCAAGCCCCGGATAATGAAATATCTATCCAGAAGATGGTCGCAGGGTGCCATAGAAAACCTCTCCTTTTTTGCCATGGCGGTAGCGGTTTATGCCCGAAGCATCTCTGATCCGCCACTTACAATCGATGTAGGAAAGGTGCTGCTTAGAACCGTGACCTTCTGCAATCGCAGATGTTTCAGCCGAAAAGGCTCGGGGGGAGGATGCAAGCTGGCAATGAACAGTGCGCAGCATCATCTGCCCAAATGCATTAAAATTCCCAGGGATATTGCGGTTATCCTGGGATGCTTGAAGAGGTTTATCGCTACCGGCAAAGCCACAAGCGGCCAGGATGCCGCAAGCGTGCACGAGGCCATGAGCGTCAAGGTCGATCCGGGATCGGACTTCGTCCCGGCGACATCATGCTGAGCTTCTTTGCTACGTGCTGAAATGCCAATAGAGGGCGTGGGAACGAAGATCAGATGGAGCTGAAGGGCAGAACCTAACGGGAAATGCTCCTCTACCTCTCGTCACCTAAATCATCCATGATTTTTTTCATCGATTCCTGCAATGGTGGCAGATCGTCCTGCAATGTTTGCCATACTACTTCTATGTCAACCCCAAAGTAGACATGGATCAACTTATCACGCATGCGGGCAAGTCCTCTCCAGGGAACGTCCGGATATCTGTTTCTTATAAAAGGAGGTATGTTCTTGGCTGCTTCGCCAATGACTTCAATCACTCGAATTGCGGCTAATACCTTCTCGTCATCGCTCTGAAATGCATCGTAATCGAGACCTTTGACTATATGCATTCCCTTATCCGTGTACAAGAGAATATCCTCTAAAAAATCCCGGTAGTCTCGCGATCCCGCTTTCATATTGGAATCACTTCTGCCAGGATTCGCCTGCCAATGTGGGTCTTAAGGGCTTTTTTCATAACCAGATCGACCTTGATGCCCAGCTTTTCGCTCAGTTCATCCTCCATGCGAATGAACTGCAAAAGCGAAGGTGCCTGGTGAAACTCCACAAGTACATCTAGATCGCTTGACTTCTTCGCCTCTTTGCGAACATACGAGCCAAAGATGCCCAAAGACTTCACATGATAGCGTTCTGAGATCTCGGGCATGCTCTGTTTGAGGACCTTCTCAATCTCCTCCAGCGACCGAACCTGCCAGTTGGCTTTGGGCTGACTTGCCATAATAATCCCCGAATAGTTCGTGAATGGAACCTCAATCCACCATATTGAAGCGCATGATTATCTAGTTAGTGGGAAAGATCAACTGAATTAATTTATATTAATCATCTTTTATTATCTCTATTTATGGTTATTTTAATTGGCCATTTGAAACCGGGCTTATTTGCAGTTGAGCTTTGGTCCGTTTTGATGATCGGCTTAATTTTGATTCAGTGGTTTCATTCATGCGTCATCCTTAGTATTGCTGTAATGATTCTTAGTTTATCGTAGTGTGTTTTTATTTAACCTTGATGGGTCTGAAAGCCATTATTCTCTATTAGTTACGCATTTTATTAATTTTAGATTATCACCAAGTTACATAAGATGCGGCTCGCTATTGACACTTCCCCTTCCCGCTCTTGATGCAACTGATGCCTTTCAGCCCCGTGTCCGCCGCCTCTGTCGACCACTTGATCTTCGTCTCCGGCATCTCGAAGCGAGCGATCACAGGGGCGTGGTCCGACTCGGGATAGAAGATCCTGGAGGCGAAGACTATGGACTCGTCGTGCAATAGCTCGTTATGCACTTCGGAGCCCCGGAAGTAGGCCAGCATGGTCCTGGAGACCAGGATGTGATCGAGCATCTTGCCCTTGCCGTTATGCAGGAGCGAGTAGCGCGCCGGCTCTGGGATGTTTCTTTCCGTGGGCACCATAACCCGCATGGCCAGGTCCATGTTGCCTGTGTTCTCCACGTCGCCACGGATGGCTTCGATGGAAACCTCATCAAACTCCTCATTGAAATCTCCGCAGACGGCGATGAGGGCGCACGGGTCCACGTCGAATAGTTTGTCAATGAGAATGCGCGTCTCCAGCGCCTGACCGATGCGTTTCATGCTTGAGATAAAAACGCCTTCAGCCCAGCCTGAGGCCGTCCTCCAGGTCCTATCGTTAAGCTTATGCCCCTGGATGTTGGTGGGCCGGCGGCTCTTGAGATGCAGGTTGATCACATCCACCACCATGTTGTTGGGCAGCTTTATCTTGGCATGCAAGATGGGCCGCTCCCAGGAGATCTCTTTCGCCTCGCTCTCCTCCGGCAGGGCTGTCACCTTCTTGTAGCGCGGCGAGGGGGCATACTCATGCAGATACTGGTCGTGCTCCACAATCTCGTAGCGGCTGAGGATGACCAGGTTGTGATGATCAAAGACCCCATTTGTATCCGGATCTATGGTCGTGACTCTCTTGTAGCCCTCGTAAGGCGTGCATTCCAGGAGGCGGTTCATGGCATCCAGGCGCATCTTTCTGCCCCGTTCACGCTGGCCGCCGACCTCCTGCAGACAGAGAATGTCCGCATCCAGGCGAACCAGCTGGGGTCGCAGGATGGGTATGCGTTCCTCAAGGCTTGGATATTGGTCGTGCCGGTCGTCCAGGTTCATGAGGTTGAAGGTGGCAATGCGTAGCCTAACTGGCATCGAGTATCTCCTTATCTCCTTCCTACTATCATTTTAACAGATCAAGTTATTCTTCGGCTGGGCTTTCCTGCCTCGACGAAGAGGGGATCGACGGCTTCTGGCGGCACAGAATCCCGGAAGTCTCCTTTGGGATCGCAGAATCTATCCCCGGGCAGGTGCGTGAAGATCCTTCTGCAAAAGCCTTTTTCGTCGGCTTTGGCAGCGGTCTTCTTCAAGACGGCATAACCTATGAGCATCTCGCCCGTTGGAGACTTAACCGGGCCGGTGCGAATGGGGCAGAGCATCCATATCTCGCGCACGTAGTCCATCTTTGCCAGAGCCTCACGATCCTTGAGCCAGACAATTTTTTCCTCGTCTTCATATTTTGAAATCATGCTGCATCTTTCCCCGTCTCAGATCGAGAGTAGATCACGCAGATCGCGCACTTTTTCTCTCAAGCTGGACTGAAATGATGCGGCCACGAGAGGATTGGCCATGGTCTGGGGCAGACCCAGCTCTACTAAAACTCGCCTGCATAGCTGCATGCTTTCCAGATCCACCATCGCTGGATTTTCTCCCGCCGCCTTGAGAATGCAGCTGTGAATACTCTGCAGGTATTGCCGCCCTTCTGCCATGATGCGGTTGGCTTCGCTGCTTTTGCGCGGATCATCCCACGCCGCCAAGAGGAGCTTGATTTCCGGAATGCAGGCGAGCCTCTGCACGGACCGAACCGATGCCAGAATATCCTGATAGATGGGCATATCACCGGCAATGGGAACGGCATCGGCCGTGAAGAGAGCGTTGTCCTCTGCCAGCCACAGGGAGATGGAGCCGGGAGAGTGGCCGGGGGTGTGCAGCACCTGCAATGTGAGGCCGCCCGCCAGATGCAGGATGTCTCCCTCCTGCAATGTTTGGTCGACCTGGACCGAGCCGCCCACCAGTGAGAAAAAGCCGGGAACGGGGCGCTCTTTTGCCTGCAGCTTTACATCCTCGATCCATGCCTTTTCCGCAGCATGTGCGGCCACTGTGCAGCCGCAAATGCGCTTGATGGCGGCAGCGGCTCCAATATGATCGGGATGGGCATGAGTGAGGATGAGCCTGGAGATCTCCTCCGGACTTCTGCCGTTTGCTTTCATATATTCCAATATGATTTTCTCAGAGCCGGCTACACCGCTGTCGATAAGGCAAATCTCCTGGCCGCAGATGAGATATGCGTAAACAAATCTGGCGACTTTTTGGCCGGAAGGATCGGTTATCTCAAAGGGGATTTTCAAGGCGTGAACGTGATCGGTTATCTGCATTATCTCTTTTCTCCCACAAATTCGCCGTCCCAAATCTGGCTTTGGGAATGCTTCCATTTTCCCTGGAAAAATGTTCTGCCAACTTCGTCTTTCTCGCAATTGTGACCGGTTTTATCGATAAGCACACTAAAGCTGCCTCTGCCTAGCTGGTCTGACCATTTTCCGATAAAGATAATGTCTTCTCCTTCCTTAATGAGTGTGCCTTCGATAGTGCCTTTGACCTTTACGTTGCAGTATGTCCCGCTAACGAGATGGCCCGATTGCACTAGTTGCAGATCTGCAACAAGAGGCTGCAAGATAATCCAGGCACCTTGTATGTCAGGCACGCGGGCCCATTCCAGGGGGATTTCTTCCGGAATCTTTCTCACCATTACCTCATCAGCAGCTTCAGCTTTATACTTTGAGTTTCTATGCAAATCTGTGAAGTGTTGCGATATGCGAGAACAAGAATCATTCTGGGAAAATAACAGCTTTGCGATCGTTACGGATAAGACCAAACCGGCCATGAAATTGACGATAGACGAATTGGCCCGAAGAGGAAAAAGGGTTTATGTTGTTGATTTGTCTGATAGTCCCGACGAAGGGACAGTGCATTGCATCTCAGATCTTCCGTCATATATCGATTGTGCCATTGTCGGGCTGAAAAAGGAAAACACGGAAAATGCAATTGAGCAGCTCAACAAGAAAGGCATCAAAAAATGCTGGATCCACTGGAGGACGGATACGGCTCAGGCAAAAACGAAATGCATAGAGCTCCAAATGCAGTGCATTGCAGGAAAATGTCCCATGATGTATCTTAGCCACGGCCTTAACATTCACACAATGCACGGGGGCCTGGTAAAATTATTAGGAAAATATTAAATTGCCTTGCTCGTTGTGATCGTGATGCATGACGATGGCTCTCTCATCGATCAGATCAATTTCGAAGAACGATAGAAATCCCCTTTAAATATAGAGGATATCATACATGCACACCAAGAATGAATAATCTCTATGCTCTGACCCATATTAGTATTAATAATTTATGCACATAATATTAATAAAACCATTACGACGGCCTGTATAATCAGCATCATCTATATAAAGATCAAATTTAATTCCCTCTCTCGGGTGATAGCATGAAAAAGATGATTTTATCGATTTCAGCTTTCTGTTTCTTAGCTCTATTGGGCATGGCAGTTGCCCAAAGTAATGCCGCTGGTTCTAATTCAAGTATGACCGTCCTTACGCAGGATAGTGGAACCAATATTACTAATATGGATCTTACTTTATATTCTGCTGGCCAGGATTGGGGCATCAATGCATTCAGTGTTGGTGAAGCCGTAAAATTCACCGCACCAAAGTCCGACTGGAGATTAAAGCAGATACGAGTGCTTGGCTGGAATGGCTTCAATAACACGACCTTGGAGGTTCCTTCGCCCAGCAATTTCCTAATTGAGGTCCGAGATGGAAATCTAAACCTGCTTTACCGGCTTGCAGACACACAGAATGCATACTTCACTCTGCCAGCACCGGCTCTCATAGCCATAGATATTCCAGCTCTTCCATTGACGGGCGACTTTTATATCATCTTCTACGATCGAAGCACCATGAGGATCGGTGTGGAATTGGAAAATGGAACAGGAAACTCCTATCAATACAATAGTGCGTATAGCGAGCTGATTCCTGCTGAATTCAAAATTGATAATAACGAGACGACCAAGGTTAACTGGGTCATAAGAGCCGTCGGTGAATAGGCTCTTCTCTTCATTTTTCCTTTTTCTGAATTCGGCCCATTCTGTCCTGTCATCAGAATCTTTATATGGACAAAATTCGGTTACCTGCCTTAAGGTGATCGTTTGAAGAAAATGGTCTTGCTAATAACTGCATTCTGCTTACTGGCTCTATCTTTGGCCGGCATGTCAGCCGTTGCTCTTGCGCAATCTCCGGATGACCAGGTGCTGTACTCATACGAAGGAAATGTCACGGAGATGAATATTCTTCCAGTTGATCTGATTTCGTATGTTGGAACTCCTGCATTTTTCATTGCAGAAGCCGTTAAGTTCAAGGCACCAAAAACAAACTGGAAGGTCAGTACCGTGCAACTGTACGGCTGGGACGGTTATGACGGTAGCAATGACTCAATTCCATCAGAGCGGATAATAGGCCTGGAAATCAGAGATAAGGACCTCAATTTGCTCTACAAATTCGCGGATTCTCAGATCCCTTACACTAATTATGCACGCAATGCAACCGGAATGTATCCACTTACTATCGACACACCTCAGATATCAGTTAGCGATGAGTTTTATGTGTGCTTCTACGATCGAGGTGCAATTGCGATTGCCAGTGAGCCACTAAATAAGACCAGCGAGAATTCCTTCCTCTATGTCGATAACCGTCTGTTGAATGCGACACTGCCCTCGAGTGAGACGACAAGCACTCCCGTAAACTGGATAATGAAGGTTACCGGACACTAGCGATTTTACTGTGCAGGCGATCTCTTTTTTTTTCACATGAAAAACATCAGGAAATCAGGATGGGATGGTCATCCACATCCCTCCTTTAAACCTTTTTCTACCAAGTATCCTGCCCTACTTAGTGTCTTTATCATCTCGTCAAGATCCATCAT
>JBAQXX010000074.1:0-12157 GCA_049299735.1 Methanothrix sp. | reverse complement strand
CGTCTCGTGGGCAAAGCCAGTTAAAATAACCTCTTTGCCATCCAACTGCGCGTTAATATCACCGGAATAATGAGTTCTAAGGATCAAGTCGTCTCACGTCAGCGAGATTGAATTCCTGATATAAAAGCCGTCTGGATAAGATAAAGACAAATAAGATGAGAGGCAATATTCTCTAAGAGATTACCAGACCGTCACTCACTCTTCTGGCAGGCAACGCTGGGGCAGGCAAGACCACCTTTTGTACTCAATTTCTCTGCAATGGCGAGGATCTGGGCGAGCACGGACTATCCCTGCTGACCTTCGGCGGACCCACTGATCTGCTATTCAATTACGCATCAAGCTATGAATTTGTCAAGAGAGCCTATTTTGGCAAGGAGATCTGCTACAGGAAGCTGGAAGAGATGGTAGAAAATGCCTGCAGATCGAAAGACTTTTTGGACATATAGGAGAGGGAGATGGATACAATCAAGCCAGATCGAATCGTCATTGAAAATCTCTCCATTCTGGAAGAGGTTCTTAAAGATGAATCCCGGCGATTTCTCCTTAAGCTGTCTCACATGATCAAAGCATGCAGTAGATATATCTGTTAAGGGGTTAGTTGTTTATCCGGGTCTATAAATATGGCATTATCCTTGCAGGATCTCCTGGGCCAGAAGGAATTCTGGATTTTTCTCTTCGTCTTAGGATGGGTGCTGCTCAACTGGCCTTTAATAGAACTGGCGAGTGGCCGCGTTATAATGGGCACGCCCGCCATACTGGTTTATGTTGCCATTATCTGGCTATTCTTAATCCTGGCTCTATATCTTTTTGATCGGGGGAATTTTAATTGATTGGACCGCACGTCGCCCTGGTCATAATGGTCCTTTACCTGCTGCTGCTCTTTGGCATCGCCCGGTATGCTGACCGCCAAAAACACTTAGGAAAGAGCATTGTGGCCAATCCCTATGTCTATGCCCTATCTCTATGCATATACGTCTCCGCCTGGACCTTTTACGGCTCTGTAGGAAGGGCAGCATCCACAGGTCTAGAATTTTTGCCCATATACCTGGGACCCGTCCTGGCCATGACAGTCGGCTGGATCATCATCCGAAAGATGATTCGCGTCTCAAAAGAGCACAGGCTCACATCGATTAGTGACTTTATCAGCTTTCGCTATGGGCGAAGCTACGCCATAGGTGCCGTGGTGGCTGTATTAAGCTTGATCATGGTAACACCTTATGTGGCACTGCAACTGATTGCCATCTCCACATCTCTGGATATACTGAGCGGCTCTCACACATTTCTGGACTTTGCCGTGGAGAGCAAGCTGGTAGTAGCCATGCTCCTAGGGGCCTTTGCGGTCATATTCGGCGCCCGCCATCTCGATCCGATGGAGCGCCATGAGGGCCTCATCGCCGTGGTGGCCTTTGAATCTCTGGTGAAGCTGGTGGCCTTTCTTTTCGTGGGACTCTATGTCGCCTACGGCATATTTTCTGGATACGGAAATATTATGAGCAGGATAATCGACCTGGCCCCAAACAATCAAGCATATGAGACACTCATGGATGTAGATCCGACGCTCTGGTTCAGCTTGACTTTATCCTCTTTTTTTGCCATCCTATTCTTGCCCAGACAGTTTCATGTTATGGTGGTGGAAAACTCCGATGAGCTGCATCTCAAGAAGGCCATGTGGCTCTTTCCCCTTTATCTATTCTTGATCAATTTATTCGTTCCCGCTATCGCCTGGAGCGGTCTGCTCCTGAATACTCAGGGTCTGAAGGATGCATTCATAATAACCATACCTTACTCGATGGGCCAGGACGCTCTCTCCCTATTCGTGTTCATAGGAGGGACTTCCGCAGCAACGGCCATGATTCTGGTGGAATCCGTTACTGTGGGCACCATGCTGCTCAACGACCTGGAGATGCCGTATATTTTGAGCCATATAAAAAAAGATGGAAATCTGGCAGAGACGATCCTCAATACGAGAAGGCTGAACATACTAATGGTAGTACTCTTAGGATACCTCTACTCGCGCGCTGTAGCTTACTATACACTGGCGGATATTGGAGTCGTCTCTTTTCTGGCAGCCAGTCAACTGGCACCTGCCGCCTTGGGCGGCCTATACTGGAAGAGAGGCACCAGAAAAGGTGCCATGGCCGGCCTTGTATCGGGCTTTTTGCTCTGGGCCTACACTGCACTCATTCCAACGATTGCGAAAGGGCATGCATGGCCGGAAGACCTAGTCAGGAATGGACCGTTCGGCATAGCCGCCCTCATGCCCACCAACCTCTTCGGACTTGATCTGGATGTTTGGACCAACTCAGTATTTTGGACACTTCTCGTCAACTGCAGCCTTTATGTTCTCGTATCTTTGGCAAGCAAGCCCGATTTGGATGAAGAGAACACTGCCGATTGCTTCGTGGATGCTTACCAGCAAAAGATAGCTCCCCACGACCGGGAGAAACGGGCGATGCATCAGGGAACGGTTGAGGAACTGGAGGCAACGCTGGCGCACTATATCGGTGAGACGCCGGCCAGGATGGAGGTTGACGATTACCTTGAGCGCCTGGGCACCAGTCGAGAGAAGATTGAGGCAGGACAGCTTCGGCAGCTATGGGGCCAATTTGAGAAGACGCTTACCGGTTCGGTGGGATCCTCAGCCACCAGGATGATTGTAGAAGATCAGGTGACTGTGAAGCCGGTGATGGAAGCTGCCAAGGAAACCCTTCCTACATATGATTTGGTGCGAGGAAAGATCTATGTCGTGCCTGAGATTGCCTATGAGGTCTTCACAGATCAGATCACCCATGGCATGGAGGGGCTGTGCGTCACGCATGATGACCCGGAGGATGTGAGGCGACGCTGGGGATTTATTGAGACGCCCATCATAAAACTCTCCGAAGAGAAGGGAAGCGATCGCTACATCTCTCCAAGGAATCTGCCACTCCTCTTTATGACCATAAAATCATTCGTCGAGTCCAGCAAGAACAGCGTCATTCTCATAGACAGCATCGAGCAGCTCGTCAAAGAGAACGAGGGCAAAATCCCGCAAAGGGAGATACTCGAATATGTATACCAGATGGAGCTTTTGGGCCATAAGTCACATTTGATACTGGCTGAAAGGCCAGATTTCGTCCATACGAGCATGACTTCGAGCATAAATGAGGTCAAAGAGCTGCTATTCTCATTGGGCCCCCTTTCCACCTATCTATTCCGGACCTTCTCCGATGCCATGCTCTCCCAGCTTGACAATGATGTGAGAAGAGAGGCAGTTATGCAGGCCAATGAGCTGGTAGCCTCCGGAGAATTCTTTGAGACAGGCAAAATGAAGTCGCAGCTATCAGATGATTCAGCATTTGCCTGCGAACCGGAAATGCGGGGTGCTCTACAGTCTGGCGAATCTTTAGACATCTATCCGAATCTGGTGCTGACCAGGCGCAGCTTCTTTGTGGCAGTGAGAAAGCTGGCCAGGATCATCAAGACACACGATCCTGCCTTCGACCCCACTACGACCCTGGCTGAGCTCATGAAGAGCTATGGACGAAGTCCCTATGAGATATCAATAATTCCAGGAACAACCTACATTATTACCGAGGAAAAGCCGCAAAAGAGCCTGGAGATCTTCAGCGAGCTGGTGAGGCACGACATGGAAGGGCTGTGCTTGAGCCGCTACAATCCAAAAATACTTAATGAAAGATATAATGTGCCTGTAGATACGGTCATTTGGCTGACGCAAAGGAGCGAGCAGGGATACAGAACGGTGGACCCTACGAACTTCCCCCGGCTATCCAGTATGATCTCCGATTTCCTGAGCAAGGCCAACTATCCCATCATCTTGCTGGAGGGGATGGGATATCTCATCACCCAGAGCAACTATGAAACTGTGCTCCGATTTGTTCAGTCCCAGAGAGATGAGATCGCCCTAAAGAACGCTATAATGCTGGTGCATATCGATCCACTCTCCCTCGACACAAAAGAGTTGCACCGTTTGGGAAGCGAAATGGAGACATTTAAGATATAAGTTAGAAAAAGCCTTTTAATAGTTAGCGAGTATAATTTGATGTCATGAGCGATGTGGGACTTATATTATTATTTATAGTCATAGTCTTTGGCGTGTTCTTGATCCTGAGATCCTTCAAGAATTTTGTGGTTAATGCCGTAATGGGGTTAGTGATTCTTATTCTTGCCAATGCCGTAGCAGGCCTCGGAATAGGCTATAGCTGGCTGGTGATCTTGATATGCGGCATAGGCGGAGTTCTGGGCGCATTCCTGGTGATACTGCTCCATTTCCTGGGCTTTGGGATTTAAATAGAATCCAGGTTTTCATTTATTGTGGAATTTATGTTATTAAGATTTTTCAGCAGCTCATGGCCGGAAGGCGTGGTTTTGTATAACCGATCTTCTTTAACAAGATAACCGTGCGAAGTTAACCATTCGAGATATTGTCCTGCATTTTTAAAATTGAGGTTGACCTGGTAGACAATTTTGGTCTTGCTTGATCCATCCGCTTTGCAGATATTGAGAATACCGCCAAGTATCTCCAGCTTGTTTCTTCGCGCCATCTCCTTTTCCCCACTTGCGGTCGGCCACCATTTATGGTATTATATTAGATACTGATAAAACTTTCGTAACTTTGATGTTATGTATTTTTTGGAGAATAAATAGATATAATTATATGAATTTAGTACTACTATGAAAAACGTCATATATAATTGCAGATATCAGTTATAATATCTGTGGCCCAGCACGCTGGTTTAGAGAGTTTTTCTGCCTCTGCACAAAGTCTGCAAATTTAAAAAAATTATCCGCGCACAATGGAGGCAATCGCCTTATCCAGTTCTTCTGCATCCTGTCGCAGCAGTCCGTCTCCCTGGCTCTTGAGCTTTGCCAGATCCCGGCGCAAGGGCCCCAGGCGCAAAGCCGCATTTTGTCCCTCAGCCGGGGATGCCATCTGCCGCAGCTTATCCAGCCTCTGCCTCATTGCATCCGGCCTTCGCAGCAATTCCGACAGATCTTGCAGGGCCTTGACGACGCTCTTTCCGCGCGCTGTCAGCTCCAGGTAATTGACCCGCCCCTCCGGCCGCGACTTGATCAAACCCTGCTCTTCCAGCTCACGAAAGATGCTGCAAGTATGGGGAAAGGTAGAATCTATGCGCTTGGCGACCAGCGCGGCGTAGGCGTGCTCCATCTCACCCACGGCAATTATTGCTAAAACTGGCTTTTCCCGGAGGAAAAGCCGCTCTAGTGGTTCACGCATGCATTCTCAGACGTTTCAGGACTGCATAGAAGCCTGTGCCTGCTGGACCTGAGAAGGAGTGATGACCGGGGCAGAAAGGGCCTGCTCCGGCGGGGTTATGACAGTAGGCTTGTCAAAGTCGTAATACAGATCATCCGTCTCTATGCTGACCGAGATTTCACCCAGCCGAATCGATTGATTGAACATCTTCATCTTGCTGGTATTGGGATCCAGTGCGCCTATGATCTCAGGAGTCATGGAAAAACTCATGAGGCTGTGATATTTCACAGGCAAGTAAGACTTCTTGGAGATCCAGACCATCTTTTCTATCTTGCCAGTCTCATTCAGCTCGGTCCTGTTGACAGAAGGCAAATACATGGGATACTGTGTTACCTTGGCAGCTATGGCAAAAGCAGCATTATGGAGATTGGTATAGTCCCCGCTCCCGGTTACGATCTTCAATTTGTAGGCATCCTCACCACCGATAGCCTCGGTGCCAAGATCCTCTACAACAGACAGATTAAGCGTCTCTGCTAATGCCTTTACCTGATTATTTCTCTCCTTTCCCCAAACCTCTTGCTTAGACCTGGGATCTGCAAGATGAGTCCAGTTGCCACTCTCATCATTTACATAGGTCGAGTTGCCGATCTGATAAACATCGGCTTTTGTGGTGCTGGTGTTCGCAGGCTGGCCAGGCATCTCCATCTGGTTCTTGGTCGAGCCGCTGGCATGAGCCTCTAAGCCCGACAGGTTTACAACGGCAACGGTCTCAGCGTTTTCTGTGACTGTGGTTAACTTCTCAGCAGTTGCATTTGCCCCAGAATTGAGCTTTAGCGTCTGAGTCACTGAACTCTTGACGCTGTAGCTGGTCAGGTTTTCGGCTGCTGCAATGGACAGGTTTTTGAGTTCTGTTGCATTCTTATCAGCAACACTCGGACCTTTCTCCGTACAGCCGGAGATGGCCACGGCAATCAACATAAGAACGATTAATAGTCTCTTCATATTTTAAGCTCCAATCTTAGTCATTCAAGCCTAATTTTGCCCGGCGGGCAAAAACTTTTCTCCTGTGATCATCTCAAAGAGCTTGATGTAAATCCTGCTCGTCTCTTGTACTAGTTGATCGGGCAGAGCCGGTATGGCAGGCTCCATTCCACCAGCGTCTCGGGCAGCATAGAGCTGGTCTTTGTAGCCAGTCTGGCGATAATACTGGCGCACATACTCCTTGGATAGGTCTACGAACTCACCCCGCTCATAGCAGGCCTTGTCCCAGAAGCGATCCTCATCTGCGGTTCCGTAGACATCGATCACCATGATCTGTCTTCCATCGTCAAAGGCCAACTCCTTTTTGCCGTCCACGTGGATGAGGCCGCGAGAGGCAACGCTTCTGCCGATGTCCTCATCGATCTTGAGCACCACCTCACGGGCGTCCTCGTATTCCTGAGAGGAAAGGCCGGAGATCTGCAGGGCCTCTGCCTTTTCCAGCAGGCGATCGGTCTTCTCGAGCTTAGTGGAGACCTCCAGGAAGGGCTCGGGAAGAATCTCGCCGTAGATAACCTTGTGACCGGAAGGAAAGCCCAGGGACTTTGCCGGGACCTTTCCCTCTTTTACGCGATCGTAAAGGGACCCTGCCACATACCAGCGGCAGATCCACTCCAGAGGAATGAGGTAGTTCTTGGACTGGCTGGTGATCTGCGGCGACTGAAGGATGTCCACCTTTTTGCAGATCATGCCTGCGGGAGGCAGGTACTCTACAAAGTGAGTCTTGATGCCCATCCTGGCCGCCCTCTCAAACCAATAGACTCCCTCGCGACTGAGGGTCTCACCCTTGAAGGGAATCAGGCTGGGAATGACCTTGTCAAAGACGGAGATGTTGTCGGTAAAACGAAACTCCAGTCGGTCCCCGAGATCGTAGGCCTCTTTGACCTTGCCCTTCATCAAAAGCTTGCGCTGCATCGAAGCCTTTCTGACCGGGAAAGATGATAACACTTTTGGTTTTGAAACAAAAAAAAAGAGGATAAGAGAGGCTTATTCCTCTCCCATGCCGCCCATTCCGCCCATGCCGCCGGGCATACCGCCAGGCATACCGCCTGCTCCACCGGACTTGGAGGCGATGACATCGTCGATGCGGAGAATCATAACTGCGGCCTCAGTGGCACTGTTAATGGCCTGAGTCTTGACCCGCAGGGGTTCGACCACGCCAAGCTTCAGCATGTCCACCGGCTCGCCGGTGTCCATATCCAGGCCGGCGCTCTTAACGCCCTTCTCATGCTGGCTTCTCAGAGCCACCAGGGAATCGATCTGATCGAGGCCTGCGTTCTCGGCCAGGGTCTTGGGAATGACTTCCATGGAGTCCGCGAAGGCCTCAATGGACAGCTGCTCGCGACCGCCCACGGTTGCGGCGTACTCGCGCAGGCGCAGCGCCAGCTCTACCTCAGGGGCACCGCCGCCGGGAACAAGCTGTTTGTCCTCTACGACTACGCCCACAACGCGCAGCGCATCTTCCATGGCCCGGCTGAGCTCGTCGACCACGTGCTCGGTTCCACCTCGCAAGATGATGGAAACAGACTTGGGGTTCTCGCACTCCTCCACGAAGGTCATCTTCTCGTCGCCGATCTTTCTCTCCTCGACAATGCCCGCTTTGCCCAGGTCCTTCTCGGTCAGATCGTGGATGCTGGTGACAACCCTTCCGCTGGTAGCGCGGCCCAGCTTCTCCATATCGCTCTTCTTGACGCGGCGAACTGTGTAGATGCCGGCCTTGGCCAGGAAGTGCTGGGCCAGGTCATCGATGCCCTTCTGGCAGAAGACGACGTTAGCGCCGGTGGCCATGATGGAATCCACCATGCCCTTGAGCATGGTCTCTTCCTGGTCCAGGAAAGCCTGCAGTTGATCGGGCGAGGTGATCTCGATCTTGGCATCGACCTCAGTCTTCTCGATCTCGATAGCAGCATTGAGCAAAGCGATCTTTGCGCCCGTAACCTTCTTGGGCATATTGGGATGCAACCGGTCCTTGTCGATGACCATGCCGTGCACAAGCTCGGAATCGGTAATTCCGCCGCCCACCTTCTTCTCCACGGTGATGTTGTCTGTGTCGACAGACCCGTCATCATCCACTACGGCCTTGACGGCCGCAACGGCCAGGCTGGCCAGCTCGCCCCGAGCCGTGCCCGAGCCCTTGCCGGTCATGGCGGTGATGGCGATCTTCTCCAAAAACTCAGTATCTTTAACAGAGACATCTACGGCGATGGTCTTGAGGATCTCCAGGGACTTGTCTGCAGCAGCCCTGTACCCGGCGGCGATAACCGTGGGATGGATTTCCTGATCCAGCAGAGCCTCGGCCTGCTTGAGCAGCTCTCCGGCCAAAACCACTGCGGTAGTGGTGCCGTCTCCGACCTCAGCGTCCTGGGTCTTGGCGATCTCCACCATCATCTTAGCGGCGGGGTGCTCGATATCCATCTCCTTGAGAATGGTGACACCATCGTTGGTTATTACTACGTCGCCCAGGTTGTCCACCATCATCTTGTCCATGCCCTTGGGGCCGAGCGTAGTTCTGACTGCTCCAGCCACGGCCTTGGCGGCCATGATGTTCGACCTCTGTGCTTCCTTGCCTGCCGTTCTCTGGCTGCCTTCCTTGAGAATGAATATGGGTGTCTGTCCACCGAATTGTCCTGCTGCCATTTAATACCTCCAATTGCGATTTAGATCAAATTAGGACGTCGGATGTTTGAACGTCTATATGAAGGTTGCGGTATGGGGGAGGGGGCTTTACACGTAAAGTATCCTTTTGTCTCCTGGATAGATGATTTTAGGCTGTGCCGAGCCTACGCATATTGGGGCACGCCCAAAATTAGAATCTCTGCTATATGATTTCGGTATGGGTCAATTTTTGTCTCATGGAGAGAATTTCTACTTTTGTCCAATTTCGAGACTTTAGATGCAAAGCCTTCTGTCCGGATGATTGTACATGGAAGGATCGCCGATATTGATATCTCAAAGTCTTCATTTGTAGCGCCCTAAAGCCTGCACCCCCACCAGATCGATTGTCCTTCTCAGCCCGGCATAGCCCAGCACAATCCTTCCCGCCGCGGTCTCCCCGCAGCCGAGCATCTCGCACAGCACCCTATCGTAATCCTCCAGATCGATCTTTCGTTTGCGCAGATACTCATGCCCCCATGGCCCGGCCACCAAGTATTTGTTAAGCGGATCGGAACTGCTCTGAAAGTGCTCCAGCATGGCCTTTGCAGGATTGTCCAGCCGGTCGAAGGTCTTTTGCAGCGCAGTTGCCTTCTTCTGCTCGTCGGTCCTGCTGGCCAGGCGGGGCCGCCAGACCAGTACCTCCAGCGCCTGCGCCAGGACCGCGTCTAAATTAAGATGGGCGAAGCGAATGAAGTTGACCAGCGCTTTTGCATCCCGGGCTTTGGCCGCGGACTGCACGTAGACTGAGATCTTGCCGATCTTCTCGGAAAACTCGCCCTGGCGCAGAGGCTCAAGCATTCTCTGCACATCTTCCACAGCCAGCGCCAGCGAGCCTGCAAGCCCGCCTTCCTTTTCACTCGCCCGCTCGTCTGCCATTCTTTCCGCCTACCACATGAGCCTGGGCAAGATCCTCTGTCCGGCCAAAAGGCTGCTGGCATCCTCAGCGCGGCGGGTGACCTCGGCCCGGTCCCCGGAGACCAGCACCTCAGCCGGGCGTGGCTGGCCGTTGTACTGGGAGGCCATGGAAAAGCCGTAGGCTCCCGCATCCAGAAAGGCCAGAACGTCGCCGCGCGCCAGAGCTGGCAGCAACCGGTCTTTGGCCAGCACATCTCCTGTCTCGCAGATGGGCCCCACCACGGTGTAGGTCTCCTGCGCCGGAGCGCCGGCGCGGCTGGCTACGATGACATGATGGTAAGAGTCATAGAGCATGGGCCGCGCCAGGACGTTGAAGCCGGCATCCACAGCCACGAAATTGACATGTGCCCTCTTGACCACGTTGACCGTTGTGAGCATGACAGTGGTATCGGCTACGATGCTGCGGCCCGGCTCTAAGATGAGCTTGGGCGAGATGCCCAGGGCGCGGCTGCGGTCCTGGAATATGGGCAATATCGCCCCCGCCAGGTCGGCGGGAGTTGGCGCCGGCTGGTCGGGATGGTACTGTATGCCCAGGCCCCCGCCCAGGTCGATTCTCTGCACCTCGCCGCCTGCGGCCGCGACCGCAGCAGCGATGTCCATCATCTTGCCCGCTGCCTCGGCAAAGGGAGCCGTGTCCAATATCTGCGAGCCGATGTGGCAGTGCAGGCCTACGGGCTTTACCCCCTCCAGGCCCATTGCCATCCGGTAGGTCTCAGCCACCTGCTCCGCAGGAATGCCGAACTTGGAAGAACGAAGGCCTGTGGCGATCTTGGGATGGGTCTTGGGGGAGACATCGGGATTCACCCGGAAGAGGATCTCTGCCTCGCGCCCCATTCGCTTCGCGGTCTTTGCGAGATGCTCCAGCTCCTCGCGCGAGTCCACGGACATGCGGACATTCGCCTGAATGGCCATCTCGTGATCCTTCTCGCTCTTGGAGTTGCCATTGTAGAGGATCTTTTCCCGGGGAATGCCGGCCATGCGCACCACGGAAAGCTCTCCTGCTGAGAATACGTCCGCGCCCATACCCTCCTGAGCGGCGATGCGCAGCAATGTGAGGTTTCCATTGGCCTTTACTGCGAAGTACTTGTCCGCATCGGGAAAAGCGTGGTGGTAGGCGTGAATGTTCTCGCGCAGCCTCTTTTCGGAGGTGACATAAAGAGGGGTGCCCTGCTGCTGGGCGAGGGCAACGCAGTCAACGTCTTCGAGAAAGAGATGGTTATTGCGAGAGGTGAGATGAGATTTAGGTCCGAACATGATTCTAACTGATCTCTCAGGGATTACTAAATCGTTTCCATGCAGAAGAGAAAGCATGATTGGCTCTTGCCAAAAACCAGGGCCAACGATTCTTGGCTTGGGCCCCCTTAGCTACCATCTTCCGCCCCGAAATCCGGGGGCTATCGGTCCCTGCAATATGCATATTTCTCGTGCGAAGACCGGCAATGATGAAGCCATTCTTGTGTCCTGCTGCAACTTTATCACCAGATAGATGATTCTCTGGACGACCACAGAGTACTTGGCTGGCCAAAAAGGAGGAGGGTGCGGCCTGGAAGGCGGCCCTCGATTGTGCCGGCAAACCGGCAGCGTCTTCAGATGGAGATGGAGCAGAGTCCAGGAGCCGAACCATTGGGATTGAGAATGCAGATACGGCCCCCTAAGCCGACCTCTACATAGCCGCTTTTGGGTTTCGCATCGAAGTCATGGGTTGCCAGATAGAAGGCCAGATCCTGAGTGTCCATGCCGGGGTCATCGAAAGACGATATTGCGGACTTCAATTCCGAGAGGGTGGCTTTCGATGCGCTGACCGTTGGCAGAGCCAAAATGATCGCAATCGAGATGAGACATATTGCACTTATTTCCTTCCAGGCCATAGCAACTTCTAAGCAGTTCGAGAATCATATAGACGATTGAGTACAACATAGAAGCTAAATTTTAACAGATCTGACTGCCTTTGGCCGGCTGCTGCTTGAACTCAATGACATACTCGCAGTGAGGATCTCCGGTACAAATCCTTTATGTTGACAGTTAGCTGACCTCACTGCAAAGATGCGAACGTTAATAATAAAATTTATTCTTTCAGACAGTGTCTCGCACGGTCCGTCTGTTTAAAAGGATCTTCGATTTTCACAAAATATTTCCATTCACTCTTGCCACCTCAATTCCTGCCTGCTGCAAGAAATCCAGTGCGGTGCCATCCGGGTAGCTCTGCCGGTAGACCACCTTTATCACCCGGGCATTGATCATCATCTTGGCGCAGAGGATGCAGGGCTGGTGGGTGCAGTAAAGCGTTGCTCCCTCAATGCTTATGCCGTGCAGTGCCGCCTGAATGATGGC